>CANRNO010000004.1 GCA_947632065.1 uncultured Bacilli bacterium | reverse complement strand
ATTAAATACTATTAAAGGACTAAATGCAACTTTTGTATTTTAATATTTAAAAATTGCATTTAAGTCTTTAAATAACAAAGTGTCTATCGACACTTTTTTTTTAATAATTTATATGATATAATTTTCTAAAGAAATAAAAGAAAGGTTGATAAAAATGAGAAAAACATTTGTGTTTGGGCATAGAAAACCTGACACTGATGCTTTAGCGGCAAGTATCTCAATGGCATATTTAAAAAATCAATTAGGAGAAGCATGCGAAGCAAGAAGTTTAGGAGATATAAATAAAGAAACAGAATATGCTCTTAAATATTTTAACGTACCAGAACCAAAATACTTAAATGATGTAAAACTTCAAATAAAAGACATAGAATATCATAAAGGATTTATGGTAAAACATACAGATACCATTTTTAATGCTTATCAAATAATGTTAAAAGAAGGACTTACAGGTCTTCCTGTTGTAAAAGATGATGAAACATTAGTAGGGATTATTACAGTAAAAGATTTATCATATACTTTTATTAGTGAAACAGTAAGAAGACTTCATTCCTCTTATGATAATTTATTAAAAGTTTTAAAAGGAGAAGCTTTAGTTCGTTATGATAATGAATTAGAAGCAGATATTTTAGTTGCGGCTTATCGTAGTAGAACATTTATAGAAAAAGTAAAACTACATCCAGAAATGGCCTTAATAGTAGGAGATAGACATAGTATTATTGAGTATGCAATAGAATCTAAAGTAAAACTTTTAATAATATCAGGAGATTGTGAAATAAAACCACATTATCTACGTCTAGCAGAAGAAAATAAAGTAAACATAATAAGATCCTCTTATGATACATTTCACATTACTAAATTAATAAGTCTTGCCAATTATATATTTACAATGATAAGAATATATGACCCAGTAAAATTTGAAGACATCTCATATGTATCAGAAGTAATGGAACTTAATCCAAAAAATCGTCATACTAACTATCCAATAGTTGATAAAAATAATAAATGTTTAGGTCTTTTAAAAGTTTCTGATTTAGCAGACAAAAAACCAAAGAAAGTAATTTTAGTAGACCACAACGAAATGGCTCAAAGCGCAACAGGAATAGAAGAAGCTGAAATAGTAGAAATAATTGATCATCATAACTTAGGAAGTATCACAACAACGTTACCTGTTGACTTTAGAAATATGGCAGTAGGAAGTACCAATACAATTCTTTATTATTTATATCAAGAAAAAAATGTTACCATTCCAAAAGAAATTGCAGGTATGATGTTATCTGGAATACTATCAGATACACTAGTTTTAAATAGTCCAACTGCAACTAATAGAGACAAAGTCGCAGTAGAAGCTTTATCTACAATCGCAGGAGTAGATTATGAAAAATATGGTATGGATTTATTAAAAGCAGGTACATCTCTTAAAGGAATGACAAAAGAAGATGTAGTACATAACGACTTTAAAGTATATACTGTTAATAATAAGACATTTGCAGTAGGTCAATTCTTTACCATGAATTTTAGTGATATAGAAAAAGAATTAGATGAATACGTTAAAGTATTAGATGAAGAATATGAAAGACAAAATTATGAACTAGTAGTTTTATATGTGACAGATATAATTAAACAAGGATCATATATAATCTATAATAGTGCATCTCGTCCAGGACTAGAAGCAGTTTATGGAATAGATAATTTAGATGAAGGACATTTCTTCGAAGGATGTGTTTCACGTAAACGTCATGTAGTTCCACTATTAATGGAATTATTCGATAATTAGAAGGAGAGAATTATGAAAAAAAATATTATATTAGCTATAAAAGGATTTATCATGGGCATTGCCAATATTATTCCAGGAGTAAGTGGAGGAACACTTGCTCTTACTCTTGGTATTTATGAAGACTTTATTGGTGCTATAAGTCATTTCTTTTCAAAATTAAAAGAAAATATAAAATTCTTATTACCAATATTTATTGGAATGGGACTTTCTATTATTACTATGAGTAATTTAATAGACTCAAGTTTTAAACATTATCCTATACCAACCACTTTATTTTTTGTAGGATTAGTAGTAGGAGGAATTCCTATGTTACTTAATAAAGTAAAAGGAACAAAAGAAATAAAACAACCAACAAGTTATATAATTGCACTTCTAACTTTTCTACTGGTAATGATGCTAGCATTCTCAGAAGAAATATTTGGTAGTGGACTTGCTAATGCTAACTTTACAAATTTAAGTGTAATAGGGTATATAACATTATTTTTAGTAGGAGTAATAGCGGCAGCTACTATGATAATACCAGGAGTATCAGGTTCTCTAGTACTTATGCTATTAGGTTATTATTTCCCAGTAGTAGGAATTATAAAAGAACTTACTCACTTTAAAAATGTTTTTTCAAATCTTATAATCGCAGGAGTATTTGGAATAGGAGTATTAGTAGGTATTGTTTTAGTCGCTAAATTAATAGAATTCTTACTTAAAAAATTTGAACACAAAACATACTTTGGAGTTTTAGGATTTATTATCGCATCAGTAATTGCTATACCAGTATCTGTATATCATGAAGTAAGTTCTATAAATTTTGATGTTATTCAAATAATTATAGGAATAGTTTTCTTAGGACTTGGTCTTATAATTGGTTATAAATTAGGAGATGAATAATATGGGCTTTTTTGATATATTCATATTAGGTGTTATTCAAGGAATCGCAGAATTCCTTCCAATATCATCTAGTGCTCATTTAATAATTTTTAGAGATTTATTTGGTATAGCAAGAAATATGCCAAAAAACTTAGATTTAACTTTTGATATAGCACTACACCTTGGAACACTACTTGCTATATTAGTATTTTTCTATAAAGACTTTTTAAATATGATTATAAAAGGATTTACCAAAGGAGTAAAAGATAAAGATGGAAAAATACTTTGGTATTTAGTAGTCGCAACTATACCTGCTGCAATAGTTGGAGTATTATTTGAAGATGTAATAGAAAACTTCGTTAGAACAAATTACTTTTTAATTGCTGCAGCACTAATTGTAATGGGTATAATTATTTACATAGTAGATAAAAATTGTAAACAACTAAAAAAAATAGATAATATAACATTAAAAGAATCTTTCTTAATAGGTTGTAGTCAAGTTTTTGCACTCATACCAGGATTTTCAAGAAGTGGTACAACAATTGCGGCTGCTAGAGGATTAAAAGTAGATAGAACATCTGCTGCGAAATTCTCATTCTTCTTATCAGCACCCGTAGTTGCAGGTGCAGTATGTTTAGAACTTATAAAAAAAGAAACTTGGGTTTTAATAGGAAGCAACTTATCAATATTTTTACTTGGAATAACAGTATCATTTATAACTGGACTTATCTGCATTAAATATTTATTAAAATATTTGAAAAAACACGATTTCAAAGTGTTTATGTGGTATAGAATAATACTTGCTGTTATAGTTATTATAGTTGCTTTAATCAAATAAATTAGAAATAAATTAGCATCTTGTTAATAAAAACATTTTATGTTATAATGTATCTATCAAGGAAACTTGAATAAAATAAAAAGGAACACTTAATATCTGCATGTTGAGTGTTGCCATAATTTTTTTGGTATCCACCTAAATCATTGCTGAGTTAGGTGGAATTCTTTTATTTTAAAACTATAAATAGTAATAAAAGGAAAATGATTATTTACTAATATAATCAGAAAGAAGAAATGATTTTCTTTCTTTTTTCTTTTATGCTATAATAAAGACATTAAAGGAGGTCATAGTATGATCGCAATTAAAAATAATGATAATCCAATTCAAAATCAAAAAATAATAGACCAAATAAGATGTCTTGGAATAGATACAATTGATGAGGCAAAAAGTGGACATCCAGGTATAGTATTAAGTGCCGCACCACTTATTTATATGCTTTATGCTAAACACATGAGAATTTCTCCATCAAACCCTGACTTTTTTAATCGTGATAGATTTGTAATGTCTGCTGGACATGGTTCTGCACTTTTATATGCAACACTACATATGGCAGGATATGATATCGAAATAGAAGACTTAAAACAATTTAGAAAAATAAATTCTATTACTCCAGGTCATCCCGAATATAAAGTAACACCAGGAGTAGATATGACAACTGGACCTCTAGGACAAGGAATCGCATCCGCTGTAGGAATGGCTTTAGGAGAAGCACACTTAGAAAGTATTTTCAATACAGAAGAAAAAATAATTGACTTTAATACTTATGTCTTATGTGGAGATGGAGACTTAATGGAAGGTGTAAGTTATGAAGCATTATCTCTTGCTGGAACACTAAAGTTAAATAAATTAATAGTCTTATATGATTCAAACGATATATGTTTAGATGGAAAAATAAATAAAACATTTAATGATGATATAAAAATGCGTTTTGAGTCAATGGGATGGAATTATAAATATGTAAATAGTGATAATAGTCTAGATGAAATAGATAAAGCCCTAACAGAAGCAAAAACATCAGATAAACCAACTATAATAGAAGTAAAAACAGTTCTTGGAAAATATTCCAAACTACAAGCAACCAATAAAGTACATGGAAAACCACTTGATAAAGAAGATATTTCTATGATAAAAAAGAAACTAGGATTTAGAGATATACCTTTTTCAGTAACTAGTGATACAATGGAAGACTTTCAATATTTAATTGGAGAACGTTGTAAAGGAATAGTAGATGAGTTTAATAGAAAAATAGAAAAATTAACAGAAGAAGAAAAAGAAAAATTAAAACATTTTATAGACAAAGATTATTATGTAGATATTAATACATTAGAATATGATATACCTGATGATAATAGTGAACTTTTAAGAGATACTGCAGGAAAAATTCTATCATCAATTGCAACAAAAAATGATACTTTCTTTGGAGGAAGTGCTGATCTTTTTGGAGCATGCAAAAACTATGTAAAAGATGGAGGAGACTTTTCTTGCGATAATTATAAAGGTAAAAACATTTATTTTGGAGTTAGAGAACACGCTATGGCATCAATTCTAAACGGACTTGCTTTAGTAGGATTTAGACCATATGGTTCAACATTCTTAAGTTTTAGTGATTATTTAAAACCAGCATTAAGATTAAGTGCTATGATGTCCTTACCAGTAACTTATATATTTACACATGACTCAATCACAGTAGGAGAAGATGGACCAACACATGAACCTATTGAACAACTCGCAAGTCTAAGACTTATACCAAACGTAGATGTTTATCGTCCTGCAGATGCTAATGAAGTAATAGGAGTATTTAAAGAGGTATTAAAAAGTAACAATCCATCAATTATTTCAATAACACGTAATAAAACTAATATCTTAGATTCAACTCAAATAAATGAAGTCAAAAACGGAGCTTATGTAGTAGTAGATTATGAAGAAAAACTTGATGGAATAATTCTTTCAACTGGAGAAGAATTACATACTGCTATAGAACTTTCTAAAAGATTACTTAATAAAGGATTACACGTTAGAGTAGTAAGTGTTCCATGTATTAAGAAATTTCTAAATCAAGAAAAAGAATATCAAGAAAAAGTATTACCAATTGGAGTATTAAAAATAGCCTTAGAAGCAGGAAGCTCTTATTCATGGAATAAACTTATTTTCCAAGATAAATTTATCTTATCAATAGATGAATTTGGTAAAAGTGGAAATAGTCTTGATGTAAAAAAAGAATTTTCATTTGATATAGATTCTTTAGAAAAAAGAATAGAAAATTTATTAAAGTAAATAATTCGACAAAATAAAACTTTCATATTTGTTATCCTATATTTGGTGATAATATGAGAGTTTTTTATATTTTTGATATTAGAGATGAATTTGTAAGTTTATATAAAGATAGTCCTTTTAATCTTTATAATATTCTAAAACAATTATATTTTTTAAATAACCTAGATTTTGATTATGGTTATCAAGTATTTAATCAATTAGTTGAACCCATAAACAAACAAGCCTTAGATAATTTCTTATTTTTAAAAATGCATCAAGATATACCTTATAGTAAAAGAGAAGGAAAACATATAATAAATAATTTATATAAAGATGAAATTAGCATATTAGAAGTAAAAAAAGCATTTATTAAAATAGAAGCAGAACAAAATATAACATCTTTTTTTGATATTTTATATAATTATAATAATCATTATTTTATTTGTGATTTTGAAACAAGTGATTATTTTTTTCTAGATGATTTAAAAACATCTTGTCTAATTTCATAATATTTAGTAAAATATCCTTGGAGGAGGAGATATTATGTGGCATGATATCTTAATATTAGTAGTAGGTCTTGTCATTGGTTTAATAATTGGGTTTGTAGTAGCTCGCTACTTTATGAAAAAATATCTAAAAGATAATCCACCAATTAATGAAGATATGATTAAAACATTAATGATGCAGATGGGTAGAAAACCTAATCAAAAACAAATTAATCAAATGATGAAATCTATGCAAAAATATATGTAAACAAGTATTAACTTGTTTTCTTTTTACGTAAAAATACTAAAAAAAGTTAAATTCTTATAAATTAAGTCATTTACATTTACTTTTTCTTATGCTATAATTAATTTGAAAATAGGGTAAAGTAAGTAAACAACAAAAAAGAATAAGGAGAGATGTAGTTATGAATAACAGTATGGATTTTAATAACATTGATTTAGAAGGTTTAGATCCAGAATCATTAAAGAAGTTAATTGAAAGGGCACAAGATGAACAAACAAGAAGAGAAAAAGAATATAGACAAAAATTAAGAAGAGAAGCAGATAAAGCTCGTGAGTATGCTATTAATAAAGAAGCACAAGCTAAAATGGCTCGTCAAGCAGTAGATAACTTAGAATTAGATGTTCAAGCTGCTCAAGATAAAGTAAATGAAAAAGAAGCAGTACTTAAAGATGCTAGAACAAGAGAAATAGAAGCTATAAGTGCTCGTGAAGAAGCAGAAGAAATTCTAAAAGTAAAACAAGAAGAAGAAGAACAAGCAAAAGATATAGTTGAAAGTGAAACACTACAACTACAAGTTGCTCATGAAGAATTAGCTATTACAGAAAAAGATTTAAAAGAAGCAAGAGATACTGCTATCAAAGAAGAAACAGAAGCACAACAAGCAAGAGTTGATGCAGAACAAAAAGAAGCAGCACTTCAAAACCCTAATAATATAGAAAAAAGTAAAGATAAATCTCCAGATGTAGTAGAAATCAAACAAGAAGAACCAAAAATTGAAAACCAAGAAGAAAAGGTAGAGTCTGAAGAGGAAGAGACAACTATAGATAACGAAATAAAACCAGCAATCGAACCAACTTTTACTACTGATACATCTGAAGAATCATTAGAAGAAGCAGATACAAAGACAGAAGATATAGAAGAAGAAAAAGATGATACTTCATTCTTCGCAAACATACAAAGTTTTTTAGATAATTAAAATAGTTATTAATAACTATTTTTTTTGTATAAATATAATTTTTATTATATAATTATAAAAGAAAAAGGAGGGATAATATGAAAGATTTTAAAGAAAAACTATCACTTGTACCATCCAAACCAGGAAGTTATCAAATGAAAAATAAAGATGGTATAATTATTTATGTTGGTAAAGCTAAAAATTTAAAAAACAGACTTAAAAGCTATTTTACTGGAAATGCAACAGGTAAAACAAGAATGTTAGTAGAAGATATAGATGATTTTGAATATATAGTTACCTCATCTGAATTAGAATCTTTAATATTAGAAATCACCTTAATAAAAAAATATAATCCTAAATATAATATTTTATTAAAAGATGATAAAAGTTATCCCTATATAGAACTTACTAATGAAAAATATCCTAAACTTAAAGTAGTAAGAAATGTAAAAAGAAAAAAGAATAAAAACCATCTTTATGGACCATACCCAAATGTATATGCCGCAAGAAGTACAGTTAATTTACTTAATAGATTATATCCCCTTAGAAAATGTGAAACCTTGGGTAAAGATTTATGTCTTTATTATCATATTCATGAATGTTTAGGTTATTGTAAAAAAGAAGTAGATCCTAAAACAATAAAAGAAATGACAAAAGAGATTATTACTTTCTTAAAAGGAGATAGTAGTATAGTTGTAAAAAAACTAGAAAAAGAAATGGAAGAAGCATCAAAGAACTTAAACTATGAAAAAGCTTTAGAATTAAAAAATAATCTTGATAATATTAAAATAACTTTAAAGAAACAAAAAATAGACCTTAATAAAGGATATAACTTTGATCTTATTCATTTTTATAATGATAATAACTATTTATCAATACAAATATTCTTCATAAGAGATGGACTTTTATTTGGAAGACATTCAGATATTATCTCAACTCTTGGAAATATTAAAGAAGAAGTAGAAGAATATATTATTAAATTTTACGATAAACATGGAATTATTCCGAGTAAACTTTTAGTACCCAAAGAAATAGATAAAGACTTATTAAGTGAATATTTTAACATTAAAGTCGAAACACCAATAAGAGGAAAATTAAAAAATCTACTAGATTTAGCTAAAGAAAATGCAAAAGAAAAATTAGATTTAGAAGAAGAGACTGTAAAGAAAAATGATGAAGAGAGAATGAAAGCAGTAAAAGAATTAAAAGAATTACTAAACATTCCAAACGCATCTAGAATAGAATCTTTTGATAACTCTCATCTTTTTGGAACCTTCTATGTTGGAGGGATGGTTGTATATGAAGACTTTTTACCACTTAAAGATGAATACCGCAAATTTAAAATAACAACGGATGCTAAAGATGATTTATCTGCTATGAAAGAAGTTGTTTATAGAAGATATTATAAAGTATTAATGGAAGATTTAAGACGCCCAGATTTAATAGTTTTAGATGGTGGTAAAACTCAAATAAAAGTAGTTAAAGAAATAATAGATGATCTAAAATTAAATATTCCTATAATTGGACTTGTAAAAGATGATAAACATAGAACTAGTCATATAATGAATGAAAACTATGAAGTATTACAACTTGATAAAAATACCCATTTATTCTTATTTCTTACAAGAATTCAAGATGAAGTGCATAGATATGCTATTACATATCATAGAAACTTAAAAAGTAAAGGAACACTTTCATCAGTTTTAGAATTAGTACCTAATATAGGAGAAAAAAGAAGAAAGAAGCTTATAAGAACATTTGGTTCACTAAAAAAATTAAAAGAAGCAAGTATAGAAGATTTACAAACAGTACTAGATGAAAAAACAGCACAAAATCTATTTAATTATTTAAAAGAATTATAAATTATGATAAGATAAATTTAGAAGGTGATTAATATGAATAGAAAAGGGTTTACATTAGTTGAATTAATAACAACAATAACAATAATAGGTATTTTATCAGCAGTTGCAATTCCTATGGTAAACAAATATTTTTTAAGTACACAAAGTAAAACTTACGATACATATGTAACAACACTTTATAATGCTGCAAGAAGTTATTTAGAAAAAAATACTATTTTTATACCAGCATCCAAAGAAGAAAAAGATTTAGAAATAAGTGCAAGCACTTTATTAAAAGAAGGATATATAGATGAACTAGTAGATCCATCAAAAAAACAAGAAAAATGTGATTATACAAATAGTAAAGTTGTAGTTCATAATAATTTAGGAAAAGATGAAATAAAATCTAATCCAGATTTAACCTACAAAGTAACTTTATCTTGTCCAAAAAGTAATAAGACTTTAACTAAAGAATATTCATAAGAAAAAGAAGGTGCAGTATGAGTAAAATACAAGTAATGAATGATACCCTTGCCAATAAGATTGCTGCTGGAGAAGTAGTAGAAAAAACTATGAACGTAGTAAAAGAATTAGTAGAAAATTCACTTGATGCCCAATCTTCTGAGATAAAAATAGAATTAATAGATTCTGGTGTTAAACAAATAAAAGTAAGTGATAATGGTATAGGTATGGATAGAGAAGACGCTCACCGCGCCTTTTTAAGACATGCTACTAGTAAATTAAAAACATTAGAAGATTTATTTAATATAGATACATTAGGGTTCCGTGGAGAAGCACTTCCTTCAATTGCTAGTGTTTCTAATGTAGTATTAAAGACAACAGATGGAAAAATAGGAACTATAATAAAAGTAGATGGAGGAAAAATTACAGAAGTAGAAGATTCAGATTTAGCAAAAGGAACAACTATAACTGTATCTAATCTTTTTTATAACACACCAGTAAGACTTAAATATTTAAAGAATTTATATGTAGAACTTGCAAACATCACAGACTATATAAACAAAATGGCTCTTGCTAATCCTAATGTAAAATTCACATTAATAAATAAT
This sequence comes from uncultured Bacilli bacterium, assembly GCA_947632065.1. Classification (GTDB taxonomy): domain Bacteria; phylum Bacillota_I; class Bacilli_A; order RF39; family UBA660; genus CANRDQ01. The sequence goes on along the minus strand of CANRNO010000004.1, from coordinate 56,294 downwards.
GATAAAGTATTACTTGAAACAAGTGGAGATGGTAATCTCTTAAAAGTAATATACGCTATTTTTGGATCAGAAGTAGCTAAAAAAATGATTGAAATAAATGAAGAAGATGATGACTATTTAATTACAGGATATATCTCTTATCCAGAAGTTGCTAAATCAACAAGAAACTCTATGATTACATTTGTAAATTCAAGACTAATTAGAAATAATGCCTTAAACAGAAAAATAATAGAAGCATATCATACTTATATTCCAAAGGATAAAGCACCTATAATAGTTTTAAACATAGAAACTGATCCTATATTAATAGATATAAATATACACCCAACTAAAATGGATATTAAGTTTTCTAAAGATAAAGAATTATACGAACTACTAACAAAAGCAATTACTAAAAAGTTAGAAAAACTACTGCTTATACCTACAATCTCTGTTAGAACTAATACTACAGTAGAAGAAGCAGATAACTCACTAAATAAAGAAAATAGAATAGATTTAGAAGAAGAGGAAGAACAAAAAGATAAACAAGAATATGAGACTATGTCTTTTAATTTTGATGTAGAAGAAGAAAGTATAGAATATGATGATACTAAAGAAGAGACTAATACCCCAAGGATTAAAAGATTATATCCTAAAGGAATAGTTCATATGACATATATTATTGCTGAAAATGAAGATGGAATGTACATTATAGATCAACATGCCGCAGCTGAGAGAATCAACTATGAAAAATATTTAAAAGCAATGTCTAAAGAAGAAAAAGAAACTATTGATCCATTAATACCAATAAAAATAGAATTACCAGCCAATGAGTTTATCATGGTCAAAAAAAATATAGACTTACTAGAATCTATAGGTATTAAAACAGAAGAATTTGGTACTAATACTTTTATAGTAAGAACACATCCTACTTGGTTTAAGGAAGGATATGAAAAAAAGTCTCTTACTAAAATATTTGAATTAATCGCAACTAAAGAAGAATTTTCTAAAGAAAAATTTATAGAAAAGACTGCTATAACACTAGCTTGTCGTATGTCTATTAAAGCCAATGATTATATTTCAGAAGAAGATATGCAATATTTATTAGATACACTAAGAGAATGTGATAATCCATTTACTTGTCCACATGGAAGACCTACTATTATTACTTATACAATATATGATTTAGAAAAACTATTTAAAAGAGCTATGGATTAGGAGGTTAATATGCAAAAAGTTATAGTAATACTTGGACCCACAGGTGTTGGTAAAACTAAACTATCAACATCCCTTGCTAAAATGATAAATGGAGAAATTATAAATGCTGATTCTATGCAAGTATATAAACATTTAAATATTGGAACAGCAAAACCAACAGATGAAGAAAAAGAAGGTATACCACATCATTTATTTGATATAAAAGAACCAAATGAAGAATACACAATATATGATTATCAAAAAGATGCAAGAGACAAAATAGAAGAAATAACAAATAAAAACAAAATACCTATCCTTGTAGGAGGAAGTGGTCTTTACATAAAAGCAGCTCTTTTTGATTATAAATTTCAAAAAGAAAGAAATAAAAAAGATTATTCCGATTTAACTAACGAACAAATACTTTCTAAAATAAAAAAGTATGATAACGATGTAGATATTCATATAAACAATAGAAAACGTCTAGTTAGAGCATTACAAATATTAGAAGCTGGACAAACTCTTACCAAAAAAAAAGATCCATTACTATATGATGCTATATTTATAGGTTTAACTGCTAAAAGAGAAGAACTTTATCAAAGAATTAATAAAAGAGTATTAGAAATGTTTGATTTAGGATTAAAAGAAGAAGTAGATAAATATAAAGATAAATTAGAAGAATATCCATCTTTAAAAACTGGAATAGGATATAAAGAATTTGTACCATTTTATAAAAATGAAAAAACACAAGATGAAGTAATATTAGAAATTCAAAAAAACTCAAGAAGATATGCTAAACGTCAATACACATTCTTTAATAATCAAATGGAAGTTAAATGGTTTGATGTAGATTTTAAAAATTTCAACAAAACAATAAATGAAGTATATGAATATATAAAAATGGCAAGATAGAATTATTTATCTTGCTTTTTTACAAAAAAAGAATAAAATATAGTTAAGTGGTGAAGTGCATGGAAAAAATAGTAGAATTCTATAAAAACAATAAAAAAGAAATTGTAATGTTTATCGCAGGTTTTACATTATGTCTATTAGTATTTGGAATTACTACTTTTTATAGTAGTAATAAAAAAGCAACAAAAGAACATAAAAATACAGTAGAAAAATCAAAGAAAACCTCATCTAAAAAGAAAAAAACAAAGAAAACAAGTGATTTAGAAAATATAAATATTGTAGAAAACAATACTAATCCAAGAGAAGAAACTAATAATATACCAACTAATAACGAAAATATTGCTTCACAAATAAATCCTGCAACAGAAGATGATGTAGTTTCCTATTTTGAAGATGTAGAAAGAAGATCAAGCGGTAATGAGAATAATTCTGCTGAGAGAGAAAGATTAAAAAGTGATGTAGCTATTATTCATGATTTCTTATTTGAAAATGGTACTATTAAAGGAAAAACTTTTGCCGAATTAAGAAATGAAATTAAACTTAAAATTCTAAAAATCACATTATCAATCGATCAAAAAATAGATAAATATTTTCCAAATTATAAAGAAAGAATTAAAGCGGATTATAAAGATTTAAAATCTATGGTTATAACTCGATACCTAGAAATAACAAATAAAATATGTACAAGCAATCAACAACTTTGCGCAACAGCTAGAAATGATTTTAAAAATATGAAAAATAGTTTTAAAATAACTTGGTCTTTGATTAAAGACTTAGCTAAAAGAAGTACAACTGCACTTAAAGAATGGTACGTGAGTACAAATTAAAGGAAGAAATATTCTTCTTTTTATTTACATAATTTGACACATAAAAACAAATAAAAACTCTTTTAGTTGACTTGAAAACTTATTAATTGATATGATAATAAGTAGTAGAGGTGGACTAACAAAATGAATGCAAGTTTAAAAATGTATTATTTAAAACAACTATTAAAAATAGGAATTATTTTGTTATTTGCAATTATTCCAACGTATTATATATATAACAATTTTAAAGATCAAAGAGATCAAATTAGATCTAGTGAGTCCCTTAGTATAACTTTTCATGAAAGTGAAGGAGATAAAGTAACTTTAAAAGAAGTAGTTCCCGTAACTGATAGCGTTGGACTATCTTCTCGTGCTTATACATTTACCATAAAAAATAATTTAGAGGCACCAGTAAAGTACAGTGTTAAACTAACAGAAGATATAGATGCGATAGAAAAAGATGATTGTGCAATGAACAGAATACCTATGCAAGTATTAAAAGTAGGCATTCACAAAGACAAACAAGAAAATCAAATCTTATCATTTAACACTATCACAGATAATACTCTAACAACAGGAACTATTAAAGGATATGGTAGTGAAGAATATACAGTTAGAATATGGGTACAAAAAGGAACACTTGCAACAGATAATAATCTACATTTTCACGGAATTTTACAAGTAGTAGAAAATGGAACAGACATTGCGAGTGCTACAATTACAAAATAATATATTTACATTTTAAAAGAAACAAAGTATAATTTATATAGAAGGATAGGAGTGTTCTTAATATGAAAAATGAAGAAACATTAAAGTCTAAAAAAGCAATTGTAGTAGTAACTTTAGCAATCTTAATAGTTTTAATTGGAGTAACTTATGCATCTCTTCAATATCAAAGAGAAGGACAAAAAGAAAATGAACTAACAACAGGAACTTTAATATTAGAATTAGATGATAAAACTGCAAATGGAATTAGTATTGATCCAGCTATACCTTTACCTGAAGATCAAGGTCAATCTCAAGCCGAAAGTTATGATTTTACTTTAAGAAATACAGGTTCTGGAGATGCTCAATATCGTATAAGTCTAGTAGATGATGAAGAAGAATATGAAACAGATGGATGTACAGAAAAAAGATTACCTCATAAATTTTTAAAAACATCATTAACAAAAAACGAAGAAGAACCAAAAATTAAGTTTTTAGATAATGAAGAAGTCGAAGGTGGAGATAATAATGGTGTACTTGATGAAGGAACAATAGGAAGTGGAGAAAACATCAAGTATAGTTTAAAACTATGGATAGATATAAGCGCAGATAAAGCAATAAGTGATACACATTTCCATGGCAAAGTAAAACTAGAAGCTATAGTAAAAGGAAGAACTAACTATCAAACAGGGGAATAAGTATCTACTTATCTTCTTTTTTCTTTTTAAATAACATAAATTATAATAAAGTAAGGATGTGACAAGATGAAAGTAATTATAACAGCGGGAGGTACTGGAGGACATATTTATCCAGCCTTAGCAATCATAAACAAAATAAGAGAAATGGAACCAGAAAGTGAAATAGTATATATTGGAACAACCGATAGAATGGAAGCAACATTAATTCCAAATTTAAAAATTCCATATATAGGTTTAGAAATGGAAGGAATAGATAGAAAACATCTATTAAATAATGTAAATGTTTATATAAAATATAGAAAAGCTATAAAAGAGGCTCATAAAGCAATGTTAAGATTTACACCTGATGTTGTAATAGGAGTAGGAGGCTATGTAACAGTACCCGTCTTACTTGCGGCACATAAAGCTAAAATAAAAACTATAATACATGAACAAAACTCTATTCCCGGAGTTTCAAACAAAAAACTTTCTACATTAGTAGATAAAGTATGTGTTTCTCTTCCAGGTTCAGTTTCTAAATTCCCAACCAATAATGTTGTTTATACAGGTAATCCTAGAAGTGAGGAAATTGTTAAAGTAAAACCAGCAACCCTTAAAAGTTTAGGTTTTAAAGAAAATGAAAAATTAGTAATTGTAGTTATGGGTTCACTTGGATCAACTACTATGACACATAAACTAAAAGATATAATTTATTCTTTTAACGATAAAAAATATCAAGTATTAATAATAACAGGTAAGGATTACTATAATGATTATAAAGATGTAGATATACCAAAGAATGTAAAAATAGTACCTTATTTAGATAATTTAATAAATGTAATGAAATCTGCTGATTTAATAATATCTAGAGCAGGAGCATCCACAATCGCAGAAATTACTGCTATTGGGCTACCATCTATTCTAGTACCTTCACCTTATGTAACCCATAACCATCAATTAATGAATGCCAAAGAATTAGAAACTGCTGGTGCTTGCTCTATAATAGAAGAAAAAGATTTTAGTAGTGACTCTTTAATTCCAGAAGTAGATCGTATTTTAAATAATGAAAAAATATATAAAGAAATGCACTTGAATTCTAAAAGTTTAGGAATTACTGACTCCGCAACTAGATTCTATAAAGAAATAAAAAAATTGATAGGAAATAAATAATTATGAAAGAATTTTTAAATGAAGTAGAACAAAATAAAATTGGTAAAATTGTAAAGAATGCTAAAATTAAAAAATATACTACATATAGAGTAGGAGGAGAGGCAACAGCTCTAATACATCCTAAAAGTATAGATAAATTAGTGGATTTAATTAGATTAATAAAAAAATATAATATTAAATATAAAGTAATAGGTAATGGATCAAATTTATTATTTAGTGATAAAAAGTTTGATGGAGTATTAATTAAATTAGATGCCCTAGATAACATAAAAATATATGGAACAACTATAGTAGTAGAAGCAGGATATTCACTAGTAAAATTATCATTACTTGCTGCTAAATATTCCCTAGCAGGATTAGAATTTGCCGCAGGAATACCTGCAACTGTAGGTGGAGCTGTATTTATGAATGCTGGTGCTTATAGAAGCGATATGGGATATATTGTAACTAAAGTAAAAGTTCTAACTCCATCTCTAGAAATTAAAGAACTTACTAATAAAGAAATGAATTTCCATTATCGTAAATCCTTCTTACAAACTCATAGAGATTACATTTGCTTAGAAGCAACAATAAGTTTATATAGAGGACGAAGAGATGCTCTAGAAAGTGTAATTAAAGATAGACGTAAAAGAAGAATAGAATCCCAACCACTTGAATTTCCAAGTGCCGGAAGTGTCTTTAGAAACCCAGAAGGATATTTTGCTGGAAAACTAATAGAAGATTTAAACCTTAAAGGTAAAACAATAGGAGGAGCAGAAGTAAGTAAAAAACATGCTAATTTTATTATAAATAGAAAAAATGCTACTGCTAAAGATATAAAAGATTTAATTGAATATGTTCAAAAACGTGTAAAAGATAAATATAATATAGAACTAAAAATAGAACAAGAATTTGTAAATTGGGAGTAATAAAATGAGTAAAAAGGTAATCAAAAAGAAAAAAGTAAGAATTATTCCTTTAATAATATTACTACTAATCGTAGTAACTCTTTTTGTTGCAAGTGATATGTACTTTAATACTAAAATAAAAAACATCACAATTAAAGGAACTAGTTATTTAAAAGATGATTATTTACTTAATATCGCAGAAGTAATTGATTACCCAGGTTTTTATAAAAAAACATCTTTTGGTATAAAAAGAAAACTAGAAAAAAGCCCATATGTAAAAAAAGCAACAGTAAAAAAGAAATTCTATCATGTCCTAGATATAGAAATAGAAGAAAAACGACCGTTATTCTTTAACGATTTAAATAAAAAAATTGTCTTTGATGATGGAAGTACAACTGATGAAGATTCTTCGTTTAGTTTTAGAGTACCAAGACTTCTAAATAAAATAATAGGAACTAAAAAATATAAAAAATTTATAAATAGAATGAATAGATTAGATGATGATATTCTTGGCAAAATTAGTGAAATTGAATATGTACCAAATGATTATGATAAAGATCGTTTCTTACTTTCTATGGATGATGGTAATAGTGTTTATCTAACATTAACTAAATTTGAAATGATAAATTATTACGATGATGTTCTAACACAATTAGAAGGAAGAAAAGGAATTCTTTATTTAGACAGTGGTAATCATTTTAAAATTATGGAGTAAAAAAAGGAGTAAGTATGAGTAATTTAAAAATAATAGTATTTGATAATTTTAAAGAAGTAGGTAAGAAAGTAGATAAATATCTACAAAAACTAAATAAAACAGATAAGAGTTTTATAGTTCCAATAAACGCTGTAAGATTTAGCAATGGAGAAGGAAAAGTAGAAATCAAAGGAACAGTAAGAAATAAAGATGTATACATATTAAGTGATGTTGGAAATTATAATATCAGTTATACTATGTTTAAAAAAGAACATAATATGTCACCAGATGAACACTATCAAGACATAAAAAGAGCAATTTCTGCGATTAGTGGAACAGCAGATAAAATAACTTTAGTAACACCACTTTTATATCAATCTAGACAACATAAAAGAAGATTACAAGAATCACTAGACTGTTCAATGTCTTTACAAGAATTAAAAAGTCTAGGTGTTAGTCATATTGTATCATTTGATGTTCATGATCCAAGCGTAAGTAATGCTGTACACAATATGGCCTTTGATAATCTTTTCGCAACTAGTGAAATACTAAATGAATTAATAACTAATAATAATATAAATGATGTATTAGTTGTAAGTCCTGATGAAGGTGCAATAGATAGAGCTAAATATTATTCAACACTTTTACAAATAAATTTTGGAGGAATGTTTTATAAAAGAAGAGGAACAAAAGTAAAAAATGGTAAAAATCCAATAACAGAACATATTTATCTAGGAGAAGATGTAAAAGATAAAAATATTATTGTAGTAGATGATATGATCGCAAGTGGAACTTCTATGATAGAAGTAGCAGAAGAATTAAAAAAACGAGGTGCTAGAGATATTATTTTCGCAACAACATTTTCTCTTCTAACAGAAGGACCAGATGTCTTCCAAGATGCTTATGAAAAAGGATTATTTAAAGAATTATACTCAACAAATTTAACCTATTTACCAAATGAAATAAAGAAGATGCCTTGGTATCATGAAGTAGACTTATCAGAAAAAATAGCAAATATTATAAATACACTTAATAAAAAAGCATCACTAAAAAAAGTTATTCAAACAACAGAAGATGAACTTACAAAAAAATTAGTACTTAAAAGAAAAAATGATAGATAGATATTTATAAGAGTTTTAAGCTCTTTTTTTATTTTTTAAAAAAAATTTATCACTACTTTTTCCTTTAAAATCAATAGTTTTATAAAAAAACCAGACTAAAATAGTTGTACAAATAAAAAAAAGTATAGTATAATTATAAATGATAGTAGGAGCTGATTGTATGAATAAAATATATGCAGGTATTGATGTTGGTTCAGATACAATAAAAATAGTAGTTAGTGAACTAGTAAATGAAGATTTTCATGTTTTGGCCGCAGTATCAAAACCATCTAAAGGAATTGTAAAGGGTCAAATATCAGATACAAAACCTGCTGTCCAATCTATTAAAAGTGCTCTTGTAGATATAAAAGAAATGCTAGGCTTTCCACTAAAAAAGATAATAGCATGTGTTCCTACTAAAGGTTGTAAAATGACCATATTAGAGGGAAGCGTAGATGTTTTAAATACTGAATGTATAACAGGAGAAGACATAAGTAGAGTTTTAAAAGATGCCCTAATTGGTAAGATTAATTCAGAAGAAGAATTAGTAACTGCAATTCCTATAAGTTTCACAGTAGATGAAGAAGAAAATATAAAAGATCCAAAAGGAATGAAAGGTGAAACACTAGAGACTAAAGTAGTAGTTTCAACAGTTGCTAAAGAACCACTTTATAGAATACTAGAAGTCTTAAAACTTGCAGGACTAGAAGTTGCTGATATTGCTTTTGGAACAATAGGAGATTACTATGAAGTAAAGACTAAAGCCTTAGATAAAAAAGTAGGAGCAATCATCAACATAGGACAAACTTCAACAGATATTTCTATTTTCAATAAAGGTATTATGATTAAACATACTAATCTTAATATAGGAAGCCATCATATCGATAAAGACTTACAATACATATTCCATATGAATAAGGAAGATTCAATAAGATTAAAAGAAGAATTCGCAGTTGCAAAAGAATCTCTTGCTGATGATAATGATGAAGTTGAAGTAGAAGTCACAGAAGACAAAAAGAAAAAAAATAAAAGATTTTCTCAAAGAAAAATTGCTAAAGTAGCAGAGGCAAGACTTACTGAAATATTAAAACTTTCAAAAGAAAAGATAAAAAACTTAACAAATCGAGATATTCGTTATATAATTATAACAGGAGGAGTAAGCGAGATGTCAGGATTTTTAAATCTTGCTGAAGAAGTTTTAGGAAATGATGTATCTATTTGTAATATAAAAACAATAGGTATAAGACATAACAAATACTCAAGTGTTAATGGATTAATTAAGTATTTTTATGAAAAATTAAAACTAAGAGATAAAGAGTATAATGTAGTAAATGAAGATGATGTTAACGTTTTACTTTCAACTGGAAAGAAAGAAGTAAATCATGATAACATTTTAAATAAAGTATTTGGACATTTTTTTGATAATTAAGGAGGATTATAAACATGTTAGGCGGATTAGAAATGGATCAATTAGCAAAAATTAAAGTTATAGGTGTCGGTGGAGGCGGAGGAAACGCTGTTAACCGAATGGTAGAGTCAGGGGTAAAAGGAGTAGAATTCATTGTTGCTAACACTGACTTACAAGTTTTAAATAATTCTAAAGCAGATATAAAAATTCAAATAGGTTCAACTCTAACTGATGGACTAGGAGCAGGTGCAAAACCTGAAATCGGAAAAGAAGCTGCAGTTGAAAGTAAAAAAGAAATAGAAGATGCTCTAAGTGGTGCTGATATGGTATTCATCACTTGTGGTATGGGTGGAGGAACTGGAACAGGAGCAGCCCCAATAATCGCAGAAATTGCTCAAGCATTAGGTGCTCTTACAGTTGCTATAGTTACTAAACCATTTACTTTCGAAGGTAAAAAAAGAATGGACAATGCTTTAGTTGGACTTGAAGAATTAAAAAAACACGTTGATACATTAATTGTTATTCCAAATGATAGATTAAGAGAAATAATAGATAAATCAACACCTATGCTAGAAGCATTTAAAGAAGTTGATAACGTATTACGTCGTGGTGTTCAATCAATCTCAGACTTAATCGCAGTTGTTGGACTTGTTAACCTAGATTTCGCAGATGTTAAAGCTGTAATGCAAAACTCTGGTAATGCTATTATAGGAATCGGTATTGGTATGGGAGAAGATAGAGCAATCGAAGCTGCTAAACAAGCAGTATCATCTCCATTACTAGAAACTTCTATCTCAGGAGCTACTGATGCTATAATTAATATTACAGGTGGAGTTAACTTAACATTATTCGAAGCAGAACAAGCTGCAGAGGTAGTAAGAGGTGCTGCTAATACAGATATTAATACAATATTTGGTTCAGTTATAAATGAAAATCTTTCAGATGAAGTAATCGTTACAGTAATCGCAACAGGATTTGAAAAGAGAAATAAAGAAAAGAAAAAACAAGTTGAAATGACAGAAACAACACCTCGTAGAAGTAGAACAGAAAATGAAATAAGTTATGTTGCTACAACAGATAGTGAAATAGATGACTCTGATGATGAAGAATACGATTTACCACCATTTTTAAGAGATAGAAACTATTAAAATATAAAAAAATTAAAAACTATCAAATTAGTTAATTTAGAAAATTATAAAAACAGAAAATATAAATTGTATAAACAAAAAAATATTTTCTGTTTTCTTTTTGAATTAAATTAATTAAAAGCCTTGTTTTACAAGAATTTTAATTAATGATATATTGCTTATTGAAAGGAGAAATAAACATGAAAACACTACTAAATAAAGGACTAAATACTAAGAATAAATTCTCATCAAATATACTACCAGAAGCAAAATTTTATCCTCTTGTTAATGATTGTATGTTTAATAGTATGTTCAATAATCCTAAAAGAAAAAAATATTTATGCTACTTTCTATCGACATTTTTAAATATAGATTATGATGATTTATTTAATAATATAGTATTTGAAAACAATATTTTAGAAAAAGATGTACCAAAAGAATCAAGAAGAACAGTTGATTGTTTATGCAAATATAAAAATTTATTTATTTTAATAGAAATGAATAATCAAAGTAGAGTAGACGTATTAAAAAGAAATATAGATTATATGAATAAAATATATTCATCATCCAGAAGAGTAGGAAGTAGTTATGAATATGAGAATATAATACTAATCAATTTTAATAATTTCTCATTTAATGAAGAAGTAGAAAACAGTGATAGTTATATGTATGCAAGTAGACATGAAAATTTATTAGATGATATAAAAATATATCAAATATCACTTCCAAAAATAAGAGAAAAGATGTATAATAACATTAAGTTAACTAAATGTGAAATATTTTTATTATCCTGCTTATTAGATGAAAAAGAATATGAAAAAATAAAAGGAAAAGGAGATGATATATCAATGGAATACAGAAAAGAAGCAAAAAGAATAAGTAAAAATGAAAAATTTTTAATGCAAAATCAATTAAGACAAGCAGAAGAGTTTTATTGGAAAGTATGCGAAAGCAAAGTAGCGAAAGCTGCTGCTAAAAAGGCAGCAAAAAAAGCCGCTATAAAAGAATCACAAAAAGCAAAGGAAAGTATCGCAAAAAACATGTTAAATAAAAGATGTGATATAAGTTTAATTAGTGAAGTAACAGGATTATCTAATAAACAAATACTAAGTATAAATAGTAGATAAAGGTGGTAAATCTTATAATGAAGTTGAAAGAATTAACTGAACAAGAAAAAGAATTAATAACCATTATGGTAGAATTAGAAATAAATAGACATTTAGCGGCCGCAATTACAGTGAAGTATTTAAATAACGTAAAAATGAAAGAGGAGTTTCTTAATTATTTAAAAAATACAAATTTCGAAGATTTAACTGAAGAAGAATTAGAAGATAATATAATAGATAAAGTAAATGAAATAATGAGTAAAAAATAAGTATTGTAAAAAAGCATTAAAATTGATGCTTTTTCTTTTCATAATTTTTTTTTAATGATATAATTTATAATGAGGAGTAGATAATATGGCAAAGAGAAAAAGAAAGAAAAACAAAAAAACTGGTTTTGAATATAGCGCTGAACTTTACGGTGTGCTTTTAGTACTTGCGGCCATATTAGGTATTGGTAAATATGGACCTATTGGAAAACTAATCGCATCATTTGGAATATTTTTAGTAGGAAGTGGTTATGGAATATTTTTAGTAGTTTTATTTATAATAGGAATATACTTAATTATTAAAAGAGAATTTCCAGACTTTTTTACTACCAAATTAATAGGTCTTTACATGTTAACCATTGGACTTTTAGTATTAATGCATAGAGAATATGTTATCGCAAACGAAGGAAATGTTGCCTTAATATTTCAAGATACTTTAGATGAACTTGTAATATCCTTTAATAGCGTAATGACAACAGGAACAGTTAATTCTATATTTGAACTTGGAGGAGGAATACTAGGAGGAGCATTCGCTATTTGTTTTGACAAGTTATTCGCTCTAACAGGAATGCAAATAGTTGCGTGGGTTCTAGTAGGAGCAGGATTAAGTTTATTTACTGGATTCTCAGTAGTAGATGCTATTAAAAGAGGTTATGCTAAAAGTAAAGAAAAAAGATCCAACAAGCAAAAAGATGATGAAGAAGAAAATAAAAAATCATCTGTTATCATTAGTAATGGAGAAGATGAAGAAGAGGAAGATAATAAACAAATTGTTGTATCAAGTATAGATAAAATTACTAATGCAAAAGATATACCAGATACAGAAGAACATAAAAGTGTTGAAACTGTATCTAGTAATTACAATAGAAATTATCAACTACCAACATTAGATATTTTAGATAAACCTAAAAACAAAAAGAAAAATGCTAATCAAAGTGCAATAGAAAAAAATATTGTTACTCTAGAAAGAGTCCTAAAAGACTTTGGAGTAAGCGGAAAAGTAGTAGAAGTCCATGTCGGACCAACTGTTACTCAATATGAATTAGAGATTAAATCAGGAACTAAATTAAGTAAAATAGTTAGTTTAAATAAAGAAATAGCTTTATCTCTTGCCAAAAAAGATGTAAGAATTGAAGCTCCTATCCCAGGTAAAAATACAGTTGGAGTAGAAATACCAAATGATGAGGCTGTACCTGTAACATTTAGAGAAGTTCTAGAAAAAGTACCTGCTAGTAAAAAAGATTCTAAACTTCTAGTACCACTTGGTAAAAACATCATGGGTAATGTTATTTGGTGTGAGATTAATAAAACACCACACTTACTTGTCGCAGGAGCAACTGGTGCAGGTAAATCAGTATGTATTAATGGTATTATCGCATCTATTCTAATGCGTGCAAGACCAGATGAAGTAAAACTTATGATGGTCGATCCTAAAAAAGTAGAATTATCTTTATACAATGGAGTTCCACACTTAATGTGTCCAGTAGTTACAGATCCTAAAAAAGCAAGTATTGCCTTAGGAAAAATAGTAAGCGAAATGGAAAGACGTTATGATGTTTTTGAAGAAACTAAAACTAAAAATATTGGAACTTATAATAACTATATAGAAAAAGAAAATAAAAAACGTAGTGAAGATGATCAACTAAAGAAAATGCCATTTATCGTAGTAATAGTTGATGAACTTGCAGACTTAATGTTAGTTGCTGCAAAAGATGTAGAGTCATCCATAATGAGAATTACTCAAATGGCTCGTGCAGCAGGTATTCATTTAATTATCGCAACACAAAGACCTTCTACTGATGTTATCACAGGTGTTGTTAAAGCAAACATCCCATCACGTATAGCTTTCACAGTATCTTCCCAAATAGATTCTAGAACAATTCTAGATTCAGGAGGAGCAGAAAAATTACTTGGAAGAGGAGATATGTTGTTTTTACCAATGGGTGAAGCAACAGCCCAACGTGTACAAGGAGCATTCATCTCTGATGATGAAATAAAAAGAATTATAGATCATACAGTAGAACAACAAAAAGCAGAATACGATGAAAAAATGATGAATTTAGATCCTAATGAAGCAAGTGGTGATAAAAGCGCTAGTCAAATAGAAGATGCAAATCAAAAAGAAGAATACGATGATCCACTATACAATGATATAGTAGAATTCGTAGTTCAAAACCAAAAAGCTAGTGCATCTCTTCTACAAAGAAGATTTAAATTAGGTTACAATAGAGCAGCCAGAATTATCGATTTATTAGAAGAAAGAGGAATTATTGGTCCACCAAACGGATCAAAACCAAGAGTAGTATTGGTCAAACTCGAAAGCGAGGAAGAACCAGAAGAATAATACTATTCTTTTTTTCTTAATATGTTATAATAGTATTATGACTAAAAGGAGGTAAATTATGTCTATTATATCAACTCCACATATGAAAAATAAAATTGGTGATATTGCTAAAACTGTTATAATGCCAGGAGATCCATTACGTGCTAAATACATATCAGAAAAATACTTAGAAAATGTTCGCATTGTTAACACAGTAAGAAATAATCTTGGTTATACAGGATACTATAAAGGAAAAGAAGTTACAGTCTTTTCAAGTGGTATGGGTATTCCTAGCATGGGAATATATGCCTATGAATTATATAAATTTCATAATGTAGAAAAAATAATAAGAATAGGTTCATGCGGTTCTAAACACGAAGGAATAAAACTATTAGATATTATTTTAGCTGATGAAGCATATAGTCTTTCAACTTTTCCAAAAATATATGCTGCAGATGATATTAATAAAATAAGTGCCACAAAAGAATTAACAGACTATATAGAAGAAGTAATAAAAGAACAAAATATTGAATATAAAAGAGGATTAATTATAACATCAGATGTTTTTGATCCATACATAGATTATTCAAAATATAAAGATCCATTTCCTAAAGATTTAAATTCTTTAGGAAATGATATGGAAACATTCTGTCTTTTCTATTTAGCACATAAATTAAATAAACAAGCAGCAAGTCTTTTAACAGTATCAGACAGTCTAAAAGATAATAAAGAAATAACAAGTGAAGAAAGAGAAAAGAAATTAGATAAAATGATTAAAATAGCACTAGAATCATTATAATATTCACATTAAATTGAAAAATAAGTATATACTAAAAGCGAGGTGAAAAAATGAAATATAAAAGCATAGATATGGGTTCATATAATTTGCACCTAATAAAAACAAAAAAATTCAAAACAATTACTGTAAAAATTAATTTTAGAAATAAAATACACAAAGAAGATATTACTGTACGTAATCTCTTAACAGATCTACTTACACATTCAACTAAAAATTATAAGACAAAAAAAGAATTAGTTATAAAAACACAAGATTTATATGCTATTAACCTAACTGCTGGTAATACAAGATTAGGAGACCATATAAATACAGAATTTACTTTATCATGTCTAAATGATAAATATACAGAAAAAGATAACTTTTCTAACAGTCTAGAATTCTTTAGTGAAGTTATATTTAATCCTAATGTTGAAAATAAAGAATTTAATCACGAAGTTTTTGATCTTATTTATGATAATGCTAAAACATCTTTAACAGGAATAAAAGAAAATTCTTCATATTATAGTTTAATACGTTGTCTTGAAAATATGGATCCAACTTCTCCAATGTCTTATCGTATGGTAGGATACTTATCTGACTTAGAATCCACAACACCAAAAAGTATTTATGAATACTATGAAAATATGATAAAAAAAGATAGAGTAGATATTTCTGTAATAGGGGATTTCAATACAAAAGAAATGGAACAATCAATAAAAAAATACTTTAAATTTAATACATATAAAAAGAAAGTAAAAATCAAAACACTTAAATCAGATAAAAAAATCATTAGAAAAAAAATAATAAAAGAACAAGAGAATAATAAACAATCTAAACTAGCTATAGGATGTCGTATACAACCTTTAAAACCTTTCGAAAGAAACTATACCTTAACACTTTATAGTCTAATTCTAGGAGGCTTTGCAGATTCCAAATTATTTAATGAAGTAAGAGAAAAATCATCTCTTGTATATTATATAAATTCTATTCCAAACAAACTAGATAATACTTTACTTATAAGAGCTGGAATATCCAAAGAAAATTTTGATAAAGCTATTAAATTAATAGAAAAACAATTAACTTTAATGAAAAAAGGAGACTTTACAGAAGAAGATATTACTAAAGCAGTTCAAATATATAAAAACTCTTTAGAAGAGATAGAAGAAAATCCATCTTACCTAATGGAAGCATACTATTTAATGGATTTAATAGGAATAGATGACTTAGATACAAGAAGAATAAAAATAAATGAAGTAACAAAAGATGATATTATTAAAGTTGCGAAAAAAATCAAAATAGATACAATTTATTTATTAGAAGGAGATGAATCATGAAAAAAGTTGAACTTGCCGGATTAGAAAAGACAGTATTTTATGAAAAACTAGAAAATGGTTTAG
Organism: uncultured Bacilli bacterium; assembly: GCA_947632065.1. Taxonomy (GTDB): domain Bacteria; phylum Bacillota_I; class Bacilli_A; order RF39; family UBA660; genus CANRDQ01. The sequence goes on along the minus strand of CANRNO010000004.1, from coordinate 39,765 downwards.
ATATATATATGATTCCATATGATGATAAAAAAAACTATTATATTAGTTATGCTACAAGATTCGGATCAATCACAACAGAATTCACCCCAGAAGGTAAAAAGCGTCAAATAAAAGTACCAAACGGAGTTGCTCATTTCCTAGAACATAAAATGTTTGAAAACGAAAATAGAGAAAGTCCATTTGTCTTTGGATCTAAATATGGAACAGGATACAACGCTATGACATCATTTGATTCAACTCAATATATTTGTTATGGAACGAAATATTTTCTTGAAAACTTAGAATTTCTATTAAGTTTTGTCAATGAACCATATTTTACAGATGAAAACGTAGAAAAAGAAAAAGGTATTATCGCAGAAGAATTAAAAATGCATGAAGATATCGCAGAAACAGTACTTGAAGATAAATTAAGAGAAATAACATATAAAAATCATCCTAGAAGAATAGATATAGGAGGAAGTGTAGAAGATATACAAAAAATAACAAAAGAAGATTTATATAACTGCTATAATACTTTCTATAAACCTAATAATATGTTCTTACTTATAGTAGGATCTTTCAATAAGAATGAAGCTTTAAAAACAATAAAAGACACTCTAAATAACTATGAAAATCATAAAAGTGGTACTATAATTCAAAAAAAATATAAAGAACCAGATTCAGTATTTAAAAAAGAAGAAACAATCACAAAAAATATTCAAATACCTAAAGTAGGAGTCGCTTTAAAAATAAATAAAGATAAATTAAAATTTAAAGATGATTTTAAACTTGATTTATATCTACAAATGCTTTTAAGTACTATGTTTGGAATATCATCAGACTTTAGAGAAACATTAAGAGAAGAAAAATTATTCAATTCTTTTTATACTAGTATGGAAAGTGCAGATAATTTTAGAGTTTTACAATTTGTCTCAGAAACAAATGAACCAGACAAATTTATAAATTATTTAAAAAAATCTATTAAAGAAATAGAAGTAAAAGAAGAAGATTTAAACAGAATTAAAAAAGTTTGGATCGCAAATGAAGTAAAAATGATAGATATTATAGATAACACTGTATATAATCAATATGATGATATATTAAAATATGGAAATGTAATTCCTGATAAAATAGATATAATACGTAGTTTAAATAAAAAAGAAATAGATAAAATAATAAAAAATATTAATTTAAATAATATCGCAGTTGTAAAGATGCTACCAAATAAGTAGTATCTTTACTATTTTTATGATATAATATAGAAGATTTTGATATATAAGTCTGGGGTGATTATATGAATAATCTTATGCAAGATATAATTAATGTACATGCTAAAATAGAAGAAGAATTAAATTTTGTAATAGACATTGATTATAATTTTACAAATAAATTATTTGATGTCTTAGATGATTTAGATAGTAAATTTATAACCATAGAAGAAAATGATATAGAAAAAATAATAACCCTATATACAAACGAACAAGAAGGACTTATATATTTAGAAGAATTAAAAAAATTATTATCTATAATAAAAAAGAAATGTCTAAAATTAAACTTACAAAAATTAAAGTTACTACTTAGAAGAAAGAAGAAAAAAGAAGAATTATTATTAATTATAAGACTTTTAAAAGAACAAGAAAGGATTTTTAATGAAAATATTAATTACTATACTAAAGAAGAACAAAAAGAAATAAAAGACTTAATAGAAAAGTCAAAAGAAATATTAAAAAGACCACAACAAGAAAATATAAAACCAAGCACTAACTTAAAAGACAATATAAAAATGGTATCAATGATAAGCGCAACTTCATTAGTAGGAGCAACCCAAGTTCTATTAGAAAAAAATAAAAAAGAGATAATAGAAGAAAATGCTATCAAAAAAGAAAAATCAGATAAAATAAAAGACAATATTAAAATTACCGCAATGCTAACAAACGCAACTGTTGCATCTGCTGCTAAAACTATAATTTCTAAAGAAGATGAAAAAATAAAACCAAAAAGAAACGAAACCACTACAAAAGATAAAAAAGAAGTAGTGATTACTGTTCAAGAAAAAGAAAACATTAAAAAGAAACAAAAAGAAATAAAAAATGAAGATTATTTAACAGAAGAAGAAATAATAAAAGCATTGGAAGCAAAAGAAGATCAAAACAAACTATTAAAAAATACCCTTACAGCGGCATCTATTATAGGACTTGGTACAACAACAGTTATCGCCGCACCAACTATTGCTAAAGCATCCCTTGCAGTAGGAGTAATAAAAGTATTAAGCGAAAATGAAAAAGAAAACGAAGATTTAACAATAATAGAAGATGAGACTCTAATAGAAGAGAAAAATAAACCAGAAGAAAGTTTATCAGAAAACCAAAAAAATATCCAAGAACAACAAGAAGTAGTAGACTTAATAGAAGATATAGAAGAAGAACAACTAACTCAAGATAAAATACAAGAGATAATAAAAGAAAATGGCTTAGATGAAGAAAAATCAGATAAAAATTCTATTACAAAAGAAGAAAGAAAAAAAGTATTAAAAATGAACTTCGAAAATAACAAAACTAAACCAAAAAAGAAAAAGTTAAGATTATTAAAGAAAAAAGAAGAAAAAAAGAAAATCATAAAGAAGAAAGAACAACCAAAAGAAAATACACCATTTAAATATATGATGCACCAAATGGGTAGACTAGCATCTTTAATCGCAGTAAATATCGCACTATTTAAAATGATACAAAACCCTTTAATAAATACTATGAAAACTCCTCAAAAGACAAAAGTTTTAAAATAAATTAACTTTTTTCTTTTTTTATCTTGACAAGTGTATCTAAATACACATATAATATAGTTGTAGGTGATGAAAATGGAAATAAAAAACCCAAAATATAAAAATCAAGGTATTCATGTAATGGCCTCTATTTTTACAGTAGATAAAGGAATAGTAAAAGTTCTTTTAATAAAAAGGAAAAATAATCCCTTTAAAGACATGTGGGCTTTAACAGGAGGAGCATTATATAATGACGAAGATTTAGAAGAAGGTCTTAGAAGAGAAATATTTGAAAAAACTGGTATAAAAGATATAGATTTAAGACTTTGTGATGTATTTGGTAAAAAAGATAGATCTCCAGTAATGAGAATGGTTGCAATCTCTTACATAGGAATAATAGATTCTAATAAAGTAAAAATTCTAACTGATACATTAAAAACTAGTAATGCTGAATGGTTTGCTTTAGATGAAATACCTTCTCTTGCATATGATCATAATGAAATAATAGATAAATCAGTAAAATACTTAAAAGAAAAAATATTAAATACTGATATGTTAAAAGCCTTATATCCAAATGGTTTTACTATTCCAGAAATCCAAAAGATATATGAAGTTATTTTAGAAAAAGAATTAGATAGAAGAAACTTTAGAAAAAAATTATTAAACTTAAATTTAATATATGCAACAGGAGAAGAAATCAATTTTGTAGGACGTAAAAAAGCCAAATTATATAAATTTAAAGAAGGAATAGAAAATAAAGATATATTTAAAAAGTAGAGGTGATTAAATGATATATTTATTAAGACATGGTCTAGATGATGAAAATTTCATTGGTGGACATAGTGATGTTTCCCTAACAGAAGAAGGAGTAGAACAAATTCAAAACAGTACACAATACATAGTTAATAATCTAGAAATAGAGAATATTTATACAAGCGATATAAAAAGAGCTGTAGAAAGTGCTGAAATCGTAAATAAAAGTTTAAACAAAAATATAATAAAAGATTCAAGTCTTAGAGAACTTGATAAAGGATACTTAACTGGAAAAGAGAAAAATAAACTAACAGAAGAAGAACTTAATAATCTTAATACTAAGAATATAGAAGAAAAAATAGGAAATGGAGAATCAATGTTAGATTTATATAAAAGGGTAGTAAATTTACTAAAAGAAGATTACTTTAAAAACAAAGACAAATCTCTAATAGTAACCCATAGAGGAATAATAAATATGTTATATTACTATTTAAATGGACAACCACCAACAACTAATAAAGAACAATATGATGTAACACATGGTAGTATTCATAAACTAAATTTAAAAAATAAAACAATAAAAAAAATATATTAAATTAGTGAAAGGAAAGTGAGATTTATGAAAATATTAAATGTTGTTTTAACAGGAGGACCTTGTAGTGGTAAGACCACAGCAATAGAAGAAATAAAAAGTAATTTTACAGAAAAAGGATATAATGTTTATACAGTACCAGAGGCTGCAACTATATTAATTAATAGTGGAATAAGACCATTTGGAGATTATGCAATGTCCTTAGAACAATTCCAAAACTATGTTATAGAATTACAAATAAAACTAGAACATTTAGCACACACTGCAGCTAAACTTTCAAATCAAGATTCAATAATATTATATGATAGAGGAATAATAGATGATAAAGCTTATGTATCAAACGAAGTATTTAAAAAACTATTAATAGACAAAGACAAAACAGAAAGTGATATTATGAACAACTATGATTTAGTTATACATTTAAAAACAGCCGCAGCAAGAGATAACTTATATACTTTAGAAAATAACAAAGCTAGAACAGAAACTAAAGATGAAGCATTAGAAAAAGATAAAAAGACTCTTCAAGCATGGATAGGACACGATAATCTAAAAATAATAGGTATAAAAGATTCTTTCCAAGAAAAAATAGATTGCATTCTACAAGAAATTTATAACTCATTAGAAAAACCTTATCCAATACAAAAACAACATAAATATCTAGTAAATAATATAGATTTAGAAAAATTAAATAATAAAGCATCAACAAAACTTGAAATAGAACAATATATAATAAAAGATGATATAAAAGATATAATATATAGAAAAACAACAAAAGATAAAGAATATTCATATAAAAAGATAATAAAAAAAGATACAGAGTCTCCAAATAATAGAGCTATTTTAAAAAGACCAATAACAGAAGAAGAATATTATGAAAACTTTGATAATAGTAAAGTTATAAATAAAACAAGATACTGTTTTGCTTATAAAGAACAATATTTTAGAATAGATATTTTTGATACTGGATTAAAGATTCTAGAAATAGAAGAGACTAATAAAACAAAAGATATTAAAATACCAGATTTTATAAACATAGAAAAAGAAGTTACTAATGATAAAAACTATCGTAATAGTAATTTAATAAATAATAAAGTTTATATAAAAGTTATATAATTTTTCAACTTTTGAATATAATATAAATGTAGTAATTATTTTAGCAGTCACTACTTGACTTTGCCAAAATATAGTGCTATAATTATAAATGTAAGAAGTTAGATGGCTTCTACAAGAAAGGAAGTTGATATAATGTTACCATCAAGAAGAAAGGAATTCGATATCTTCGATGAAATGTTTAATGATCCATTTTTTAATCATGGACCTAGAATGCCAAGAAAAGAAGAAATGCTAATGAGAACAGATGTAAAAGAAAAAGAAAATAATTATGATATCGCAATTGATCTACCTGGATACAACAAAGAAGATATCAAAGTTACAGTAGAAAAAGGATATCTAACTATAAGCGCATCTAAAGATGAGAAAAAAGAAGAAAAAGAGGAAGGAAACTTCGTAAGACGTGAAAGATTTACTGGAGAATGTAGTAGAAGTTTCTATGTTGGCGAAGATATAACAACAGAAGATATTAAAGCTAGCTTTAAAAATGGAACTTTAAGATTAGATGTTCCTAAAAAAGCAGAAAAAGAAATTCCAGAAACAAAATATGTAGAAATAGAAGATTAAAGTTCGTAAAATACGAACTTTATTTTTTTATGAAAACAACAAGTTTTTCTTAACTTTTCTTAAACTATAAAAAGTAACCACAAATACATTAATACTAGTAGATATTACAAGTCCCCATAATCCTATTTTAAAAAGAGAAAGTAAAAACAACAAAGAAGTTCTAACAACAGTACCTAAAAAACAAGCTTTCATATTATCACTAGATTTTCCCATCGCATCAAGAGCGGATGCTAAAGGAGATTGTATATATTGAAAAAGACACACAGGAGCTAAAAAACGTAAATAAGAAACACCATCTGTTGTATTATAAATAAGTTTTAAAAACACTTCAGGACATATTTCAAACAAAATAGTAACAGGAATACCAATCAATAAAGAGAAAAATATTGCTTGTTTAATCTTGCTTTTAGTATAACTAATTTTTTCTTCATAAAAACTTTTACTAATAACAGGAAGTAAAGCTTGAGAGATTGCCAAAGTAAAAAATGAAGGAAGTAAAACTAAAGGAATAACATAACCATTTAAAACACCATACTCATAAACTATAAACTTATTATTATATCCAACAAAAGTAAGAACACCAGTAAGAATAATTGGCTCTAAAAAGTATCCAACCGAACCAATTAATCTAGAAAAAGTAGTAGGAAGAGAAATATCTAAAGAATCTTTTATATATATTTTATTAGGTTTTAAATCACTCTTTTTAATATGTATATTTTTAGGTAAAAAGAAAAATAAAACCAAAATAGATGATGTCTCACTTATAATATTAGACAAAACTATAAAAGAAACACAAAACTCCAATCCCTTATCAATAAATAAAGGTATTCCAATAATCATTATAAGAAGCCTAATAATATCTTCGACTAAATTAGATATTACATGAGGAAGCATTCTATTCCTTCCAAAAAAATAACTTCTCGCAATAGAAGAAATACTAGTAAGAGGAATAACGGCCGCAATAGAAAGTAAAGGATAAAAACTTCTCTCATCATGTAATAAATTAACAGATAAAATAGGAGTAATAAAAATAATAATCGCAATTAAAACAATATTAATAAAAAAACTAACAGGTAATAACGAAAAAAGTAAATTCTTATTATTTTTACTATCTTCCGCAACTATCTTAGATACCGCAACAGGAAATCCAAATTGACTAAGTCCAATAAAAAGAGAAAACGTCGGAAGTATAAGCATATAAAGACCTAATCCTTCTGTCCCAATTAACCTAGACATTACAATTTTTATAAATATTCCAAGTACTTTAGTTAAAAGGCCACCAATCATTAATATAATAGTAGATTTAATAAATTTTTCTTTCATACTTAAATATATGAAAAAATTTAAAAAAAATATATCAAAAGATAAAGAATTGTGATATTATGAACTTAGAAGAAGAAAACAGTAAAAATATTAGTGTAAAGTAATATGTATACATATTATGTAAACATAAATGTAAAAGAATGTAAAAAGGTGTATGTTACATATTTCAAGATAGAATAAGTTATGCTAAACTTATAATAGAGGTGAATACTATGAAAGAATTACAGAGTTTTTTAACATCATCAGAGTTAATCATTGTATATACTGTAATAGGAATATTATTAATGGGTACAGCTATATTTTTTATAACTAAAAAAACGTATAGTCATAGAAAAAGGAAGCAAAATACTAAAGAATTAAATAAACTAGTGGGAGAAGTTCATGAAAAACTAGAAGAAGATAAAATAAATAAAGAAATACACGAACAAGTAAAAACTGAAACTTTAGAGCCTATCCCAGAAATACTAGAGGAAAATGAAGAAGAGAAGGTTATTATGGAAGAGAAAGTAGATAATATAGAAGAAAATGTAAATATAAGACCAGTACAAAGTCTTAAACCAGGAATACTAACTCCATCTGATGATATTTTACCACTAGAAACACCGCAAGTAGAAGAAAGCATAGAAATAGAGACAAACAATCAAGAATCATTAATAGATCAATTAGATGAAATAGAAATATTAGAAGATGAAGAAGATAGTAATGATTATAAAACTATGCCAGTAGAAGTTGTAGAAATTAATATGAATGATAATATTCAAAGCGAACCACCTAAACAAGAAAATCTACAACAACCACAAATAGAAGAATTAGAATATGAAGAAGAAATGAATCAAACTAAAGCTCAAGAAGAAATAGAAAAACTAGCTCAAGAATTAGTTAATGCTAATGCAACAGTTGAAAATATTGATTTAACAAACTTCGAAGAAGAACAAGAAAAGAATGCAATTATTAGTTTAGATGAATTTTTAAAACTTGGAGATTCTTTATATGAAGAAAATGAAGTTACTCAATATAAAGATGAAGGTAATGAACCAATAAGTATAGAAGATTTAGAAAAAAGAAAACAAGAAAGTCTAAGGCAACAAGAAAAAGAAGAAAAACCAAAAGAAGAACAGGTTCAAAATATCCAACCACAACAAAGTAATATCCAACAAAATAACACTGTTAAATTAGATGATTTTTACTCAATTAAAAAACCTGCTAACCAAAGAAATAAAGCTACTAAATTTAAAAGTAGTCCAATTATTTCTCCAGTATATGGAATAGAGAAAAAAGAAACAAATGAAACTATGGAACTTGAAAACACTGCAGACTATGAAAAATTAGATGAAGAAATAAGAAAGACTAATGAGTTTTTATCTACACTAAGAGAGTTACAAGAAAAACTAGAATAATATTGACTAATCAAATTAAATAAGTTAATATATAATAAATTTATTAAATCAATGCGATGACGGGGATGGAATCCTATCAGCAATATAAAAAATAAGAGATTCTTCTAGAATAAATAAGGTGGAACCGCGGAAATTTCTTTCGTCCTTATCTGTTTTAGAAGTTTTTTAATTTCTAAAGGAGGTATTTATGAATTTATTTATTGGAACATCATCAAGTTCTAATATAGAAGATACAAAAAGAAAGTCTGCAAATGACTTAATAGAAAGACTTACCAAAATAGAAGATATAACGTTAGTTTTTGGAGCAGCATTTTCTGGTATGATGGAAGAGGTTGCTAATATATTTTCTAGCGCAAAAAAAGACTTAATTGGAGTTAGTGTAGATATCTATAAAGAAGATACAGATATAAAAAAATATAAAGAAATATATTTTGAAAAGACTCCAGTAGATAGAACCAAAAAAATATATGAACTAACTGATATTGCATTATTTATTCCCGGTGGAGTAGGAACTCTCGCTGAACTTTTTACATTTATAATGCAAAAAGATGAACTAAAAGATAATAAATTAATAATAATATATAATAAAGATTTTTTCTTTACACCACTTCTAGAGTATATGTATAAATTAAAACAAGATAATTTTATAAGAAAAGATTTAAGTGAATATTTATTTATTTCAAATGATGAAGATGAAATAATAGAAAAAATAAAAACAAAAAGTAAGGAGATTAAAAGATGAAAGATTTAACAATGGAAAGATTAGTTGCTTATTCAAAGCAATATGGATTTATATTTCAAGGAAGTGAAATTTATGGAGGACTTGCTAATACTTGGGATTATGGACCAGTAGGAGCAGAGTTAAAAAATAATATTAAAAAAGCATGGCTTAAAAAGTTTATTCAAGAAGATCCAAATAATGTTGGACTTGATACAGCGATTTTAATGAACCCAAAAACATGGGAAGCAAGTGGACATCTTGCAACCTTCACAGATCCATTAATAGACTGTAAAAAATGTAAGACTAGACATCGTGCAGATAAATTAGTAGAAGAAGTTATAGGAGAAGAAAAAGCTGCCGCAATGAACAATGAAGAACTTATGGAATTTATATATGATAATAATATAGTTTGTCCTAATTGTGGTGAACTTGATTATACAGATGTAAGACAGTTTAACCTAATGTTTAAAACATTCCAAGGAGTAACAGAAGATGCTAAAAACACAATATATTTAAGACCTGAAACAGCTCAAGGAATATTCGCAGACTTTTTAAACGTTCAAAGAAGTATGAGATTAAAAATACCTTTTGGTATAGGACAAGTAGGAAAAAGTTTTAGAAATGAAATAACACCAGGAAACTTTATCTTTAGAGTTCGTGAATTCGAACAAATGGAATTAGAATTCTTCTGTCGCCCAGGAACAGAACTAAAGTGGCATGAATATTATAAAAACCGTTGTAAAGAATTCTTATTATCACTTGGAATTAAAGAAGAAAATTTAAAATTTAGAGATCACTCACAAGAAGAATTAAGTCATTATAGTAATGCAACTACTGATATAGAATATAAATTCCCATTTGGATTTGGAGAACTTTGGGGTATTGCCAGTCGTACAGACTTTGATTTAAAAAGACATCAAGAGTATTCAGGTGTAAGTCAAGAATACTTAGATCCAGAAACAAACGAAAAATATATCCCTTATGTAATTGAACCTTCTGTTGGTGTTGATAGATTATTACTTACTATAATGTGTGATGCATATGAAAATGAAACTCTAGAAGATAATACAACAAGAGAAGTAATGCATTTTCATCCTTTCCTAGCACCTTTCAAAGTAGCAGTTTTACCACTAGTTAAAAAATATCATACAGAAAAAGCAAAAGAACTATATAAAGAACTTTCTAAAAGTTTTATGACTTCTTATGATGAAGCTGGAAATATCGGAAAAAGATATAGAAGACAAGATGCTATTGGAACACCATTTTCTGTTACAGTAGATGATGAAACTCTAAATAATAATACAGTTACAGTAAGAGATAGAGATACAATGAAACAAGATGTCGTTAAACTAGAAGATCTAAAAGATTACATAACTGAAAAAATAAAATATTAAAATAGTGAAAAAAATCACTATTTTTTCTTTGAAAAATTACAAAAAGAAACTATAATATTATTAAGGAGAATGCTATGGATAAAAGAATTGAAAAATTTGTAAAACAATGTGAAATACGTTTTAAATTTAGTGATAATCTAGAAAAGAAAATCAATAAAAAATTAAAAAAGGAAAATATAGAATATTCAAGTGTAAAAGTAAATAATAAAAAACTATTAAAAGAAATATTACAATATATGCTAGATACACCACGTTTTCAAAAAATATTGAAATATATAGACTTTGCAGATATTACTTTAGAAAATATTAATTGTACTTCTAAAGATTTTAGAAATACTAATTTAGATATTGATCCTCAGATAATTTCTAATAAAACACTATATGGTGCTAACTTAGAAAATAAAGATATGAGTAATAAAGATTATACTAACTCTTGTATAACAGGAGCAAATCTAAAAAACACTAACTCAATAATAGACTTATCTAAATTAAAAGGAACTATTGAAGGAACAGATTTAACAAATTGTATATGTATTGCCTCAAGAGAAGAATTATCAAAAGTAATAATAGATAATAATACTAAAATAGATAAAGCAGTATTCTTAGATAAAGATTCATATAATAAAAGTAAAGATACTTATCAAATAATATTACCCTTATATGCTAAATGTCTAATGAATCAAAGCAAAAATAAAAATAGAAATAATATAAAAACAATTAGAAAAAAAGATAAAGCTATAGTAGAGTATGAAGAATGTTCTAAATTCTGTAATGAATTAGAAAAAGAAATCAATGAAAAATTAAAAAATGGAAATTTAGAGTACTCAAGTATCAAAGTAAATAATAAAAAACTACTTAAAAAAACATTACAATATATGTTAGAGACTCCAAGACTTATAAAAATATTAAAATATATTGATTTTACAGGAATCACAGCTGCAGGTAATAACTGTGCATCAAAATGTTTTAAGGATACTAATTTAGATGTAAATCCTCAAACAGTTTTAAATAAAACACTATATGGTGCTAATTTAGAAAACAAAGATATGAGTGATAAAGATTATAGTAATTCATGTATAACAGAAGCAAACCTAAAAAACACTAACTCAATAATAGATTTATCTAAACTAAAAGGAACTATTGAAGGAACAGATTTAACAAATTGTATATGTATTGCCTCAAGAGAAGAATTAAAAAAAGTAATAGTAGATAGTAGCACTAAAATAGATAAAGCAGTATTTTTAGATAAAGATACTCATAATAAATATAATGATTCATATCAAGTTATCGCAACACCATATGCAAAGAAATTAATAAAGGAAAGAGAAAATGAAACCAAAAGTAACAAAAAAAGAAGTTAGAAGACTCATTTAATAATATGAAAACTAAAAAGTTAACTTTAAAAAATAAATAATTACTTAAAATATCATAAAAAAGTTGACTTTTACCACATTTTATCATATAATTAAGCACAGGAATGAAAAAAAGGAAAGAGATTAATATCCACCTGAACGCCTATGGTGTTAGGTAAAAAGCCTAGAAATAAAAATTATAATTTTATTCTGTGCTTTCAAGTGGATATATAAATATATCCGCTTTTCTTTATTCCAAAATAGGAGGTGTTTTAAATAGCAAGTAAAAAAGGTAACATGCTCGTAAATGAAGAAATTAGAGCAAAAGAAGTTTTGGTTATAGGTCCAAATGGTGAACAAGTTGGAGTTAAGTCTATTAAGGATGCCCTTACACTCGCAACATATGCATCCCTAGATTTAGTACTTATGAATCCAAATGATAACCCACCGGTATGTAAAATAATGGACTATAACAAGTTTAAATATGAAAAGAAGAAGAAAGCGAAAGAAGCATTAAAAAGACAAAAAGCAACTCAGTCTGAATTAAAAGAATATCGCTTATCTCCAGTAATAGATGTTGGAGACTTTGAAACAAAACTTAGAAATGTTACGAAATATTTACAAAAGGGTGATCGTATAAAATTAACGATTCGCTTCAAAGGTCGTCAAATGGCTCATACTGAACTTGGATTAGAAGTACTTACAAAATTCGCAAGTAGACTAGAAGACTTAGCAGACATCCAAGATCAACCAAAACTTGACGGTCGAGTAATGACTATGTTATTAGTACCTAAAAAAGATAAGAAATAGGAGGAGAGATTATGCCAAAGATTAAAACTCATAAAGGAGTAGCAAAAGTAGTTAAAAAAAGAAAAAATGATTATAAAATTGGTTGTCCAGGTAGTAGACATAATACTGGAAAGAAAACAACTAGTTTTAACAGAAAAAACAGAAAGGGATCTAATTTAAGTAGAGGAGATCAAAAGAGACTAAAGAATTTAGTTTAATCTTTAAGAAGGAGGATAAAAAATGGCAAGAGTAAAAAATGGTGCAACTACAAAAGCACGTCATAAAAAAGTATTAAAAGCTGCTAAAGGATATTTTGGTAGTAAGCACAGATTATATAAATCTGCAAAAGAACAAGTAATGCATTCAAGAAGATATGCATATAACGATCGTAAAAAGAGAAAAAATGATTTTCGTAAATTATGGATTACAAGAATCAATGCAGCATGTAGAGAACATGAAATTAGTTATTCAATGTTTATAAATGGACTTAACAAAGCAGGAGTAGAAATTAACCGTAAAATGTTAAGTGAAATCGCAATTCATAATCCAGAACAGTTTAGTGAAATCGTAAAAGTTGCAAAACAAGGATTAGAAGGAAAAATAAAGAAAGAAGAAAGTACAAAAGCAAAAGAAGTAACAGTAAATAAATCAGTTAAAGAAACAGCTAAAAAAGAAGTAAAGAAAGAGATTAAAGACTTAGATAAAATGACTGTTGCTGAGCTTAAAGCTTTAGCAAAAGAAAAAAATATTAAAGGTATCTCTACAATGAAAAAAGAGGACCTAATTAATGCATTAAAATAATCATATTAATGGATTGGTTTATCTAGTGCTTATATAAGTGGTAAACTTTAGAAATTAATAGAAGAAAAAACGAAAGAGGAGAAAAAATTATGACAATAGTATCAATGAATTATTTATTAGAAGCAGGAGTTCATTTTGGACATCAAAAAAGAAGATGGAATCCAAAAATGAAACCATATATTTATACAACAAGAGATGACATTTATATAATAGATTTACAAAAAACATCTGCAAAGATTACAGAAGCATATAATGCTATGAAAGAAATCGCAGAAAAAGATGGAAAATTCCTATTTGTAGGAACTAAAAAACAAGCTCAAGAAGCAGTAGAAGAAGCTGCTGTAAGAACAGAACAATATTTTGTTAACGAAAGATGGTTAGGTGGAACTTTAACTAATTTCAAAACTATTCGTTCTAGAGTAAAACGTATGGAAGAGATTGAAAAGATGGAAGAAAACGGAACATTTGATCTTTTACCTAAAAAAGAAGTTATTGGAATTAAAAAAGAATATGCTAAATTAAATCGTAATTTACGTGGTATTCGTGATATGAGAAGAATGCCTCAAGCAATGGTAATTGTAGATCCACGTAAAGAAGAAATTGCAATTAAAGAAGCACGTATCTTAGGTATTCCAGTATTCGGAATAGTTGACACTAACTGTGATCCAGATATGGTAGATTACGTTATTCCAGCAAACGATGATGCAGTACGTTCAGTAAAACTTATTATTGGAGCACTTGCAAACTCAATTGCTGAAGTAAATGGTAAAGAAATTATCGATTACGTAAGTGAAGACGATAAAGCAAAAGATGCTAAAAAAGGATCAAACAAACCTAACAAAAAAGAATTTCCTAAAAAAGAAGTTGTAAAAGAAGAGCCAAAGAAAGAAGAAAAAGTAGTAGAAAAGAAAGAAACACCTAAACAAGAAGAGAAAAAAGAAGAAATTGATTATAGTACTAAAACATTAGTAGAATTAAAAGAAATTGCTAAAACAAAAGGAATTAAAGGATATTCTACAATGAAAAAAGCAGATTTAATCGATGCTTTAAAATAATAAAATTGGGTGTTTACCCAATTTTTATTTGAATTATTTAAAATTTAATATATAATGGTATATAGATGAAAATAAAAAAGGAGAATAATTATGTTTAGTGCAAAAGATGTTAAAGAATTAAGAGAAAAAACAGGGGCAGGAATGCTTGATTGTAAAAAAGCATTAGAGGCATGTGAAGGTTCTCAAGATAAAGCAGTAGATTGGTTAAGAGAAAAAGGAATTGCTAAAGCAGCCAAAAAAGAAAGTAGAATCGCTGCTGAAGGAATTTGTGTTATAAAAACAAAAGACAATAAAGCAGTAATAGTAGAAGTTAACTCTGAAACTGATTTCGTTGCTAAAAACAAAGAATTTACAGACTTTGTAGATAATTTAACAGATGCTATTTTAAATAGTGATGTAAAAACTATGGATGAGGCAATGAACTTAGAATTAAATGGAGAAACAGTAAGTTCTGCTATAGTTGCACTTACTGCAAAAATAGGAGAAAAATTAAGTTTTAGACGTTTTGAAGTAATAGAAAAACAAGATGATGAAGTATTTGGAGATTACTTACATCTTGGAGGAAAAATAGGTTCCCTTGTAGTATGTAAAGGAGTATCTACAGAAGTAGCAAGAGATGTTGCTATGCAGACTGCCGCAATGGCACCACTAGCACTTTCTCGTGATTTAGTAGATAAAGATGTAGTTGCTCATGAAGAAAAAATAATTAAAGAACAAGTTCTAGCAGAAGGAAAACCAGAAAATATCGCAGAAAAAATGGTTCAAGGTAGAATCAATAAATTCTTCAAAGAAGTATGTCTAGAAGAACAACAATTTGTAAAAGACTCTGGATTATCTGTAAAAGATTATGTTAAAAATAATGGTGGAACTATCGAAAAAATGATACGTTTTGCTGTTGGAGAAGGAATCGAAAAGAAAGAAGAAGATTTCGCAAGCGAAGTAATGAATCAAATAAACGGATAATAAAGAGGTAAATATGAAAAAAGTAGTTAGTATTTTATTAATTTGTATATCTATGTTTTTTATGACAGGATGTTCTATTAAAAAAACTAGTGAAGTAACAGATGAGGAAAAATTTGCTATGGAATATGATGTTACTGTAGATAATCCATTTTCTTATATAGAATATGATAATCTACAAGAAACATTTAATAGTGATAAAGCAATAATATATTTTGGAAGTAGTAATGATGAGAATTCACAAACTATTTCAAAATTCTTAACTGAAAACTTAATAGATTCAGAAATTAAAGAAATATATTATTTTGATCCCACTAAATTAGGAAAAAAAGAAGAAAAAGCACTAGTTAAATTATTAAATAGTAAATTAGATAGTAGTATTAAAAATATTACTATACCAAGTCTTTATCTTATAAAAGATAAAAATGTAACACCAATAATAGAAGAGTTAGACCATAAAGAAATAGAAAATCAAAATGATTTAAGTACTGACGAAAAAGAACAAATTACAAAAAGATATAAAGAATTATTAAAGGACTAAAATAAGTCCTTTTTTATTTTAAAAGCATTGAAATAAATCCTAAAAAAATATATAATAATATATGATAGGAGTGATAATATGGATGATAATATGAGTTATGAAATGGCTGATGAATTCGGACCAGAAAAAGGACCAAAGAAAAAACATACATTCTTAAAGTTTTTTATAACATTACTAATTGGAATTATTATAGGATCCTCAGCAACAGGATATTTCTTAGTAGAAGTTTATAATCCATTTGAAAAGAAAGAAAAAGTAGTAAAGAAAGAAGAGACAAAAGAAGAAAAACAAGAGTTAGATGTAGAAAGTTACTTAGTAAGTAGTTTAGTAGATAGATTACATAGTAATGAAAGTTTTGAAAATGAAATGCAATTATATGCTAGTAAAAAAGTAGATGCAGATGTCTTAGATAAAAATTATGTTGATACATTAATGGTAAATGAAGCTAAAAGAGAAAACATAGGAAAAGATGAAGACCTAACACCAGATATATTTAAAAAAGCTCTAGAAACAATATTTGGTAATAATACATCTTTTGTAGTACCAGAAGAAGACTTTGGAGAATGTCCTAAATATACATATGATAAAGAAAAAGGTATTTTTAAAGAAAGCAGTACTGAATGTAAAACAGATGATACCAAAACAATAGAACGTACTACAACAAAAGCAGTACTAACCAAAGATAAATTAGAAATAACAGAAGCAGTAGCATTCCTAAACACTCAAGATAAAAAAGTATATACTAAAGTAGATGCTAATGGAGAATTAAGTGAAGAAGTAGAAGATTATGATATAGATAACTTCTTAATCAAAAGAGATGAAGACAAAGTAAATAAATATAAATACACATTTATATATGATGAGGAAACAGGAAACTATATATTTGAAAGTATAAGCCTAGAAAAATAGGTTTATGCTTTTTTCTTTTATAAATATTGACTAAATTTTTTAAATATTATAAAATAAATCTCGGTAAATTAAGAAAAGGAGAAAACAAAATGACAAAAAATATAAATAACAATTCAATTAGTGAAGAAAGTATCTTTTATACTAGAGATTATTTTTTAGATGCAGAAGGATTCTTTCCAGAAGCACTTAGAAACTCTAGTGAATTATTTAATGAATCTGTAGAGTATTTAAGAGAAAAATATACAAATGAAGAATTATATGAAAAATGCGAAGAAATAATGGAAAAAGTAGAAACTGGTCAAGTAAAACAAGAACAGATGCAAGAAATAGAAATAGATTTAACTCTTTTATTTACTGCAATTAAAGAAAAAGAGTTAATTAAAAAATTAATCAAAATGCCTATTAAACAAAATTATAGATAATCTAGTTTACCTCTAGGTTATTTTTTATATAAATTAAAAAAATTCTCTTTATAAAATTTAAAACTTATAGTAAAATATATTATACGAGGAGTGAAAAAAATATGAATTCAGAAATTACTAAAAATGTAGAAAGTAAAATGAATAAAACAATAGAGTCATTAGAAGAAAAATTAAAAACAGTAAGAGCTGGTCGTGCTAATCCATCAAGTCTAGATAGAGTAACAGTAGACTATTATGGTAGTCAAACACCACTAAAACAACTCGCAACAATTTCAGTACCAGAGGCAACACAACTTTTAATTAAACCATTTGATAAAACATGTCTTAAAGATATTGAAAAAGCAATATTCGAATCTAACTTAGGATATACTCCAAACAACGATGGAGAATCAATTAGAATAGTAATACCTGCTTTAACTGAAGATAGACGTAAAGAATTAATAAAACAAGTAAAAGCTATTGGAGAAGAAAGCAAAATATCTATTAGAAATATTCGTCATGAAGGATTAGAAGCAGTAAAAAAAGAAGATTTAGCAGAAGATGAAGAAAAAAGTATAGAAAAAGATATCCAAGATAAAGTTAATTCTTTCAATAAAGAAATAGATAATCTTGTAAAAGAAAAAGAAAAAGAACTAATGACTGTATAATTTACAAATTAAAAAATATATGTTATAATAGAGTAGTTTTAAAAGCGATGAGGAAGAAGTAGTAACAAAACCAATTGTTTTTAGAGATAAGTCTGGTTGGTGAAAAGACTCAAATAATGTTTTGTGAATTCGTCTTCTTAGTTTCTATAACAAAATTATAGACGGATATCCCCGTTACAGATATTAAGTGTATAGTAAAACTATAAATTAAGGTGGTACCACGGACTAAGTTCGCCCTTAACTTATAGTTTTTTTAATTTTAAGGAGGAAATAATATGGATAATAAAAAAATTGAAGAGATAAAAAAACTAATTGAAAGTGAAAAAGAAAATATAAAAGATCAAAATAGTCTAAATGATTATAGAGTAAAATTTCTTGGAAAAAAAGGATTAGTTACAGAACTTTCTTCTATGATGAAAGATGTAAAGCCAGAAGATAGAAAAGAAGCAGGAAAAACATTAAATGAATTAAAACAAGAAGTTAATACAATTATCGAGGAAAAGAAAGAACAAATTGAAAAAGAATTATGGGATAAAAAACTACAAAGTGAAAAAATAGATATTTCTCTTCCTGCTACTAAAATAAAAAAAGGTGCTCCAAATATCTTAGAAAAATTAATAGAAGATATCGAAGAATACTTTATGTCTTTAGGATACGATGTAGTAGATGGACCAGAAGTAGAAGAAGATAGATATAACTTTGAACTTTTAAATATACCAAAAGGACATCCTGCAAGAGATGCTCAAGATACATTCTATATAGAAGATGAAGAAATATTACTTAGAAGTCAAACATCTCCTGTTCAAATTAGAACAATGTTAAAAGGTAAAGGAAAAGAACCTATAAGAATGATTTGTCCAGGAAAGACTTATAGAAGAGATGATGATGATGCTACTCATTCACATCAATTTATGCAAATAGAAGGGCTACTAGTAGATAAAAACATTTCTCTATCAGATTTAAAAGGAACATTTGATGGAATTGCTAAACACTTATTCGGACATGATTGTAAAACAAGATTTAGACCAAGTTATTATCAATTTACAGAACCATCTGTAGAAACTGATATTTCATGCTTTGTTTGTCATGGTGATGGATGTAGTTTATGTAAAGATACTGGATGGCTTACAGTAAGTGGTGCTGGAATGGTACATCCAAATGTATTAAGAAATTGTGGCTATGATCCAAAAGAGTGGAGTGGTTTTGCTTTTGGTTTTGGAGCAGAACGACTTGCTATGCTTAAATATGGAATAGATGATATTAGAACATTTTATCAAACAGATTTGCGTGAAGCAGAAATATTTGATAGAAAGGAGAGTGAAATAGATGATTAGTCTAGAATGGGTATCAGATTATATTGATATAAGTGATCAAGACTTAAAAGAACTTGCAGTAAAAATTACTAAAGCTGGAGTTAACGTTGAAAAAGTAGAAACAAAACATATAGATAACCTAGTAATAGGAGAAATCATTGATTGTCGTCCACATCCTAATAGTGACCATTTAAATATCTGTATAGTAGATACAAAAGATGATAAACGTCAAATAGTATGTGGTGCTCATAATGTTCGTCGTGGACTAAAAGTAATAGTTGCTCTACCAGGTGCCATTCTACCAGGAGACTTTGAAATTAAAAAAGGAAAAATACGTGGAGAAGAATCAGATGGTATGATTTGTGCCTTATTTGAACTAGGACTTGAAGAAAAAACAGAAGAAAACTACAACAAAGGTATTCACGAAATGACAAGTGATGCACCAGTAGGAGAAGACCCAATAAAATATATGGGACTAGATGATACTTTATATGAACTTGATGTTCACAAACATCGTAATAATGATTGCTACTATCATATAGGTTTTGCCTATGAAATAGGATCTATTCTAAATCGTGAAGTACATCTTCCAAAAGATGATATAAAAGAAAGTAAAGATAAAATAGAAGATCATTTCTCTTTAGAAGTAAAAACACCTAAATGTCCATTTTATCTTGCTAAAATGGTAACAGGAGCAAAAATAAAAGAATCTCCAGAATTTATAAAAAAACGTCTAACAGCTGCTGGAATGAGACCAATTAATAATGTAGTAGATATTTCAAACTATGTAATGTTAGAATATGGTCAACCTCTACATTTCTTCGATAAAGAAAAATTAGGAGATAAAATAGTAGTAAGAGATGCCAAAGAAGGAGAAAAAATAACTACTTTAGATGATAAAGAAAGAATATTATCATCAAATGATATAGTTATAACTGATGGAGAAAAACCAGTATGTATCGCAGGAGTTATGGGTGGTGCAAACTCTGGTATCGATGATAATACAAAAACAATTTTAATAGAAAGTGCTATATTCGATGCAGTAAGTATTAGATATACTTCATCTAAACTTGATTTAAAAAGTGAAGCATCAATTCGTTATGGTAAAGGACTTAGTTATGAATACACTCAAAAAGCAATCCAAAGAGCATGTCATTTACTAGAAAAATATGCTGATGCTAAAGTACTTACTGGAACAGTTAAATATGACCATATAGATAAAACTCCAAAAGTAGTAACATTTAAGCCAAATGAAGTAAATAGCCTACTTGGAATTACAATATCAAATGATGATATGGAAGTAGAATTAAAAAGACTAGGTTTTGAATATAAGAAAAATAAAGATGAATTCGCTGTAACAATACCAACTCGTAGATTAGATATGGATCCTAACGTTGCTGATATTGCTGAAGAAATAGGTAGACTTTATGGTTATCATAATCTTGCCTCAACACTTCCAAGAGTTCCTCTAAAACGTGGTAGATATATAGGAGATGTAAAATATAGAAAACTAGTATCTTTCCGTCTTCGTTCATTAGGTTTAACTGAGACAAAAACATATACTCTAACACCACCTAAACTTGCAAACACTTTCAATTACGAAGATAAAAAACAAATAGTTCTACCAAATCCAATGAGTAAAGATAAATCAGTAATAAGAACATCTCTAATACCATCATTAATAAATGTTTATAATTACAATAAATCTCGTCATGTAGAAGATATTTCTATATATGAAATAAGTAAAACTTATGATGCATCATATAAAGAAGAAAGTAAAATATCTATACTTATGAGTGGAAGTTATATAAATAATTTATCTCAAAATTTAAAAGTAAATGTAGATTTCTACTTAATTAAAGGAATAGTAGAAAATATACTTGATTATTTAGGATTTAAAAATAGATATTCTTATCAAGTAGAAGAGATACCTAATATGCATCCAGGAATGAGTGCTAAAATATACTTAGATAGAGAAAGTATTGGTGTTATAGGTAGAGTACATCCAAAAACTCTAAAAGACGAAGTATATGTCGCAGAAATCTCTTTAAATGCTTTAATGAGAAAAGTAAAACCAATTAAATTCAAAAAAGCATCTATTTATCCTGCTATAACAAAAGATGTAGCATTCGTTGTAAAACAAAACGTTACCGCAGAAACACTAATAAAAGATATTAAAAAATCAGGTGGAAGACTACTTGATGAAATAAAAATATTTGATGTTTATACAGGAGATAAAATAGGAGAAGATGAAAAATCAATTGCTTTCAATCTAACATTTATGGATCCTACTAGAACTCTAACAGATGAAGAAGTAATGAATCAATTTAATAATATAATTAAATTTGTAACAGATAAGAATAATGCTAAAATAAGAGATAAATAAAAAAAACAATACTGAAAATCAGTATTGTTTTTTTAAATGTATCATAACAGAATAATAATCTCCAGATGATTTTGGAAGTAATATTCCTCCATTCATTAAAGCACTACCAGTATATACATTATTATTACTATCTATATATTTCTTATCACTATCAAGTCCTCTTAATTTAATATTATATCTAAGTTGATTAGCCTCACTTCTAAAAATTATTCCTTGTACTAAAACTTCCTCATCACTTACAAATTCCCATAAAGCAAAATTATCATCATTAGGATTACTTAAACGATAATAATCTCCATTATGTATTAACTTATTATATTTTTTAAAATCTTTAATATCTTGTTTTATCTTTTCTAAATCAGTATCACTCAAAGTATTTAAATCCAGTTCATATCCAAAACTTCCAGACATCGCTACAACACTTCTAGCACTCAGTGGAGTAATTCTTCCGCTTTGATGATTAGGAACTGCTGACACATGACTTCCTATAGTAGATATCGGAAAGATAAAAGATGTACCATATTGTATTTTACTACGATCATAAGCATCAGTATTATCACTGCACCAAATCTGAGGACAGTAGTAAAGCATACCAGCATCAAATCTACCTCCACCTCCACAACAACCTTCAATTAAAAGGTTAGGGAAGTCATGATTTAATTTCTCTAAAAGCTCGTAAAGTCCTAAAACAAAACGATGTCCCATTTCTTTTTGATTAGATGATGAAAGACTATAAGTATATACATCACTAATACTACGATTAAAATCCCACTTTATATAATCAATAGAACAATCTTTAATAATTCTACTAATAGACTCATATAAATAATCTCTAACATCACTTCTTGTAATATCTATTACCAGTTGATTACGACTTCTTCCAGGTTTTCTTCCAGGTATTTTAACTGCCCAATCAGGATGATTCCTATAAAGATTACTATCCTCAGATATCATTTCAGGTTCAAACCAAATACCAAATTTCGTCCCCCTCGATTTAACTTTACTTACTAAATCTTTAAGAGGCATTTTTAATTTATCTTCATTAGCATACCAATCTCCAAGACCAGACTTATCACTATCTCTTTTTCCAAACCATCCATCATCTAAAACCATCATATCAATACCAAGACTAGCTGCAGTATTTGCAATATCTAAAATTTTAAAAGCATCAAAATCAAAATAAGTGGCTTCCCAATTATTTATAAGAACAGGACGACTTTCTAGACTATATTTACCACGACATACATTATTTCTTATAATATCATGAAAATTATGTGATAATTTAGACAAACCTTCATTACTAAAAGATAATATAACCTCAGGTGTATAAAACTCCTCATTATGGTTAAGAGTCCAACTAAAAGTATCAGGATTAATACCCATTACCATACGTACTTGATTTAATTGATCACCCTCAAGCTGAATTTTAAAATTACCACTATACATAAGAGTCGCCCCAAAACAGTCCCCAAACTCTTCATTACAATTCTTATCACAAATTATAATAGAAGGACTCTCCTGATGAGAAGAAGTTCCTCTCGTACTAGAAAACTCATAAATATTATGTGTTATAGGAATTCTTTCAAATTGTCTTTCCATCGCATGTCTTCCATGAAAATGTATAATATCTAAAGAACCATAAGGAATATCTAAACACATACTAAAAGCTTTATTTAAACAAATCTTACTATCTTCTTCATTTCTAATAACAGCACTCCTACAAATAATATCTTTATCATTAAAAACACCATATTTTAATATTACATATATATCACTAGAAGTATCCTTTAAAACAATCTCTAAACTATCACAATCATCATTATTACTATAGACACTAGGTAAATCTTTAATAGAGTATTTACCTTTTTTAATAGAATAACTTTGATAACGTAAATCTATCGCATCACTTCCATTACTATGAATAACACTAATTGCTGGAACTCTAAAGTCTCCAACACCAAAACAAGAATACTCAACAGGAAGAGTATCAAGAGAGTAAGTACTATCATCTACTTCATTTATTTGTCCAGAAAAACCTACATCTGGATAATCTAGTAAATACTCCATATCAGTTGAAGTCTTACTTCCATACCAAAGATGTTTTAAAACATTATACTTATCTACTTTCATTTGATACATACTATTTTTAGTCTCTAAATTAAAAATTATTTCTTCATCTTTTTTTACAACTTCAATCACTAAACACACCTCCATAAGTAAAAACTCCATATAATATTAACATTAATTATTAAAAAAATAAATATATTAAGAGAAAACTTACATCAAATTTACATTAATTATTTTCTAATTATCAAATTAAAATGGAAAATATGCTATAATCAAATAGAAAGTAGGTTACCAAAATGAAAAAAGAATTAAAAGTATTAATTTATAGTATGATAAATAATTTAGTAATTTCAATAACTAAAGTAGTATGTGGTTTTATTTATGGAATGTCATCTCTTTTCGCAGATGGACTTCATTCATTTAGTGATTTTATAACTGATATAATATGTTTAGCAGGTTCCCATATATCAAAGAAAAAGCCAACAAAAGAACATCCCTTTGGTTTTGGTAAAGTAGAGTACTTAACTAATCTATTTGTAGGAATAATTCTATTTTTACTAGGAATATTTATACTAATAAATAGTTTTGAAGAAAAAACATTCACACCACCACTAGAAATATTTATAATGCTTAGTATAGTACTTATCTTAAAGTTTATTTGTATCTACATTATGCATGAAGTAGGAAAAGATATAAATAGTCAACTTCTAATAACTCAAGTAGAAGAGTCTAAATCAGATTTAATATCAACTATAGGAGTAATAATAATATCTATTATCTTACAATTTTCAAATAAATTAGAAATACTAAAATACTCTGATATGATAGGATCCATCTTAATCGGATTATATGTCATAGTATCAAGTATTAAAATAATATATCATAACTCTCTTGCTTTAATAGGAGAAACCGAAATTGATAAAGATGCGATAAATAAAGTAGATAAATTCTTATCTAAATATAAAGATATAAGAAAAAAAGAAATTACTTTAATAAAATATGGCTCTTATTATAGACTACAACTAATAGTAGAATTAAATCCTAAACTAACTTTAAGAAAAGTAATTAATTTAGAAAATAAAATAAAAAGAGAAATAACTAGACATTATTCTCTAAAAGTAAAATATATAACAATCTATGTAACTAGAAATTAAGAGGAACTAATCATTTTCAGTTCCTCTTTCAACTCTTTGTTTTATAAGTTCTAATAATTGATTCTTTAAAGATGCATCAGCTTCTTTCCAAACAATTTCAAAAAATACTCCCATACCAGGTAAAGTTACCTCATCACCTTCTTTTACTGATTCATCAATTGCATTCCTTAAAGAATCATAATCATCACCTTTAAAATTATTAATTATATGATCTCTAATACTTAAATCCATATTTGTCTCCTCCTAAAAATATATTGTATAGTTTTACATTATTTATTCACAAAAATAAAAATTTATTTTAAATTACTCTAAAGCATAGTATAATATAAATAAGGAGGAGATATTTATGGCATGGCTAATAGGAATAATAATAGTAGTTGTAGTTTTAATACTTTGGTATATAACAACATATAATTCTCTAATAAATTTAAGAAACAGAGTAAAAGATCAATGGGCACAAGTTGATGTTCAACTAAAAAGAAGAGCGGATTTAATACCTAATTTAGTAGAGACTGTAAAAGGTTATGCTAAACATGAAAAGACAACTTTAGATGAAGTTATTAAAGCAAGAAACACATTTTTTTCTGCTAAAACTCCAGAAGAAGAAATGAAAAATAGTGGTGAGCTTACTCAAGCGTTAAATAAATTAATGATGCTTTCAGAAAGTTATCCAGATTTAAAAGCAAATGAAAACTTTAATAATCTTCAAAATGACCTAAGAGATACAGAAGATAAAATTTCTACAATGAGACAATTCTATAATGATACAGTATTAAAATATAATAATAAAGTAGAAACTATACCATCGAATATAGTCGCAAATATTGCTCATTTCAAAAAAGAAGTATTCTTTGAAATAGCAGATGCTGATAAAGAAACACCAAAAGTATCATTTGATGAATAAACTTGCTTATGCAAGTTTTTTTCCAATTTAAAGGATGTGTAATATGAAAAAAACAAAATTAATTTTAATAGTATTATTATTTAGTATCTTTGTTTTTCCAAATACAGTAGATGCCCTAGCAGAAGGAGAAACTAAAAAGTTATATATAAATTTTAATATAGAAGAAGATGGTTCCCTAAAAGTATATGAACTAGCTAAACTAAATCCTACTTATAACGGAAGAATTAGAACACTTGCTTATAAAAATTTAAATTCAAAAGCATCCACAGGAGAAGAAAGTGACTTTAGTGGAAGTGATATATATAATGCTTCTTCTATAAAAGATATCAAAATAGGAAGTACTAATGATAATAATATAAATCCAAAAAACTTAAGTAATATAAAAAATATAAATCTATTTAAACAAACATACATCGATAAAACAGGAGAGTATGGTTTCTATGAAGAAAATAGTACCCAAGATGGAGTATATTTAAAAATATATAATCCTTCAAGTACTAAAGAAAATTTTTATTTAGAATATACTTATACGGACGCTGTAGTAGTTCATAATGACATCGCAGAAGTTGCTTGGAATATATTATCAGATAGTTATGAAGATGCAATAGATGAATTAATTGTATATGTAAATCTACCAAAAGATGATAAATCAATGAGAGTATGGCTACGAGGACCTCTAGATGGTATAGTAAAAAGAATAAATGATAAACAAGCTAAAATAACATATCATGGATTAAACCCAAATAACGCAGTATCATTTAGAATGATGTTTGATAAATCCCTTGTACCGAATGCTACAAAATACTCTAATGTGGATGGTAAGCAAAACATTTTATTAGTAGAAAAAGAAGCTGCAGAACTTGCAAATCAACAAAGAGAAAGAGCAAAATTAATACAACTAATATTTAAATTATCTATAATAATTTGGTATATAGTATTTATTATTGTAATGTTTTTATTATATAAAAAGAAAAAAGAATTAGAAAAATGTGACTTCAATATGGATTATTTAAGAGAATTCCCCGCAGACTATGGTCCTGAAGTAGTAGAATACTTAATCAGTAAAAAGATAACAGATAAAGCAATGAGTGCATCTATTCTAAATCTTATAAATAAAAAAGCCTTAACAGTAGAACAAATACCAGATGATAAGAAAAATTATAAATTTACAAAAGTAGAAAATGTAAAAGATTTAACTGCAAGTGAAGAGAAATTAATTTATATGTTAATAGATAAAATAGGCAATAAAAAAGAAGTAACCTTAAAAGAAATAAAAGATTATGGTAACTCTTATTCCAAAGGAAGAGACTTCTTAAAACTATATAATGATTGGAAAAACACTATTATAGAAGCATCAGACAAAGAAGAATTCTTTATTAATTCTCCATTTATCGCAAGTATTGCTATTCTAATATGTGTTTTAGGTATATTTCTAACTATAATATGTATGTTTAATACAACTTTCTTTATTCTAGGATATTTATGTATAATAGTCGCAGTTTTAGGATTAATATATATAGGAAAAATAATCTTTAGATCTAAAAAAGGAGTCCTACATTATAAAAAATGGTTAGCACTCAAAAAATTCATGGAAGACTTTGGAACTATGGATGAAAAAGAATTACCAGAAATTATAGTTTGGGAAAAATACTTAGTATACGCAACTGTATTAGGTTGTGCCGACAAACTAGAAAAAGATATGAGAACTCGCTTTGATCAAATGAATATAACAGAAGATAACTATCCAGAGTTCTTTGCATATGGTTATTATAATAGACTGTATTTATATTCAACACTTGGAAGTAGTATCCGAAATAGTGTACATTCATCATATACTCATTCAGTAGCATCCACAACTGCATCCAATAGCTCTGGATTTGGTGGAGGAGCATCAATGGGTGGTGGATCCTTCGGAGGTGGAGGTGGCGGAGGTCACTTCTAAAAGAGACTAAGTCTCTTTTTCTCTTGCAATAATATATTGACAAAAAAATAAGTTTCACTATAATAGTAAGTACACTTATTTAAGGAGAGTACCATGACAAGAGAAGATATAAAAACAGTAAATAAAGAAATTATAAATAGAAGGCTACTAGATGAATATGGTAATAATGCCTTAAAAATAGAAGAGTTAGAAAAAGAATTACAAATATACAATTATAATAAAAAGTCCCTTTTAACATCCTACATTACAAGTATTTTAACAATAAGTGTAGGAATATATTTAATCGCAACAAGTAAAGTAGCAATTTTTATAGGATTACCTATTATTACAATAACTTCTACTTTACTAGGAATAGCATCAGAAAAAATAGTAAACAAAATTACAAAAAATAAATATAAGTATACCTTATTTAAAAAAGATACTATAAAAACAGATAAATCAAAATTAGAAAAAATCCTAGAAATAAATAGATTAGAAAGTAAAAATAAATACTTATCTAATGCAATGGATATTTTAAAAAAGAAATCTATTTTTATCACCAAAAGAAAAATAAAAGAAGATAAAATGATAGAAGAGATGAAACAATTAGAAGAATTAATAGATAATAAAACTTATATAAAAGAATTAGAAAATACAAAACTATTTTGGAAAAACATAACTCCAGAAAGTAAATACCTTTTAACAACAGGATTACTTTCCTTTATATCTTTAGGATTTTTTAAAGAAATAAACTTTTCAAATATTTTATATACTCTTACAACATTATCAACTCTTATAGTAGATTTCAGTATGGTTATAATGTTAAGTATAAATAATACAAACAAAAAAGAAAAATTAAAACTAAATATTCTAAAACAAAGAGATAAACATATAGAAGAAAAAACTCTATCAGATATAGATGAAGATTTAATTAAAAATATCACTTATGATATAGCATTCCAAAAAGTAGAAATACTAGAACAAGACATAATAAATGCTGTTACATCAAAAACTACTGGTAATGAATATATAAAAGAAAAATTCAAATTAAAAGAAGCAAGCAATAAAAGAAATAAAGAGAAAAAAATATTAAGATCTAATTTAATTATAAAAAACAAATACATATATCCATTTAAGAGAATAAATAATTAAAAGGAGAACAAAATGTTTGAAGATAAAAAAGAAATACTTAAAAATAACATTAAAGAAAGTTATAAAGAAATTAAAAAATCCTCAACAGGTTACTACAAATCTAAAGAAGAATACAAAAAATATATAGAAGAAGAAAAAATAAGAGTTAAAGAAATAGAAGAACGTATAAAAAGTAGATATAAATATCAAGTAGCATTAGCGAATATGGAATTATTAGAAAAAACAACAGAAAAAATATCAAACACATATAAAAAACTAACTAAGAAGAAATAATTCTTCTTTTTCTTTCACATAATTTCCCATATTGTTTTTATATTTATGCGTTAATTAATTGCTATTATAAATTCAAGAAGGGAAGTGATGCCTATACAAAAGAAGATATAAAAACAAAATAATGCAATAATTTAATAGTTATCGACTAATAGACAAGCCTTATTAAATAATGTTATACTAGAAGTAGGTGATTAGAATGTATACAATTTGTTTGGTTGAAGATGAAAAAGACTTATCTAACTTGATAAAAATGTATTTAGAAAAGGCAGGATATAACGTTGTCTGTTTTCAAAAAGGAGCTGATGCTATAAACTATATCGGCAACAAAGTTCATCTTTGGATTCTTGATATAATGCTTCAAGATGATATTAATGGATATGACATTATCAAAGAAATAAGAAAAGAAGATGAAGATATTCCAGTTATATTTACATCAGCAAGAGATCAAGATTTAGATAAAATTTTAGGTCTTGAACTTGGTAGTGATGACTATATAACAAAACCTTATTCTAGTAAAGAATTAGTCCTTAGAGTAAATAAAATAATAAAAAGAGTTTATCGCCAAAGTGAAATAAATGTCATTAACTATGAGGACTATAAAATAAATATAAATAAAAGAATAGTTAGTTGTAAAAATAAAGATATAAATTTAACTACTTTAGAATTTGATCTACTCCTATTATTCTTAAAAAATATAAACAAAGGTTTTTCTAGAGAAGAAATATTAAATGCTGTATGGGGAAATGACTACTTTGGAACAGATAGAGTAGTAGATGATTTAGTTCGTAGATTAAGAAAAAAAATGCCCCATCTAAAAGTAAATACTATTTATGGATTTGGATATAGATTACTATGAGTTATAAAAGAAATAGATTAAGTAAACAATTATTAAGTTTAATTGTATTAGTATTTGCAATAGTATTTATCTGCCTTGGAATAATACTTCCCCAAATGTTAATTCCAGTCGCAGAAGAAAATATATATAATAGATTAAAAGAACCTCTAGAAGTAATAAGAACCGATGTAGATAGTAAAGACTATCTAAATAATACTAAAGTAGGATATATTTATATTATTCCAAACGAAGTAGTAATAAGTGAAAATATACATTCTATCATTAAATATAAAAATATAAAAAATATAGTAAATAAAATAAAAGATACTCAAGGAAAATTTAAATACGATAATCAAAACTATTATTACTATAAAATAACAAGTGGAGATATAACTAAAATAGCACTCACAAACGATTCTTATATAAATGAAACAAAAGAAGATATCCTAAAAGCTATTCTTCCAGTAGTTTTATTTACTTTCGCTCTCATCTCTTTAATTCTTGTTGTTTGGAGTTCTATTATAGTAAAAAAAATAGAAAAATTAAAAAATAAAGTTGATAATATAGATAATGAAGACTATAATCATAACATAGACTTTAAAATTGATGATGAAATCAGATCTTTAGGTTTGGCAATTGAAGATATGAGAATATCTTTAAAAAATCAAGGTGAATATCGTAATCAAATGTATCAAAACATTTCTCATGATTTTAAAACTCCTCTCACTGTTATAAAATCATATATAGAAGCAGTAAATGATAAAGTAGAAAAACCAAAGAACGCTTTTCACATTATAGAAGAACAAACTAATAAATTAGAACAAAAAGTACACTCACTTCTTTACTTAAACAAATTAGATTATCTAAAAGATACAAAAGACATAGATATTAAAGTTGTAGATATGAAAGAAATACTAAAAGAAGAAATAGAAAAGTTTAAGTTCCAAAGAAAAGATTTAAAATTTATTTTAGAAACGGACAAGAAATCTATTTATTATGGAACTGTAGAACATTGGGAAACAATATTAGATAATCTATTAGGTAACTTCTTACGATATGCTGATACAAAAATAAAAATAATTGCCAAAAACAATAGACTAATTTTATATAATGATGGACCTCATATTGATACTAATCTCTTGGAAGGAATATTTACACCGTTCCGAAAAGGGATAAAAGGTCAATTTGGTCTAGGATTATCAATTGTAAAGAAAACGTTAAATATTCTAGGTTATGATGTAGTAGTCAAAAATGAAAAGAAAGGAGTATCGTTTATAATAAGTAGAGATTCTCATAAATAGAGAATCTCTTTTTTCTTATATAATAAAATATTATTGAAAATAATAATCATTTACTATATAATAATCTATCAAGAAGGAGGATTATTATGGGTGATGAAAGAGGAGTAAATTATTACTCAGACGGTAATGAATATTTTGGAATAGAAGTTATTATAAATACTATTAAAGGTAAATTAAATTTCAATAATAATACTAAAAAATTAGTAATGATAGGTAATAATGGTTATAAAAATGAAGAAGAATTAATGAGTGATACAGAAAGAGAATTATATAACTCTTTTGATACTGATGTAGAAAAATATGTATTTTTAAAAGGATTAGAAAAATATAATTCTAATGAATTAGAAGATATTCTTGAAAAAAGAAGATATTTAACTGCCGCAATATTAAATATAAAAGAAAACAGAGAATCTACAAAAGATAAAATACTTTTACTTGATAAAATGATGAGTGAAGATACAAATATAAAACATGAAACATATTATAATTCTTTTAAAAACGTCGCAGTTTTTGCAAGCCCAACTTACAAAGAATTAAAAGAAAAAATTAATAGTAATTCATATACAAAAAAATAAAACAAAAATTCGAAAACTACTTTCAAAAGTAGTTTTTGTATGGTATAATTTAATAAGTCTGGAGGTATAGTCGTGAAAGTAGGAGTATTAACATTAGGATGTAAAGTTAACTTATATGAAAGTGAATATGTAATAAACGAGTTAAAAAAAGCAGGATATGAGATAGAAGACTTCTCTAGTTTTTGTGATGTTTATATAATTAATACTTGTACTGTTACTAATACCAGTGATACAAAATCAAGAAAGATGATTAAAAGAGCTATTAGACAAAATCCAAATGCTTGTGTAGTTGCGATGGGATGTTTTATAGAAGCCAATAAAGATTATAAAGAAGATGGGCTAGATATTGTTATAGGTACTAAAGATAAATCTAAAATAGTAGAGTTACTTGATGAATGGTTTAAGAAAAGAGAAGAAATAAGAGATTTATATAAAGAAGAAAAAGACGAGTTTGAAGATATGTATATAGATGACTTTTCTAAAAGAACTAGAGCTTTTGTAAAAATTCAAGATGGATGTGAAAACTTCTGTAGTTACTGTATTATTCCTTTTGTTCGTGGTAAATGTAGAAGTAAAGATGAATCTAAAGTAATAGAAGAAATTACTTCACTAGTAAATAACGGATATCAAGAAGTAGTTCTAACAGGTATACATACAGGAAACTATGGAGTAGACTTAGATATTACTTTCGCAGACCTTCTTAAAAAAATAGTTAAAATAAAAGGATTAAAAAGATTACGTATTTCATCAATTGAACCTATAGAAATAACAGATGAAGTATTAGAAGTTATAAAAGAAAATGATATTATAGTAGATCATTTACATATACCACTACAAGCTGGTAGTGACGAAATCCTAAAAGAAATGAATAGAAAATATAATTTAGATGAATATAAAAAAATAATCAAAAAAGTTAGAGATATAAGAAAAGATATTTCAATAAGTACAGATATAATAGTAGGATTTCCTAAAGAAACAGATGAATTATTCCAAAAAACAATTGATACTGCAAGAGAAATAGGTTTTTCTAAAATACATGTATTTCCATATTCTAAAAGAAAAAATACTAAAGCAGCAGACATGACTGAACAAGTAGATGAGGCTTTAAAAAAACAAAGAGCGAGAACTCTAATTAAAGTATCTAAAGAATTAGAAATTAAATATTTTGAAAAATTCATTGGAAAAAACTTAGATGTCTTAATTGAAAGAGAAAAAAATGGGTTTAGTTATGGGCATACATCTAACTTTTTACACATTAAAATAAAAGGTAAATATAAATCTAATACCTTTGTAAAAGTAAAACTTATAAAAATAGAATATCCTTATGTAATAGGTGAAGAAGTAAAATGACATATATTAAAGGACAATTTAAAAAAGCCATATTCGAAGGAGATAATGGATATACAATTGGACTTTTTAAAATATCAGAAACAGATAGTGAAGATTTAAAAGATTATATAAATAGAAGTATTACTTTTACAGGATATTTTCATGATTTAAATGAAATAGATAATTATATATTTTATGGTAAATTAATAACTCATCCCAAATATGGAGATCAATTTCAAACAGAAAAGTATGAAAGAGTCAAACCAGAAGAAAAAGATGCTATACTGGAGTTTTTAAGTAGTAGTATCTTTAAAGGTATAGGTAAAAGAAAAGCTAAAAAAATAGTTGAAGTTTTAGGGAAAGATACCCTAAACGTTATTTTAGAAAATCCTTCTAATTTAGTGTTAATACCAACTATTACTGAGAAAAATGCTAAAATGTTACATGATAAACTAATAGAATATGAATCTAGTTATAAAACTATTATAAAACTTTCTGATTTAGGTTTTTCAAATAAAGAAGCAATGAAAATATATAATTGCTATCGTGAAAAATGTGAAGATATAATAAATAATGATATATATGATATAGTATCTAGAATAAATTCTATAACATTTAAAAGAGTAGACTATATCTATTTAAATAACGGACATGATAAAGAAGATCTTAATAGAGTAAAAGCTAGTATATGCTACGTTTTAAGAACACTAATGGAAACCTATGGACATAGTTATTTTAAAGAAGAAGAAATACTTTACTACTTACCAAGAGTTTTAGGTTTTCAAGTCACAGAGTCTACATATGAAATAGCAATGGAAGATTTAGAAATAGATCTTAAAATAGTAAAAAAAGAAAACAGAATATATTTATTTGAATCATTAGAAGCAGAAGAGTTTATATGTAAAAGACTTAGATTATTATCCCATCAAAAACCTTTAAAAGACAAAAGCATAGAAGAAGAAATAAAACAATTAGAAGAATATATGAATATAGATTATAACAAAGAACAAGAAGATGCCATAAGAGATGCATATCTTAAAAACCTTCTAATAATAACAGGAGGACCAGGAACAGGAAAAACTACTATTCTTCGTGGTATTATAGAGTTATATAAACAAACTACTAAATTAAATAATAAAAAATTACAAGAAAAAATAACACTACTCGCACCAACAGGACGTGCCGCTAAAAGAATGAGCGAAGTAACTAACTTCAAAGCATCTACTATTCATAGATTCTTAAAATGGAATAAAGACAATGATACATTCGCAGTAAATGAATATTCAAAAAGTGATACAGAAATTGTCATAATAGATG
The DNA here is from genome assembly GCA_947632065.1 of uncultured Bacilli bacterium. Taxonomy (GTDB): domain Bacteria; phylum Bacillota_I; class Bacilli_A; order RF39; family UBA660; genus CANRDQ01. The sequence continues at coordinate 5,168 of CANRNO010000004.1, read as the reverse complement.
AAGCAAGTATGATAGATATGTTTTTATTTTATAATTTATTAAAAGGATTACATACTAATACTAAAATAATAATAGTAGGAGATTATGAACAACTTCCAAGTGTAGGACCAGGACAATTACTACAAGATTTTATAGAAAGTAAAATGATAGATACTATTCACTTGAATACACTTTATCGTCAAGATGATGATTCATCTATTTTAACTCTTGCTTACAACATAAGAGAAAAAGTATTTGATGAAAAAATATTTAATATAAATGAAGATTTAACCTTTATTAAATGTAGAGATAGTGAAGTTATAAATAAAGTATTACTTACAAGTGAAACATTTAAAGATTTATCATATAAAGATTTCCAAGTACTCGCACCAATGTATAAAACAATTAATGGAATAGATAACTTAAATATTCATCTACAAGAGCTATTTAATCCTAAAACTAGAACTAAAAAAGAATTAATTATAAAAGATATAACTTATAGAGAAAAAGATAAAGTAATACAACTTACTAATATGCCAGATGATAATGTATATAATGGAGATATAGGAATAATTACTAGAATAGAAAATGGTAAAAATAAAGCAATCTATATAGATTTTGATGGAAACATAGTAAAATATACACCATCAAACTTTTCAAATTTTAAACATGCTTTTGCCATAAGCATTCATAAATCCCAAGGAAGTGAAACTGATGTCGTAATAATTCCTCTTGTCAAAAGTTTTCATAAAATGCTTTATCGTAAATTAATTTATACAGGAGTAACACGTTGTAAAAAGAAACTATTCCTAATTGGAGATATAAAACAATTAGACTTTGCTATACATAATGAATCTAATTTAAATAGAAGAACAACAATTAAAGAATTTCTAATAAATGGTATAAAATAAAGTATTTATCTCATAATAAACATGAGGTGAAAAATATGAAAAAAATGATGTCAAGTACAATGACTTTAGCACTCTTCGCAGGAATAGGTATCGCTACTTATATGATGTATAAAAAGAAAAATCCTAATATGATAAATGATATGAAGAAAACAATTCAAAATATGGCAACAGATGTAGCATATAAGTTAGATGATATGGATATGTAACGAACTTAATGTTCGTTTTTTCTTTGTATTGACAATTATAAAGTATTTAATTATAATATAAAATACTAAAAGGAAGGAAAATAATACAATGAAAAATAATGATGATATTGATCAAATAATAAATAAAGCCGTTAATTGGTGGATAGAAAAATTAGAAAATCCAATAGAGATTTCCGCAACAGAAGATGAATATACCAAAGAGCAAATGTTAACTATGATTTCTATTATTAATAATGCTAAAAATGAAAATGAATTAACTCAAGAAAAAATAGAAATCTTTAAATTATCACTAACAGAACAACTAGAAGAAGCACTATCTTTACGTGGAGAATGTATATTATGTACTGACTATGATCCAAAGTGGCAACTAAAAACAGCTGCTAAAACAGCAAAAATAGATGATTCAGTATTTCCTTGGAAAACTATAATGAAAATAAATAAAGAAAAAGTAGAAGTATCCGAAGGATATAAAAAACCATACAAAACAATTTATAAAACATGTAAAGTTATTAAAACAAAAAAATATAATTAAAAGAAAGGAATTTAATATAATGAAAAATAATGATGAACAAATAATAAACGAAGCCGTTAATTGGTGGGTAGAAAAGATTGATAATCCAAATAGTTTTGATAACGGTGATAACTCTAAAGAAGGACAAATGGCTAATATGCTAGCAATGCTTTTAGCAGTCAAAACCAAAAATAAAATAGAAAAAGAACAAATAGAAATATTTAGAGATTCTCTAACAGAAAAAATAGAAAACTCAATGAATTTATATGATGAATGTACATTATATACTGATTATGAACCTATGTGGGAATTACAAGAAGCAGCACAACTTGCTCAAATAGATGATTCAGTATTTCCTTGGAAAACTAAAATGAAAATAAGCAAGGATAAAATAGAAGTATCTGAAGGTTATGGTAAACCATATGAAACAATTTACAAAGCAAATGATAAAACTAAAACAATGAAAAGATAAACAAATTATCTTTTTCTTTTTTAATGACTTTTATCACTTTATATGATAAAATTTAAATGGTGGTAGTTATGAAAAATAGAAGTGAATTAAGAGAAATTATAATGAAAGTTTTATATCAAGTTTATATACTGGAAAAAGCAAATCTTGATATTGATATAGATAGTTTAATAAAAGAACAATTAGAAGTTAAAAATGACTTTGTAAAAGATGTAATAGAAGGTATTAGAAAAAATCAAAAAGAAATAGATAATAAAGCTAATAAATATCTTGAATCATGGGATATTAATAGACTTAATAAAGTAGATAAAGCTATATTTTCAATTGGTATCTATGAACTTTTATATACAGATACTCCTAGTGTAGTTGCGATTAATGAAGCAATAGAACTTTCTAAAAAATATAGTGATGATGCTGTTGTAAAAATGTTAAATGCTGTATTAGATAAAATATATCATAGTGAGGATCATCATGAATAATAAATATATTACTATTAGTCAATTAAATAGGTATATAAAATATAAATTAGATAATGATGAGAATCTAAATGAAGTCTTTATAAAGGGTGAAATATCCAATTTTAAGGCTCATACAAGAGGGCATTACTATTTTACTTTAAAAGATGAAAACAGTCGTATATCAGCAATTATGTTCGCATCCAATACTAAAAATTTAAAGTTTATTCCAAAAGAAGGAATGAAAGTATTAGTAACAGGTAAAGTAAATGTCTATGAAGTCGCAGGTAGTTATCAAATATATGTTAATGATATGTTAGAAGATGGAGTAGGTAACCTTTATATTGCCTATGAACAATTAAAAGAAAAATTACAAAAAGAAGGATTATTTTCTACAGCACATAAAAAACCTATTCCTAAAATACCAACTAATATAGGAATAATTACCGCACCAACAGGTGCAGCTATAAGAGATATATTATCTACAATTAAAAGACGTTGGCCACTTGCTAATACTTATCTTCTTCCTGCTTTAGTACAAGGAGAAGATGCAAAATTTTCAATAGAAAGACAAATAAAATTCGCAGAAGAATTTAACTTTGATGTTTTAATTATAGGACGTGGTGGAGGAAGTATAGAAGACTTATGGGCATTTAATGAAGAAATAGTTGCTCGTGCCATATACAATTGTACTATTCCAACAATAAGTGCAGTAGGACACGAAGTAGATTTTACTATCGCAGATTTTGTTGCGGACTTACGTGCTCCAACTCCAACTGGTGCTGCTGAACTTGCTGTACCAAATATAAATAATATAAAAGAAATTATTAAAAACCTTAAAATAAGAAGTAATAAAGTAATAATACATAAATTACAAATAAATAGACAAAGATTAGAAGAAATAAAAAATCGTTATATCTTTAAAAATCCAATGAATTTATATCTAGCTAAAGAACAACAATTTGATATAACTTTAGAAAGATTAAAAACAAGTATAAAAAATCTAACTTTAAATAAAAAAGAAGACCTACATAAAATAACTTCTAGTTATATATTTAAAGATCCAACTAAAATAATAGATAATAAGAAAAATAAATATGTAAATTTATTAGGTAAACTAGAAACATTAAGTCCTCTAAAAACTTTAAAAAGAGGATATACATTTACTAAAAAAGATGGTAAAGTAATAACAACCAAAAAAGACTTAAAGAAAAATGATTTATTAGAAGTAGAATTTGTTGATGGAACAGTCAACACAAAAGTAATATAGGAGGTAGTTAAAATGACAAAAAAAGAAGCTACATTTGAAGAAAAACTTACAAAATTAGAAGAAATAGTAAAAAAACTTGAATCAGGTGATATTCCTTTAGATAATGCAATAACAGAATTCAACGAAGCAATGAAACTTGCTAAAGAGTGTGATGCAAAATTAAAAGGAGCAGAAGAGTCTTTAAGCAAATTAATAAATGATGATAAAACAATGTCTGATTTCAAAGTAGAGGAAGCATAATTATGGAAATTAAAAAAAGTAAAATAGAACAAATAAAATATGTAGTCGATAATAGTGATTATGTAAAAATAAATTATGATAAATTAAATGATTTCACAGATGAAATTACAGATACAAATTATGAACACTGGTTTGATAATAAAGATTTAAAATTAAACGAAAAACAAAGAATACTTTTAATGTTTCTATTAGAAAGTATTAACTTCTGTTTTTGGCAAAAACCTAAGTTTAATATAGATTATAAAAACGAAAGATTAAAAGGTTCAGAAGCTTTATTTATGTCTATTATAAAAGAAGTAGAAAAAGATATTAATTTTCTTGATATAGAAAAATTAAATAACTTAACAAAGGAAGAATTTTATGAAATATTTAAAACACCTTATGGTCCACTTTCTCTAAAAGATACAAGATACAAATTATTTAAAAACACAATACAAGTTATTTATAATAAAAAAGATAACTTTTATAAAGAATTATTTAGTTTAAATTGTGATAAAGAACTTTTAAATTATATAAAAGATAATTTTAAATATTTCCGTGATATTAGTAATTATAAAGGAGTAGAAATTCACTTTGATAAAAGAGCATCTTTATTAGTTAATGACTTATTTAGAGTATCAGATACTATTAATAAAAATATAAAAAATGTTAATAATCTTACTGGATGTGCTGATTATGTTATTCCTAAAGTCTTAAGAGCAAATGGAGTACTAGTTTATAATAAAGAACTTTCTAATATTGTAGATAACGAAATAGAAATAGAACACGATGATAATATGGAAATAGAAATAAGAGCTAATATGCTTTATGTTATAGAATTAATAAAAGAAAAACTACAAAATAAAGACATAAATATTAACTCAATAGAACTAGATAATATTATTTGGAAAACAGGAAGAAAAAAAGAAATATCATCTCCAAACCATCATACAACTTGTATTTATTATTAAAAAGAATTCAAATTATTTTGAATATCTTTTTATTTTTATACATATATAACACTTATTTATTTTCTATAATCATAAAATAAATATGTACATAATTATACCAATGTTAGTGTAGAATAAGTGTGGAGATTTAACTCCTAAAAAATAAGATTTATAATTTAATTAAATTTTATTATGTAA
>CANRNO010000003.1 GCA_947632065.1 uncultured Bacilli bacterium | reverse complement strand
AAAATCCTTTCTTGGTTATATATTTCTATATTACCATAGAAAGGATTTATCTTTACACAAATTTATTTACATACTCAATGTAGATTTTTAAATTGCTCTATATTCGTCTTGACCTTTATAAGGATTGTTTTTATCAATATGGTCTGTGAATAAAATTCCATTTAAATGATCTATCTCATGTTGGAAAGCAATAGCTAATTCTTCTCTAGCACGAGTTGTCTTTTTTTGTCCGTTTTCATCAAAATATTCAACAGTAACACGAGCGTATCTTGGTACTATTCCTTCAACATCACGATTAACAGATAAACAACCTTCTCCCATATCAACATAAATTTTTTCCATAGAATTACTAATGATTTTAGGATTAACTACAATATAAGTATCAAATCTTTTATTATTATCTTCTTCATCAGGATCTACTTCATTAACAATTACAAAATATCTTTTATTAACTCCAACTTGAATTGCACTCATTCCCATACCAGGACGTAAATCATATTTCTCAGCTAATTCATCAATTTGACTATTAACTAAATACTCAATCATTTTATCTATAATATCTTTATCTTCTTTAGAAAGAGGAAAAACTACATCTTTACTTACAAGTCTAAGTCTTTTATCTTTTTCATCTAAAATATCCTTTGTTTTTAACATATAATCACCCCAACTGCAGTAATTATATCAAAAAAAAAGGTAAAAAGAAAGTTTTTACCTTTTTTAATTTACAAATCTAGTTCCAATCACGATTACAAGTAAAATAAATAGCACTAATATAATTGCATATACAGAACTGTTATTGTTTTGATATCCTCCATAAACAGGATAATATGGTTGATAATTTTGATTGCCGCATCCACAAGATCCGCCACCATAATAATACATAACTAATGCCTCCTTTTCTAATCTACTATAAGATATGAATTAATGTAAAATATGTTAATACAAGTTGCCTATATCTATATTTTTCTTTATAAATATTAGATTTTATGATAAAATTATTTCAAGATAAGGACGTGGTAAGATGAAAAAAATAATTAAACATCTAGATAAACCATTATTCTTTATGACAATAATATTATTTATTATTGGTCTAATAATGGTATTTTCATCAAGCAATGTTACTGCGTATATGTCTCATGCAGTAAGCCCTTATAATTATTTTATTAAACAAGCAATATTTTTAATTAGTGGTTTTATTATATTTTTTATAATGATTAATTTTAATACTAAACTATATGGAATCGTCTCCTGGTTAATGCTTATTGTAATAGGAGTAAGTTTAGTTGTTCTACTTATAGTAGGAGAAGCACAAAACCAAGCAGTAAGTTGGTTTGATTTTGGTTTCTTTAGTGTCCAACCAAGTGAATTTTTAAAAGTAATATTTATAATGTGGACTGCAAGATTTTATGAAATGAACGAGAAAAAACTAAATAGTTATATTGCTACTATTCCTCTTTTAGTAGGAGCAGTATTTGCATTTTTAATTGCAATTCAACCAGATTTAGGAACAGCTATTATCTTTAGTGTTATTGTTGTAACTATGTTTTTAGCATCACCAACTTCAAAGAAAATAAAATTTAAGACTTTTGGAGTAGGTTCCATGCTTATAGTTGCTGCTTTTGGAGCTCTAATATTATCAGGAAAAAATATTTTACAAGCAAGACAACTTGAAAGATTTGATTTTAAAAATCCATGTGAAAAATTATTCACAACAGGTTCTCAAGTTTGTAATGGATATATAGCAATTAACAATGGAGGTCTAACAGGAGTAGGGCTTGGTAATTCAACACAGAAATATTTATATTTACCAGAACCATATACTGATTTCATATTCGCAGTAATTATAGAAGAATTAGGACTCATAACAGGTATTGCTATTATCTTTATTTATATATTAGTACTATGGCGGATACTTATAATAGGTAAAAGAAGTTATACAAATAGGGGAGCATTGATTTGTTATGGAGTTGCAGTCTATATCTTTTGTCATATTGCTGTAAACTTACTAGGACTTTTTGGACTTATCCCAATGACAGGAGTACCACTTCCATTTATGAGTTATGGAGGAAGTTTCACTTGGTGTCTTATTATAGCACTTGCTTTTGTAGAACGTGTAAGTGTTGAAACAGGAATAAGATCAGATAGAAAAAGTAAAAAGAGAACAAAAAAATAAAAAAAATTCAAGAAAGTTGCAAAAACTTTCTTTTTTTCTAGTATAAAATAAATGGAGGTGGGAAAATGACATTTAAATATCGTTATAAAAAACAAATAATTGCAGGAAGCATCGCAATATTTATTTTACTACTATTAGGAGGATTTATAATTCATCAAAGTTTTAATAAAAAGGAGACAAAGAAAGAAAAATCTACTTTAGTGGTTGCTAAAAAGAAAAGTAGTAATTTAAAAGAATTAGAAGTAGAAGAGGAAGGAAAGGATATTTACGTAGACATAAAAGGTGAAGTAGTACTCCCTGGAACATATTTAATAAAAGCAAGTAAAAGAGTCAAAGACGTAATAGATATGGCAGGAGGCTTAACAGAAAATGCAGATACTTCAGTTATTAATTTAAGTAAAAAATTACAAGATGAAATGGTTATTATAATTTATAGTCAAAGAGAAGTACAAAACTTTAAACAAACCAAAGAAAAAGAAAACAATGCTTTAGATGCATGTAAATATTCAGAAGATTATGGACTTGAAAATGATGCTTGTATTGAAAAACAAACTGATAAAACAAGTGAAAATAGTAAAACAACTGCCATCATCAATATCAATAGTGCCACAAAAGAAGACTTAATGACTTTAAGTGGTATTGGAGAATCAAAGGCAGATGATATTATAAATTATAGAAATACAAATGGAGGCTTTAAAAATATTGAAGATATAAAAAATGTAAAAGGTATAGGAGATGCAGTGTTTGCTAAAATTAAGGACCGTATTACTATATAATTATCCATATCTAATAATTTTATCACTAGCACTCCTCACAACATTCCTTAGAATAAATATAGTAAACAAAAGTATTTATAAAAACACATCTACTAGTTTTTCAGGCTATATTGAAAATTATAATGTAGATGGAAATCTTTTGACTTTAACTATTAATAACAAAGAAAAATTAATTGGTAATTATTATTTTAAAACTAAAAAAGAAAAAGATAAATTTATAGAAAATATAAAATTAGGAATAAAAATAAAAGGAAAAGGAGTATTTAGTAAACCAAAAGATAGTACTATAGAAAATATCTTCTCTTATAAAGATTATTTATATAGAAAAAATACATTTTATTTAGTTAAAATAAGTGATTATAACATTATAAATAATGATGAAAATCTATATTATAAAATAAAAAATAAAATATATAATCATTTAAAAAATAAAAAAACAGAAAGTTATTTAAAAACATTTTTACTTGGAGATAAATCATCATTAAAAAATAATATTAAAGAAAATTACCAATATCTAGGTATATCACATTTATTCGCAATAAGTGGAATGCACATAACTTTTTTAAGTGGTATGTTACTTTTATTTCTAAAAAAAATAAAAGTAGAAGAGAACAAAAGATATTTAATAGTTATGTTGTTTTTAATGATTTATCTATTGTTAGTAGGCTTTTCACCATCTATTTTAAGAGCGGTTATTTTCTTCTTTTTATTCTCTATTAATAAAATATATTACTTTTATATAAAACCAATAAATATATTTTATCTAACAGTAGCTATCTCTCTTTTAATAAATCCCTTTTTTATCTATGATGTAGGATTCTTATATTCTTTTTCTATAAGTTTTGCTTTAATATATTTCTCAGATGAGTTAAATAAGCCAAAACATTATATATCTAAATTACTAATAACCTCTATAATATCATTTTTAGTAAGTATTCCTATAAGCTTATATAATTTTTATCAAATAAATATTCTAAGTATTCTTTATAATTTATTTTATGTACCACTTGTAACTATTATAATCTTTCCTTTATCTCTTATAACCTTCATATTTCCTATTTTAGATAATACTTTATTTTTCTTTATAAGAATATTAGAAAGTAGTTCTAATATATTAAGACAAATAAATATAGGAGTCTTTGTATTCCCAAAATTAAATATAATTTATTATATAACTCTTTTTATCTTTATTATTATAGTAATAAAATATAAAAAGAAAATAATGTATTTAATTCTATTAATTATATTCATATTTCATCATTTTTATATGATAATTACAAATAATAATTTTTTCACAGTATTAGATGTTGGACAAGGAGATAGTAGTATTTTTTTCTCAAATGGAAAGACAATGATTGTAGATACAGGAGGAATAGCGACCTATATAAAAGAAAAATGGCAACAAAGAAGAAATAAGACATCTATTGTAAAAAATAAAACTATACCATATTTAAAATCTCTTGGTATTAAAAAAATAGATTATTTAGTATTAACTCATGGAGACTATGATCATCTAGGAGAATCCCTTAATTTAATAGATAAAATAGAAGTTGATAAAATCTATATAAATGAAGGTAGAATAAATTATTTAGAAAGTTTAATTTCCAAAAAACATAAAATAGAAAAATTAAAACAAGATGAAACATTTAAAGTAGGAGATTTTGAAATTTATTCATTAAATAAAGATTTAAAAGAAGAAAATGATAGTAGTTTAGTATTATACATTAAAAATCAAAATACAAAGATTTTAATGATGGGAGATGCCACTGAAAAAAGTGAAAAAGAAATACTGAAAACATATGACTTAAACAAAATAGATATTTTAAAAGTAGGTCATCATGGTTCAGATACAAGTTCCAGTAAAGAGTTTATATCTACTATTGAACCTAAAGATAGTTTGATATCTGTTGGAAAAGATAATAAATATGGACATCCTAAAAGAAGCGTTTTAAAAACTTTATCTAAATCAAATATCTACAGGACAGATAAAAATGGTAGTATAATAGTCAAATTAAATAAAAATGGATATAAAATTAAGACTTATAAATAAGATAATTGTAATATTTATAAAATAAATATGAAAAATATAAAAAATCAAAGTAAATTTAAGTAAAATAACTTGCTTTTTTTGTATATTTTTCTTATATTAATATATAAAGAGAAGAGGTGTTAGTATGCAAAAAATTTCTAATATAATAAAAAATGATACTAATACTTTAAAAAAATCTTTTGAAGAAGCATGCAGTGATAAAGAATTTTTAAATTTTATAGAAAGTATAAATATACCAGATGAAATATTAATGAAATATACAACTAGATTACAGGAATGTCTAGAAGAAAAAATGCATTGCTTAAAATGTAGAAATAGTGCTTTTTGTAAAAATAAAGTACATGGGTATTTACTAACTCCAATACCTTATGATAAAAAAATAAACTTTTCATATGTTGCTTGTTCTAAAACTTTAAAAAATATAGAAAGAAATAAATATAAAGAAAACTTGCAATTTTTTGATATATCAAAAGAAATATCAGAAGCATCTTTTAAAGGAATATATAAAGATGATAATAATAGATTACCAATTATTAAATATTTTAAAACTTTTATGGAAGAATATAAAAAAGGAAATAGTCCAAAAGGACTATATTTACATGGATCTTTTGGAAGTGGAAAAACATATTTAATCGCATCACTATTTAATGAAATGGCTCGTCTTGGAGTACATAGTGCTTATGTGTATTATCCTGAATTTTTAAGAAATTTAAAAGCATCCTTTGATACTGATTATGAAGAAAAATTCAATTATATAAAGAAAGTAGATTTATTACTACTTGATGATATAGGAGCAGAAAATTCAACATCTTGGGCAAGAGATGAAGTTCTCGGACCAATTTTACAATATAGGATGGAACAACACTTGCCAACGTTTTTTACATCCAATTTAACTTTAGAACAATTAGAAGATAATCTATCAAATACTCCAAGTGGACTTTCTAAAGTAAAAGCAAGGCGAATAATCGAAAGAATAAAACAATTAACAAAAACAATGGAATTAATAAGTAAAAATAGAAGGAATTAGGGTTAGGTATTGAATATGGGAAGAAGTTATAAAAAAATTAAAAATATTTTAGAAAATGAAAATGATGTAAAGTTTAATAAATTATGTGCTGTTTTAAATACACAAGACACAGAAGAAATGATTTATTTAATTGTAGATGAATTAGAAGAAGAACTTTACAACTATAAAAATGAAAAAAACTCTTCAAGAATGGAAAGAGGAATAGAAATAATTATTAATCTTGTTAAAAGAACAAAAAACATAGATATTGATAGCGTAATAGAAATGCTTGAAAATCTAAGTGATGAAATAGATGATAGAATTTATTCTCATCCAGAAAAATATAATAAAAAAGATTTAAAAAGTATAATGTATACTTTAGAAGAACTATCAAATACTTTATATATTTTTGATGATGAGGAAAATAGTAAATATAAATTTTTAGAATACGTTATTTTTGAAAAGAAAAATTTTTATTACATAAAGAATGTAATTAATTACTTCCCAGAAATGATTAATTGTATTGACATATATGGTAATAGTTTAATATGTAATGTCATTTTAAGATATTTAGATTTAATAAATAAGCAAACTCTAAATACAGATACTTATTACTTTGATAAAGTAATAGATATACTTTTATCTGATAAAAGCCTAAAATTTTCAGATGATGATAAAGCCACTTGTTTATCTAAACTTTATAATATTCTAGCAAACCTAAAAGATAAAGATCAACTTTATAATTTAAAGAAAATTTTACTTATAAATTTAAAAGAAGACCTTTTAGAAAGTAGAAAAGACAAATATAGATTAAAATTATTAAAAGAAAAATATAATATAAAAGAAGGTTTTGATAGAGACATATTAAAACAATTAGAGCCAGATGAAGATTACCAAAATAGTATACCTAAACAAGAGATAGATGATTATATAATTTCTATAGATGGAGATTATGCTACTGAAATAGATGATGCTTTATCCGCAACAAAATTACCAAATGGTAATTATCTACTTGGTGTACATATCGCATCAGTTACATCTTATTTTGATTATAATTCATTAATTGTTCAAAATGCTCTTGAAAGAGAAGAAAATATTTATGAAAGAGATAAAATAATTTCTATATTCCCAAAAGAATATAGTTCAAATAAAGGCTCACTTTTACAAGGAACAAAAAGGTTTGCCGAATCTCATTATTTTGAGATTCAACCTAATGGAATAATAATAGATGCTGGTAATAGAAAAAGTATTATAACAAATTCAAAAAAAACAACTTATAAAGAAGTTAGTCAAGTAATAGAAGAAGGAAGTTATGACAAAGAATTTGAAAATACAGTTAAAAACTTAGTTGATATAACTAAAATTATTTCTAAAAGATATGACTATCATACATCTTTAGAAGAAGAACCAGCATCCGCATTAGCTCATGATATAGTTAATTATTGCATGATTTTACATAATGAATTTATAGCGATAGACAGTTATGAGAATAATCGTCCAATTGCTTATTTAGTTCAAGAAGAATCAGAAGAACCAGATGAAATATTAAAAGAATTATCACAAAAAATTGGAGAAGGAAATAGTGCTTTTCATCAACAAATATTTTGTTATGAAGAAGAGTCAAAATATGCTAAAGAAGGAAAACATAAAGGATTAAAATTAGATCATTATGTACAATGTTCAAGTCCATTAAGAAGAAGTGTAGATATTCTAAACCAAAGATCAATAGATCTTTTCTACTACGGGTATGGAACTGATGAAGAAAGAAAACAATTTAGAAGAGAGCTAAAAAGTCGTATAAAAAAGTTAAACAAACAAAAAGAAAATATTAAAAACTATATTAAAAAAAGAAGAGATTTTTGACAAAGTCTCTTCTTTTTGTTATAATAGCGAACAGTTTTATGTCTTGGGAAGTGGTTGGACTATGAAGAAAATAATTCTATTGATATTAGTAGGAACCTCTCTTATTTTATTTGGTAGTGGAATAGAATTAGAAATGAAAAGTAAAGAAAAAAAAGAAATCTTATTTTATTCAGATAAAACAAATAATAAAAATTATAAAACAGCAAAAATAAATTTAAATCAAATAAAAGAATCTACAGAAAATAAAGAAGAACCAAAAGTAGTAGAACAAGTTATACAAGATCCAGTACCAATAGTTGAAATAAAACATTGGTATAATCCAACCCAACATGGAAATATAAGTAGTGGGTTAGAATATAGAGATGATGGATTCCATTATGGTTATGATATAACTAGTCCATATGACTCAAATGAAGTAGTATATCCAATTGCCGATGGAATAATAACTGGTATATTTCGTGATGGAGCAGGAGCTAATATAATAAGTTTAGTACATAGAGTAAAAGATAAAGATTATTCATCTATGTATGTACATTTAAGTAGATATGCTCCTGGACTGTATGTAGGAAAAACTGTAACTGTAAATGATCCACTTGGATATATGGGACAAACAGGAAGAGCAACCGGAGTACACTTACATTTAGAAGTTGCTGATTGTATACTTTTCGCAGACAATGATTATAATTGTTCATCACTTTCAAAATATTACAATTATTTAAAAAGAAGATATAACGAAGGGTTTAGAGGAGCAACCACAGTTTTTGGACTTCCTTCATCATGGAACCAAAGATAACTTGACAAATAAATATTTTGTGATATTCTTAAAATATAAAATACATTGAGAAAGGACACGACTTTTCTAAAACTTTAAAAAGAGACCTTGTGGTTGGTGAAAACAAGGAAAGATTAGACTAGTTACTACCTTTTTAGTAGAATTATGAAAAGTAATTCCGGTTCATAGCCGTTATTTAAATTAAGAAAAAACAAGGATGGTACCGCATTATTTGCTCCTAGCATTTAATGTGGTTTTATTTTTATAAAAAAGGAGAGATAAAAATGATAAATATTAAAGAAGATGAAAAATTAAGTGTATTAAATCACTCATGTGCACATTTACTTGCACAAGCAGTAAAGCATTTATATAAAGATGCAAAGTTTTGGGTTGGACCCGTAATAGAAGAAGGATTCTATTATGATATTGACCTAGGAGATGTAACTCTAACAGAAGAAGATTTACCTAAAATAGAACGTGAAATGAAAAAGATTGCTAAAGATGGTAAAAGAATAGTAAGAGAAGAAATTTCTAAAAAAGAAGCTTTAGAAAGATTTAAAGATGATCCTTATAAAATAGATTTAATAGAAAGAATGAATGAAGATGAAGAAGTAATTTCTTGTTATACTCAAGGAGATTTTACAGATCTTTGTCGTGGACCTCATGTTGAGACCGTAAAACTTCTAAAATATTTTAAACTATTAAAAATATCAGGAGCATACTGGAAAGGAGATTCTAATAATAAAGTCTTACAAAGAATTTATGGTATTTGTTTTGAAACAGAAGAAGACTTACAAAATCATCTAAAAGAATTAGAAGAAGCTAAATTAAGAGATCATAGAAAACTAGGAAAAGATTTAGGAATATTCTTAACTAATGACCTAGTAGGAAAAGGACTTCCAATGTATTTACCTAATGGATATATCATTTGGGAACAATTAGAAAACTATATCAAAGAAAAAGAAAGAAAAATGGGATATCTTCATGTTCTAACACCACCTCTTGGTAATGTAGAACTTTATAAAACAAGTGGACATTGGGATCATTATAAAGAAAATATGTTCCCTAAAATGGAAGTAGAAGGAGAAGAGTTTGTACTTCGTCCAATGAATTGTCCACATCATATGATGATATATGCAAATGGAATACATTCGTATAAAGACCTACCAATTAGAATTGGAGAAATAGCACGTGATTGTCGCTTTGAAGCAAGTGGTGCCCTAAAAGGAATTGAAAGAACAAGATCATTTTGTCAAAACGATGCTCATCTATTTGTAACACCAGAACAAATAGAAAGTGAATTCTCAAAAGTAGTAGAATTAATCCTAGACGTATATAAAGAATTAAATATTACTGATTTTCGTTTTGAATTATCTCTAAGAGATAAAGAAGATAAAGTAAAATATTACGATGATGACAAAATGTGGGATGATGCAGAAGATAAATTAAGAAAAGTTTTAGATAAAATAGGTATAGATTATACAGAAAAAATAGGAGAAGCTGCTTTTTATGGTCCAAAACTTGATGTTCAAGTTAAACCTGCAGTAGGTAATGAATACAGCCTATCAACTTGTCAATTAGATTTCTGCCTACCTATGAAATTTGACTTAGCTTATATAGATAAAAATGGAGAAAGAAAAACACCAGTAGTACTTCATCGTGCAGTATTCGGAAGTCTAGATAGATTTATCGCTTATTACTTAGAAGAGACTAAAGGAGCCTTACCACTTTGGCTAGCACCAACTCAAGTTGTAGTAATGCCAGTATCAAGTGAACATCAAAAAGATTATGCAGAAGAAGTATATGAATATTTAAAAGAAAATGGAATAAGAGTAAAATTAGATGATAGAAATGAAAAACTAGGATATCGTCTAAGAGAGTCACAAACTGCAAAAATTCCTTATACTCTAATTTTAGGAGATAATGAGAAAAACGATAATAAAGTAAGTTATCGCCTATATAGTAAAAAAGATACAACTACAGTATCCAAAGAAGAATTCTTAAAAATTTTAGAAGAAGAAATAGAAAAAAAATCAAGGAAATAAAACCTTGATTTTTTTTATAGTTCAAAATAGAACTTATTTTCCTTCAATCGCACCAGTAGGGCAACTTTCAATTGCCTCACGAGCTTTATCAGAATCTTCTTCACTTACATTTTCTTTGATTGCTTGTGATAGACCATCATCATTTATTTCAAATACTTCAGGAGCTATCGCAACACAAGCACCACACCCAATGCAAGCATCATCATTAACTTTAACTTTCATATTTTACTTCTCCTTTACATTAATTAGTATAAACTAAAAACTTATTTACGTAAAGAGTAAATTACTTTCTTTTGTTTTTTATTTATATATGTTAAAATTATATTAAGATTGGAGGTAGTATTATGGCAAGTCGTATGGATAGATATGGTCAAAACACTTCTAGAGTATCATCAACACGTTCTAGACGTAATAAAGAGTTATATAATAATATTGGTAAAAATACAAAATATACTAACTTTACAGATATAAGTAAAGTAGATGCTATCGACTTAAATGAAGCCAAAAGAAATTACCAAACAAGAGAAGGGTATCGCCATTATAAAGACTATAATGAATTCGCACCACCTCCAAAAGTAAAAAAAGAATTAGATGATTTTAATTATTTATATCAAGATCATGAAAATAGAGTATATGATATTAATAAAATCCTAAAAGAAGCAAGAGAAGCAAGAGTAGATTATGATGAATTAGATAAAAAAAGAAAATTAAAAAATACAAATTATAATATACTTGCTAGTCTTAATCCAGAAGAATTAGAAAAATATAGAAAAGAAAAAGAAAATTCAACATCCCCAGATGAAGAAGAATTAAGAGATTTAATAGACACAATCACTTCTAAAACACTAAAAGGAGAAATAGATCATGCAACTAGTGTAGATTTATTAAGTGAACTTATGACTAGTAACCTAGAAGATCAAGTTCCAAGTCCAGAAAGTGATGAAAAATTAAATATAAGTAAAGATATTTTAGATAAAGAAGCAATGAAAACTGCAGAAATTCTAAAACCAAAAGAAAAAACAGAATCAGATATTTTAAAGGATATGGATCAATCATTTTATACTAGATCTATGGACCTATCAGATAAAGATTTTAATTTTTCAGATAAAGAAGAAGGACCTTCTAAATTAATGACTTTCCTAAAAGTATCTCTTCTTCTAGCACTCGTTATAGGAATAATTACCGCAATTTATTTCTTAATTAAAACATTTTAGGCAACAAATTTGTTGCCTTTTAAATTGTATAAAAAATTACTTAAAAATACTAATCATAACTTTTCAAAATTTTACACTTGTGATATATTAGATATAGGAAAGAAAAAGTCAGGATGTGGTGAAAATGAATTTGAAATTTATGGTTAATGATTATGTACTAATTTGGAACTTATTATTTCAAGCATCAATTTCAGAAAACATTCATAGATATAAAAATAAATTATGGCAAAATTATAAGAAAGAATATAATATAACTTATAAAGAATATAAAAAGATATTAAAAGATCCTAAAAACTTTATTCCACGTGATGATACTATTTATAATTTAATGAAAGAGTATAGTGGATATAAAGAATTAAAAAAAGAAACAGAAAAATATAGAGTTTATCTAGTAAAGATGTGGGATAAATATAAAAAACAAACTATAAAAGAATTAAAAGATATAATGCGTATAGAATTTGACGAATATCAAGTATTAGTTATTTCTCCAAAATTAAAATCATCAACAATAGAGAAAATACAAGGTTCAAAATCTAATATTATGGTTTGGGGAGTAAAACACAGATTTGAACTTGAAAATTTAATTCATATAGTTTTTGATATTGTTAAAAAGGAACTTGAAAACTTTAAAAAAGAATATCAAGATATTGTAAAAGCAATAGTAGAATTAGTAGTATTAAATGAATTCGCAACTCGTATGAGTGGAAAAAGCAAATATTTATCAGGTGATGAATCACTAAAATTTTTAAAAACACAAATATATCCATATTGGTTAATGTATTTAGGTGTTAAAAAAGAAGATTTAGTAAAATATATGAAAAGAGATAAAATAGTTTTTGATGTTTCTAAATATACTTACGAAAGACAACTTAGAAAAGTAGATTTATTTACATTTATAGATTTTTGTATTAAAAACCAAAAACACATTTTAAAAATTAATGAATTAGAAATTATTTAAAGTCTCAAAAAGAGACTTTTCTCATCAGGAGGTAGTAGGCATGAATGACAAAATGAAATTATTATTAGATAAAATGAAATTAAAAGAAGAGTTATACTCTTCATTTTTGGATTCTACTATCGAAAAAATAATTATAAATAGTAAAAATAATACTTGGAAAATTATTATTAAAAATGAAAATTTATTTCCAAAAGAAATAATAGAAGAATTAGAAGAAAATAAACATAATATTGATCAAAATATTAAAGATATATATATTAATTACGATATAGAAAACATAGATTTAAATATCTTAAAAGAATATTTTGATATCATATTAAATAAATTAAAAGACAAATTAAAAATAATTACTTTGTACGAAGAAGCTTTACAAATAGAAAATGATTCCCTAGTTTTAGTTGTGAATAATAAAAGAGAAGAAAATAAACTTTTAAAAGTAAAAGAAGATATAGAAAACTTTTACAAAACATTTGGTTATAATAAAGAAATTGATATAGAATTAAAAGAAGAAAAATCTATTCAAGAAGAAATAGAAAAAGCTAAATATGAATTCGGAGAAATAGAAGTTCAAAAACAAGAAGAAACTCCAAAGAGTTCAAATAAAACATATAATAGAAAAAATGTAAAAGATCCTAATACTGTTTTAGGTCGTAAAATAAAAGGTAATCCAATTCCCATAAAAACAATATTAAGTGAAGATAATAATGTTATTATAGAAGGATCTATATTTGCAATAGAAGAATTTAAAACCAAATCAGATTTAATAATAATAACATTAAAAGTTACAGATTATACTGATAGTATTTATTGTAAATTATTTATAAAAGATGAAGAAGAATATAACAGATTAAAAAAAGAATTAATTAAAGGTAAATGGTATAAATTTAGTGGTTATTCTAAAAATGATACTTTTGCAAGAGAGTTAGTTTTAAATATTAGAAGTGTTGAACAAATAGAGAATAAAGAAGAAAAAATACAAGATACTGCAGAAACTAAAAGAGTAGAATTACATACTCATACCAAAATGAGTCAAATGGATGGAGTAGCAGATGAAGTAGCACTCGTAAAGCAAGCAATCAATTGGGGACATAAGGCAATCGCAATAACTGATCATAATGGAGTACAATCTTTTCCACATGTTTATAACTATGTAAAAGGATATAATAAAAACCTAAAAGAAGGAAAAGAACCTTTCACAGTAATTTATGGTACTGAACTATCTATGATAGATGATAATGTAGATGTTGTATTACGTCCAACTACAAAAGTTATGTTAGAACAGACATATATTGTATTCGATTTAGAAACAACAGGATTTAATGCTGGTGGTGCTGATTCCATAATTGAAATAGGTGCAGTAAAGCTACAAAATGGAGAAATAAAAGAAAGATATGATGAACTTATTAATCCAGGACGTCCTCTTCCAAAAAAAATTATAGATGTAACAAGTATTACAGATGAAATGCTAGAAGATAAAGATAATGAAGAGAATGCTGTAAAAAGATTTAAAGAATTTATACAAGATTATCCACTAGTTGCCCATAATGCTAAATTTGATATGTCTTTCTTAGAGATGGCTTATAAAAAATATAATTTAGGAGAAATAAAAAATCCAGTAATAGACACTCTAGAACTTTCAAGAACTCTAGATACTAACTATGCAAGACATTCCTTATCAGCACTCGTTAAAAGATATGATGTTCCATGGGATGAGGAGCACCATCATAGAGGAGATTACGATGCTGAAGGTACTGCTTTAGTATTTCATAAAATGCTAAAAAAATTATCTAATCAAAATATAGAAAAAATGGATGAATTACTAAACTTAGTATCAAAAGATGAAATACATAAATATGGTAGTATGCATCATGTAAATATTTTAGTACAAAATAAAAAAGGATTAAAAAATCTATTTAAATTAGTATCATTTGCTAATACAACATATTTATATAAAACTCCAAGAATTCTAAGAAGTGAAATTGAAAAATATAGAGAAGGACTTTTAATTGGTAGTGGTTGCTATGAAAGTGAAGTCTTTAATATGGCTAAAAGTAAAACAGAAGAAGAATTAACAAACATTATAAGATTTTACGATTATGTAGAAGTACAACCAATGGACTGTTATACTCATTTAATTCAAACAGGAGATTTTGCCAATGAATTAGAACTTAGAGAACATCTAAAAAAGATTATTAGAGTAACTCAAGAAGCTGGTAAAATAATTGTCGCAACAGGAGACGTTCACCATATTAGAAAAGAAGATAAAATATTTAGAGAAATTATAGTAAATCAAAAAGTACCAGGTGGAGGAAGACATCCTCTTGCCCGTAAAAACATAACAGAAATTCCATCAAATCACTTTAGAACTACAAACGAAATGTTAGAAAATTTTGAATTTTTAGGAGAAGATTTAGCTTATGAAATAGTAGTTAAAAATCCAAATAAAATCGCAAGTACAGTAGAACAAATAGAAGTAATAATAGATACAGGAGGAGTACCATTTTCTCCAAAAATTGAAAATTCAGAGGAAGAAGTAAAAAATCTAGTTTATGATAAAGCTCACTCAATGTATGGAGATCCACTTCCAAAAAATATTGAAGAAAGAATAGAAAATGAACTTTCAGGAATAATTGGAGGAGGATTCGATGTAATATATCTTATCGCTCAAAAATTAGTTAAAAAATCTAATGACGATGGTTATATAGTTGGATCTCGTGGTTCAGTTGGTTCATCATTTGTCGCAACTATGATGGGTATTACTGAAGTAAATCCACTTCCTGCTCATTACTTATGTAAAAATTGTAAATATTCAGAATTTGAAAATGAAAAAGGAGAAGCTTATGCTCTTGAATATTCATCTGGATATGATTTAGATGATAAAATATGTCCAAAATGTGGAGAAAAACTTAGTAAAGAAGGACAAGATATGCCATTTGCGACTTTCCTAGGATTTAACGCTGATAAAGTTCCAGATATTGATCTTAACTTCTCAGGTGATTACCAATGGAAAGCACACGAATATACAAAAGAATTATTTGGAATAGATAATGTTTATCGTGCTGGAACAATAGGTACAGTTGCTGAAAAAACTGCTTTTGGATTTGTAAAAGGATATATAGAAGAAAAAGGATTAGAAGCAGTACGAACTGCAGAAATAGAACGTCTTGCTCTAGGTTGTACAGGAGTAAAAAGAACAACAGGACAACATCCAGGAGGAATAGTTGTTATACCAGGATATATGGATGTATTTGATTTTACACCATTCCAATTCCCAGCAGATGATAACACCTCACTTTGGAGAACAACACACTTTGATTACCATGCTATCGATGAAGATGTTTTAAAACTAGATATACTAGGACACGATGATCCTACAGTACTCAGAATGTTAGAAGATTTATCAGGAATAGATGTAACAACACTTCCACTTGATGATAAAGATGTATTTGAACTTTTATGTTCTCCAAAATCTCTTGGAGTAACAGAAGAAGATATAATGTGTCCAACTGGAACACTAGGTCTTCCTGAACTTGGAACAAAGTTTGTAATTAACATGTTAGAAGAGACCAAACCAAAAACATTCTCAGAACTTGTTAAAATTTCTGGACTTTCTCATGGTACAGATGTCTGGGCAGGTAATGCTTCAGAATTAATAAAAAATAACATAGTACCTTTCAAAAAAGTTATAGGATGTCGTGATGATATTATGGTATCTTTAATAAACTGGGGAGTAGAACCTCTAACATCATTTAAAATAATGGAATTTGTTCGTAAAGGAAGAGCTAGTAAGGAACCAGAGCAATGGAAAGAATATGCAGAAATTATGAGAAAAGTTGATATTCCTGAATGGTATATTGAATCTTGTCATAAAATAAAATATATGTTCCCTAAAGCTCATGCTTGTGCATATGTTATGAGTGCTTTAAGAATTGCCTGGTTTAAAGTACATCAACCAATAAACTATTATGCAGCATACTTCTCAGTTCGTATAAGTGATTTCGATATAGAAACCATGATAAAAGGACGTAGTAGTATAAAACAAAAAATAGAAGATATACTTGCTAAAGGATATGAGGCAACAAATAAAGAAACAGGAATTCTTGAATCTTTAAAAATAGCCTTAGAAGCAAGTTGTAGAGGATTTAAATTCGCAAACATCAGTCTCGAAAAAAGTGAAGCAACAAAATTTGTTATAGATGAAACTCAAGAAAACACTCTAATACCACCTTTTTCAACAATAGATGGATTAGGTATAACAGTTGCTAAACAATTAGTAGAAGCAAGAGAAGAAAAACCATTTTTAAGTATTGAAGATGTTTCTAAACGAGGAAAAATCTCCAAAACATTAGTTGAAAAGATGAAAGAAATGGGAATTTTTGAAGATATGCCAGAATCTAATCAGTTATCTTTGTTTTAAATTTACTATATTTGGCACAAAGAATTAATTTTAGTGTGCAAATATTAAAAAATAGTGGTAAACTAATATTATAAAGGAGTGGTTATAAATGATAAAGAAAAAACAAAAATCTATACCAACAAAGAATTACATTATTTTAGCGTGCCTTTTTGTAGGAACCATTTTTCTACTACTATTTATAACAGAAAAATACGAAGCATATAAAGAATATGAAAAACAAACTCCAGTTATAAGAAATACACTACCTGAAATTGGATATACAGAAGTAGATCACTATATTACAGAAAATCCTTATGTTGTTTTATATATGTGTACTGCAAGTGATGATGTATGTAGAAACTTTGAAGAAGACTTAAAAAAAGTAGTTCTAAAAGATGGATTATCAAATAATATTACTTATGTCAATTTAAGTGATGTAGATTCTAATCAATTTGTAGATGAATTTAATAATAAATATCCGTATAAAAAAGCGTTGACTACTTCATATCCTGCATTTGTTATTTTAAGAGATACTGAAGTTGTAGATATTTTACAAGGAAGTAGTGAAAAACCACTTACTATTAGTAAAGCAGAAGCATTCTTTGAATATTATGAAGTAGGAGAAGAAAATGAATAATATAGTATTATTCGAACCAGAAATTCCAGGTAATACAGGCAACATTATGAGAACTTGTGTTGCGACCAATACAAAACTTCATCTTATCAAACCATTAGGCTTTTCTCTTGATGATAAATATTTAAAAAGAAGTGGTGTAAATTATATAGATAAATTAGAATATTATACTTATGAAAATTTTGAAGATTTTAAAAATAAAAATGAAGGAATTTACTATTACTTCACAAGATATGGTAAAAAACCTCATACAAGTTTTAACTACAAAAACGAAGAAGAAAAAGAATTATATTTTATCTTTGGAAAAGAATCAACTGGTATACCAAAAGAAATATTAAAAAAAGATTTAGAACATTGTATGAGAATACCAATGACAAAAAATGTTAGAGCTCTAAATCTTTCTAATGCTGCAGCTATAGTTATTTATGAAGCTCTACGTCAACAAGATTATAATGATTTACTTAGAACTGAACCCCATAAAGGTGAAGATTATTTAGAAAACTAAATTACTATTAATTAGTAATTTTTTTCTTACAACATTTTACACTATTATGGAAAAAAATACCAAAATTATTGAAAAATACTTTTCACTTTGCTAAAATTAAAATATATAGGTAGGGTGATTAAAGTGAAGAAATTAAGAGAATTTCTTTATAGAGAAATAAATATAAGAAATAGTTATATAGTAGGTATGTCTTTATTAATTCTTTTAATATGCATATCAACAACATCATATGCGCTATTTACCGCAACTGCTGAAAAGAAAGGAGCACTTAATATAGTAACAGGAAATCTTTATGCTCTAATAAAAAGTAATAGTCTTAATGAAAGTAAACAAATAACAGTAAATCCTAACCAAACAGAAACTTTAAAAATAGACTTAACGAATGTTAATAGTATAGATGCTAAATTTTTAATGTATTATAAGACAGATTCTAATACTATTTCAATCGGTTGTACAGAAAACTCTGATATATGTCCAATTGAAGATGGAATAGAACTTACTAAAAATGGAACAGAAAACGACACAGTAGAATTTACTGTTCAAATCACTAATAATGGAGAAAAGAAAGCAACTATTACATTTGGTGCTAATGTAGGATTCCCTGATAAAGAAATTAGTTTAGTAAGTGGTCAAAATAAATTATTAAAAACAGAACCAATAGTTGAAGAAAAAAATGCTGCTAAAATGTTAAAAGAAAAAGCAGTTATAGATAGAACTCAAGAAAATGAAAATGAAATACAAGAAATAACTCATAATGGAGAAGAAAAAGAATATAGGTATATAGGAAAAAATCCAAATAATTATATAAAATATAATGAAGAAATGTGGAGAATAATTGGAGTATTCGAAACAGAAAATAAAACTGGTGCAATAGAACAAAGAATAAAAATTATAAGAGATGAAAGTGTTGGATTAAAAAAATGGAGTGATGATAATAAAAATAATTGGAAAGAAGCGACTTTAAGAGAAAATTTAAATAATAATGAATTGTATGATTTATTAAATGATAAAGCTAAAGAACAAATAGATGATGCAAAATGGTTTTTAGGAAACATAGAAGAAAAACTTTCTCAAACAGAAGAAATATATAATAGTGAAAGAGAAACAAATAAAAATGAATTAACATGGATAGGACGCGTTGGTCTTATATACCCAAGTGATTTTGGATATACTTTTTCTAAAGGTGTAGAAACTACATGTTTTGATAATTTAAAAGATTGTACAAAGGGAAAAGAAAGTGTTAGTTGGTTATATAAAAATGAAAATCAATGGACAATTACTTCATTAAAAAATAATGAAAACAACGTATTTACTATTTCAAATACTGGTAATTTAACTTCTGCTAGAACTGATAGTGAAGAGAATACAGTAAGACCAGTAGTATATCTAAAATATGATATATCTATAATAGGTGGAACTGGAACATTAGAAGATCCATATATAATAGAATAATAAAAAAATAAAAAAACTTATAACTTTGTTTTTTGAATATAAAAAATTAAGTAGAAATAATATTTTCATATAATGAATTTATTATTTCTACTTTTTATATTGTATTAATTAGTTAAAAGCGTCATTTTACAAGTAAAAAATAATGGTGTATAGTGCTTGTAGAAAGGAGAGATGTTATGTTCTTATATAAAAGACCAATAGTAAAAAATGATAAAGATTATTATACATATCAAAAAGGAGATAAGTTTATACCAACAGTAGTAGATGATGTATTTCATATAATGATAAATAATGAAGAAAGGAAAAAATACTTGTCACTAATAATATCAGAAGTATTACATTTGGATTATGATTATGTAGCTCAAAATATGAAACTATTAAATAATAAACTAGATAAAAGTAAAATAAAAGAGACAACAAAAACAGTAGATTGTATATGTTTAATAGATGAATATATTGTTCTAGTAGAAATGAATAGATATGGAAATGTAAATACTTTAATTAGAAATATAGAATATTTATTTAAAATATTTACAAACTTAAGAAAGAAAGGAGAAGGATATAAGTATAAGAAGGTAAGACTAATAAATATAGATAACTTTAGATTTAAAGGGATAAAGGACTCCATAATAAAATATAGATTATCAAATATAGAAAAAGAGAAGTTTCATTTTTTAACAGATATATGTGAAATATATCATATAAGTCTTCCAAATATAAGGAAAAAGATGTATACTAATAGTAAACTTACATTACTAGAAAGATTTATGCTTGTAATGAATGAAGAAGAAAGTGAAAGATTAAAAGAGATAATAGGAGGTAATAAAATAATGGAAGAGTACAGAAAAGATATGGATAGTATATTAGAAGATGGGATAATATCAATAGAAGAACATGAAGAGATAGAAAGACATTTTAGAAGAGATGAGAGACTAGATGCTATGGAAGAAGAAAAATCCAATATTGCAAGAAATATGTTAAAGAATAATTTTTCTATAAAAGATATACATATCGCAACAGGATTATCTAATCAACAAATTGAATCTTTCAAATAAAAAATTTAATATTAAATATTAAGAAATAAAAAGATGACATACTTAAGAACAAGGAATGCATCTTTTTTACATTTAAAAATATGATTTTCGTGTTATAATAAAAATGGAAGGAACAATATATTCCTATATTGTAAAAGGTGATACAGATGGACAAATTTATAAAAAGATTTATGGAAAATTTTGATGAGATTACAGAATACTATAATTATCTTGTTGATTTAACAAAAAATCATGAATATGTCGGTATCGCAAATGAATGGTTAATAGATAATTATTATTTAATTGTTGAACATAAAAATATAATCATTCTTGAAAAAAAAGAAAATAGTAAAAGATTATATAAAAATGAAAACGTTTACTATTTAATTCATGATATAGTTAGTAGATATAATTACAATATAAATATTTCCAATTTAGTAAAAGAATTAAATAAGTATCAAAAAGAAACTAAGACTTATTTAAGTTATAATGAATTTGATGTAATACCTTTAGTCCTTTTGTTTATATATACAGAAAAATTAAATAAAGTATACAAATTAGAATATCAAAGATTACAAGATAAAAAGAAAGTAGAAAAGTTGCTTGAAGGAATAGACAAAGATGAAAAAATAAATATTAAAGACTTTCTAGACATTAATAATAGCATTAATAATCGTACTAATTATATATTTGAAATTAATAATCAATTAAAAGAATTTGGTGCTAAAAGTAATCAAGCTTTTAGAGAGTTAAATATTCTATTACAAAAACAAAATATTAGTATTAGAGAAATATTAAACGATGAATATCAAAGAAGAATAGATTCTAATATAATCATTTCTAATATATTTAATAATTTAAAAGATTTTTATGAAAACTATTCAATAGAAGAATTATTAAAAGGTGCTAATAACTGTGAGAAAAAATTACTTGGAGATAAAATATATACTAAAATGACACCAGAAACAAGAAGTTTATACCGTAAAAAAATAATTAAAGATGCAAGACATAAACACATAAATGAAATAGATTATATAGAAGATTTGTTTAGAACTTCAAATAGTGATAATTACCATATTGGAACACTTTTATTTAAACCTAAAAAAAATACCTTTAGAGTAAGTATATACATATTAACTATTTTAATATCTTCTATTTTAATTACATTATTCTTTACAAATTACTTTATAGAAAATAAAATATTAGGATTTATAATATTAATAATTCCAGTAAGCCAATTAATAATTCAAATAATAAACCATTTACTAACAACTTTTGTTGAACCAAAACCTCTATGTAAAATGGATTATTCAAAAGGACTTCCTGAAGATGCAGCTACTATGGTTGTTATAACTACATTAGTAGGAGATGCAACAAAAGTTAAAGAAATGTTTTCAAAACTTGAAACATATTACTTAGTTAATAAAAGCAATAATATTTACTTTTCACTTCTTGCAGATGCTACTAGTAAATCAAAAAAATATGTAGATATAGATGAAGAAATAAAAGAAGCAGGATTAAAATATTCACATGAATTAAATGAGAAATACGGAAAAGAAATATTTCATTTTGCTTATAGAAAAAGATTCTTTTCAAAAAGTGAAGATACATATTTAGGATGGGAAAGAAAACGTGGAGCACTCCTTCATTTTAGTCATTTACTTCTTGGAAAGATGACTGATAAAGACAAAGAAAAATTCTTCTATGCTCAAACAATTGATAAAATAAAACAAGAAATAAAATATGTTATAACTCTAGATACAGATACTGAATTAGTATTAAATACTGCACTTCTACTAGTAGGTGCTATGGATCATCCATTAAATAGACCAGTGTTAAATAAAGAAAAAAATAAAGTAGAGTATGGATATGGATTACTACAACCTAGAGTAAGTGTTGATATAGAATCCACTAACTCATCAGTTTATGCTCAAGTATTCGCAGGTATTGGAGGATTTGATACTTATACTGCAATAATACCTCATGTTTATCAAGACTCTTTTAATGAAGGAAGTTTTATTGGAAAAGGAATATATGATCTAAAAACATTTGATGAAGTTTTATATAATCGTTTTCCAGATAATTTAATATTAAGTCATGATTTATTAGAAGGTAATTATTTAAGATGTGGTTATGCCTCAGATATAGAATTAATTGATGGTTTTCCACCTAAATTTTTAACAGATGTAACACGTCAACATCGTTGGGCTAGAGGAGATGTCCAAATATTAAGTTGGCTAAATTTTAATGTTAAAAATCATAAAAATAAAAATGAAAAGAATCCTATAAACTTATTAGGTAGATATAAAATATTTGATAATATAGCTCGTATGTTTTTAATGCCTGCTTTATTATTAATATTATTACTAGGATTTTTTATAGGAAAAATGCCTCCATATGTTTACTTATTATTTGTCTTATTTGATATAGCATTAGGAGTATTATTCTTCCTAAGAGAAAAACTATATAAAAAGAAAACTAATTTCTTAACACTATATTATAAAAATTTAATGTTTGGAGGAAAAGCACTATTTCTTAGAACTTATATAGTATTTTCAACTATTCCATATTATGCAAAATTATACTTAGATGCTTTTTGTCGTAGTATTTATAGAATGTTTATAAGTCATAAAAATCTTCTTAATTGGCTTTCTATGGAAGAGGCAGAAAGAAATGCTAAAACAGATATAACAAGTTATATAAAAGATTTTATATTTAATATATTATTAGGATTAATCTTAATAGGATATGGAGCATACTACATTAGTGTTATACCACTACTAGTAGGAATTATCTTTGTATCAAGTCCATTTGTTTTATATAACGTAAGTAAAGATATAAAAGAAGATTTAACACCACTTAGTGATACAGACAATGATAACATAAAGAAAATGGCCTACAGGACTTGGATGTTTTTTAAAGATTCTATGAAAGAAGAATATGGATATTTAATGCCAGATAATTTCCAAGAAAATAGAGAAGAGAAATTAGATTTAAGAACTTCTCCTACTAATATAGGTTATTCACTTACTAGTATTATCTCAGCATACGAATTAGACTTTATTAGTTTAGATGAAGCAATAGAATTGATTAAAAATGTTATAAAAACAGTCTCTCATTTAGAAAAATGGCATGGACATTTATATAACTGGTATGACATAAAAACCAAAAAAGCTATGAATCCAAGATTTATATCAACAATAGATTCAGGAAACTTTGTAGCATGCTTAATAATAGTTAAAAACTTTTTAGAAAAAGTAGATGATATTGGAGTTCACTTTAAATTAAGAAAAAAAGTAGAGACTATGATTAAAAATACTAATTTTAAAAAACTATATACAAAGAAAAATGTATTTTCAATTGGATACGATGAAGCAGAAGGACATTTATCAATTTATAATTACAATAAATTCGCAAGTGAATCTCGTCTAACTAGTTTTGTTGCGATATGTAAAGGAGATGTACCAAGTAAACATTGGCTTTCACTTGATAAATCACTTACAACTTATAAAAATAGAAAAGGACTTATCTCTTGGTCTGGAACATCATTTGAATATTTTATGCCATTTCTATTTATGAAAAATTATAAAAACACCCTATTAGATGAGACATATCATTTTGCCCATATGTGCCAAGTAGATTATATGGAAAGTGTTTCAAAAAAACTTCCTTGGGGAATTAGTGAAAGTGCATATAATGAACTTGATAATGCCTTAAACTACAAATATAAAAGCTTCTCAACTCCATACTTAAAAGCTAAAGAAGAAAGTGATGCCAGAATTGTTATATCTCCATATTCATCAATTATGGCACTTGAATTATTCCCAAAAGATGTTTATCACAATATAAAGAAATTTAGAAAACTTAATATGTATGATAAATATGGTTTTTATGAATCATATGACTATGATAATAAAGGAATAGTAAAAGCATACTTTGCTCATCATCAAGGAATGTGTCTTTTATCGTTTGCAAACTATCTAACAGAAGGAAAAATAAAAGGATATTTTCATAGAGATATTTCAGTAAAAACATTCGAACTATTATTAAAAGAAAAAGTTCAAGTAAAAACTAATATAGATATGAAAATGGCTAAATATAAAAAATATAATTATGATAAAGAACGTATTGAAAATGATATTAGAGTATTTAACTATATATCAGAAACACCAGAGTTCGCAAGTATCTCTAATAAAAAATATTGCCTACTTATAAATGATAGAGGTACTGGTTTTTCAAGATATAGAACTCAACAACTAAATAGATATAGAAAAATATCAGAACAAGATTATGGAATGTTTTTATACATAAAAGATATAGATACTGATTATGTTTGGTCTAATACTTATGCACCAATAAACATTAAACCAGAAAAATATGAAGTAATATTCGCAAGTGATAAGATAAAATATATAAGAAAAGATAATGGTATTATAACTACAACAGAAATAATAGTTACTCATAATCATCATGCAGAAATTAGAAAGATAACATTTAAAAATGAAAGTGAAGAAACAAAACATTTAGAACTTACAACTTATACAGAACCAATAATCTGTGAAAACTTAGATGATATATCTCATAAAGTATTCAACAACATGTTCCTACATTCAACTTACAATAGGGATAATAATACTTTAATAATGAGAAGAACTTCACGTGATAGTAATATTAGTAGTTATATAGTAGAAAGACTATTAATAGAAAATCCAAAAAGTGTCTACACTTATGAGACAGATAGATTTAACTTTATTGGAAGAGGTAATACTGCCGCAAATCCAAAAGCTCTTCACGAAGAATTAACCAACCATGTAGGAGATAATATCGAACCAATAATGTCACTAAGAAATACAATAGAAGTACTTCCAAACAGTAGTGAAGTAGTATACTTTATTAACGGATTTGGAAGAAGTATGGAACAATTAGATGAAATAATTAATACATATCATAATAAAAGAACTATTGATAAAGCGTTTGAAATATCATCTGTATCAAATATTATAAATACTAAAAATATGAGATTAACAGGTGAAGATATGAGAGTTTATAATATGATGTTAAACTACTTATATCAAACAACAAAATATAATGTTAATGAAGAAAGAAAAGAAATTTTAAGAAAAAATGCTTTATCTCAAACTGCACTTTGGAAGTTTGGAATATCTGGAGATAGACCAATTATCCTAGTAAAAGTTCCTGATATAAGTGATATTTCATTTATAATGGATATTTTAAAATGTTTTGAATATTATAAAAACAATTCAATATTTGTAGATATAATTATTATAAATGCTGAAAATAAACAATATGCTAAAATAATTAAAAAAGAAGTAGATGATGAACTTTATAGAATTTATACATTGAATAGTTTCTATCATACACCAGGTTCAGTAAATCTTATAAGTGAAGAAGATTTAACAGAAGAAGAAAAAATACTTCTAGAAATGGTTCCAAGACTAACTTTTGATGTAAGTGATCATAAAACACTACAAGAAAAAGTAGAAGAAATGAGTATGAAAAATAAAGTTAGTACCAAAGAAGAAATACTTCTAGAAGATAATAATGAATTTGAAGATAATATAAAACTTACATGTAATAATGAATTTGGAGGCTTTAGAAGCAAAGGTAGTGAATACGTTATCACAAATCCACAAACTCCAACTCCATGGAGTAATGTAATCGCAAATAAAAATTTTGGTACTATAATTACTAACAATGGCTGTGGATTTACTTATGGATATAATAGTGGAGAGTTTAAAATAACTTCTTGGTCTAATGAAATGGTTGTAAATGATAGAAGTGAAGGAATAAGAATAAATGGAAAAATATTTAATCCAACTAGATGTATTCATGGATTTGGATATAGTATTTTAGAATCTACTAATGATGATTTAGATAAAAGCTTAACTGAATTTGTTGCCTTAGATGATACTGTAAAATTATATATTTTAAAATTAAAAAACAAGAAAAAGATAAAACAATCAGTACAGTTAGAATTCTTTATAAATCCAACATTTGGAGTGTTAGAAGAAAAAACTACTAGATATATCTTAACTGAGTTTATGGGCAAAGATAATTACTTAAAAATGAGAAATGTTTATCATGCTAATTTTAATGATGTATCAGTATTTATGACATCAAGTGAAAAAATAACATCAGTTGTTGATAATCAAGTTTTAATAAAATCTATTACTAATAATATTACTTTAAATAAAGAAGAAGAAAAAACTATTGTATTTAGTTTAGGTAGTGGTAGAAGTGATAAAGAAAATTTAGATTTACTTCATAAATATCAAGATATAAATACTGCAACAAAAGAATTAAAATCAGTTAAAAATAAATGGAAAAAAGACTTAGGTACAATAGTAGTAAAAACTCCTGATATTAGTTTCAATTATATGATGAATGGTTGGTATTTATATCAAGCATTATCCGCAAGAATTTTAGCACGATCAGGATTTTACCAAGTAAGTGGTGCTTATGGATATCGTGATCAATTACAAGATTCAATGAATATTGTTACAATAAAACCAGACTTTACAAGAAAACAAATTCTAATAAATGCATCCCATCAATTCAAAGAAGGAGATGTTCTTCATTGGTGGCACGAACATAATACATTTGGACTTCGTAGTCGTTATAAAGATGATTATCTTTGGTTAGTATATGCAACAATTGAATATATAGATGTAACAAGAGATAATTCTATATTAGATGAAAAAGTACCATATGCAGTCGCAGAAACTCTTCGTCCACACGAACAAGAAAAAGGAGTTACTTTCACTTATAGTGAAGAAAAAGATACACTACTTACTCATTTACAAAAGTCAATCGATCTTGCTATTGATAATATAGGTCGCAATGGTCTTCCTTTAATGGGTGGAGGAGACTGGAATGATGGAATGAATAAAGTAGGTATTAAAGGAAAGGGAGAAAGTGTTTGGTTAGGATTCTTCTTATATGATATTATTAATCGTTTTACTAAAATGATAAAAGAATACAAACCAAGATTTAAAACTAAAGAGTATTTAGAATTTAATAAAAAATTAAAAGAGAGCCTTAATAAAAACGGATGGGATAAAGAATATTATTTAAGAGCATATTTCGATAATGGAGATAAACTTGGAAGTAAACTAAATGAAGAATGTAAAATAGATTTAATTTCACAAAGTTTTTCTATATTAAGTGAAGTTGTCCCAAAAGAAAAACAAGAAAAAGTTTTAAATGCTGTAGATAAATATTTAGTAGATAAAGATTTAAAAATAGTAAAACTTTTAACACCACCATTTGATAAATCATTAAATAATCCAGGATATATCAAAAACTATCCTAAAGGAATACGTGAAAATGGAGGACAATATACTCATTCAGTATCTTGGTATATAATGGCTCTTATCAAAACAGGAAAATACGATTTAGCATATTCCATTTTCCAAATGATTAATCCAATAGAAAGAAGTAAAACTAAAACAGATATATTAAGATATAAAGTAGAACCTTATGTAATTGCCGCTGATATTTATTCATCAAAAGACTTTCCATCACGTGGAGGATGGACTTGGTATACAGGTTCAGCTGCATGGTTCTATCGTATTGGTATAAAAGATATATTAGGTTTCCAAAAAACAGGAGAAATGCTTAGAATAAAACCTCATATACCATCATCTTGGAATAAGTTCTCAATACAATATACTTATATGGATACTTTATATATGATTGATGTAACAGTAGGTAATAAAGAAAAAATAACTTTAGATAGACATATCTTAAATAATGATTTAATTCCACTTATCAATGATAAAAAAGTTCATAAAATAGATATTTGCATAAAAAGAAATTCATAAAAAGTTAAAGGAAGGAAAATATGAGTAAAACAATTATAAATTTATGTCAAGAAATAAAAAAACATAATCATTGTCCAAACTGTGGAGGAACATATGATAAGAATACTTGCTGTTATTGTAATAATAAAAGTGATATTCAAAAACATTTACAAACAAAACTTACGGACTTATTAAAGATGAGAAAAAAATTTAGTGAAGAAGAATTAATGAATTTATATTCAATTAATTCTCTTCACATTGATATAGTAACTAAAATATTATCTGAGAAAAATTATAAAAATAAATTAGATAATATACATGATAATATTCTAACAAAAATACAAAATAATTCTTTAACTAATGAGGATAATAATTACATGTTGTTTTTTATAGAAAATGATATTTACTCTAACAACAGTAATACTTTTATAAATGCCTTAATGAAAGAATTATTGACAGATAAATTAGATACTATAATTGATAACAAAATGGTATTAATAAAAAGATTTACAGAAATGTTTATGAAAGAAAAAATAAAAAATCCTAAAGTTAATTTCAAAGAATTGGATGATAAAACAGAAGGACAAACACAATACTATAATATAAATTTAAACTATGATAAAATATTAAAATATTTAAATGAGAAAAATTACTATGGATTATTAAATACTATTTTTCATGAATGTACTCATATATATCAAAATTATTTAATTACTTCGGGAAAACATGCTAATTACTTACTTTTATTACAATCTAAAGAGAGCTTTATAAGAAGTAAAAATCCTTCTTATTATAATGATAACTACACAATGTATTCTAAAGAAACAGAAGCAAGATATTGTGGAGATTTATACACATGTAGTTATCTACAAATGCTAGGAATAGATATAAATAATAAAGAAGAAATTAACAATAAAATTAATACAGAATTAATATTAATTCAAAATGAATCTCGCTTCTTTAATAAAAAAGAAGATACCGTATCTAATATATTTGATTCACTAGATAAAAACAATGATATATTTGAAAATTATCCTCTGTTGAAATTACAATATAAAAAGGAAAATGAAAAAATTGTTCCTAAAAGTTTAGAAGAATTACTACAAGATTATGAAAACTATAAAAATAATCAATCATTATTTGAAATGACACAAGAAGAAGCAGATTACCTATATAAACATTTATTAAAAGATATAAAAAACAATTATCAAGAAGAAAAAGGTAAAAGCAAATAAAATTTTAATAATTTACTTTTTATAAGTTGAAATTATTATACTTTTCTGATAAACTTTAATTATAAGATAATAAAGCAGTACTTAAACTAGATATATTTATCTAGAAAGTACTGCTTTTTATTTTTAAAGATAGGTGGTTGTATGAGTAAATTAAAAGAAAGATATTTAAAATGTAAAAAAGAAGACAAAGAAAAATTATATTTATTTGAAAGTGGAATATTTTATTTATTCTTAGGAGAAGATGCTATAAAAATGAGTGAAAAACTCAACCTAAAACTAGGACACTTAACTAATGAATTATATAAATGTGGATTTCCTAAAAGTAGTATTGAAAAGTATAAAGAATTATTTGAATTAAATAATTTAAATGTTGAAATATTAGATAAAGAAGAACCTGATTATACACACGAATTTTGTTTAAAGATTATTGATAACATAAAAAATATTGATATAAACCATATCACACCTCTAGATTCTATGAAACTATTAAAAGATATACAAGATAAATTATAAGGAGATATTATGGTAGATTTAGAAAACTTACTTATTTACAAAGAATATGTAGAATTAATATGTTTTACAACAGATATCTTAATGAAATATCCTGAAAAAGAAAATATAACAGAAGATATAAAAAAAGTAACATATGATGGACTTAATATGTTAATACATGCACATAAAGAAGAAAATCTAGAAAATAAAGAAATATTACTTGGACAATTAGACACTTCCCTAAAAACATTAAAAGTTTTAGTACGCATTTCAAATAAAAAGAAATATATTAATACTAGGACTGTTAAAGTATGGAATAAAAAGATAATAAACCTATCTAATCTTACTTGGACATGGATGAAATCTTGTCAAAGTAGAAATAGTATTTTTAATAATTAGATATTTTACAATTATGTTTTTACATGCTATACTTTTGTCATAAAGGAGTGGATGAGTTATGAATTTTGATTTTTCTACCTATATGGAAAGTTTTATAGACAGAAAAACCTATGAAGAGTTTTTCTCTAAAAAAGAAAGTGTTTTAGAAAAACTAAAAAGTTATGATATGACAGGATGGATTGAAAATAGTATTTCAAAAGAAGAAGTAAACAAAATAAAAGAAGTAAGTGCCAAAGTAAGAGAACATGCAGATGTATTCTTAGTACTAGGTATTGGAGGGTCTTATCTTGGAAGTAAAGCAGTAATAGAAGCATTCTCACCATATTTCAAAAAGATGAAAAAAACAGAAGTTATTTTTGGTGGTATTAATATGTCAAGCGAATATTTAAAACAATTACTTGACTATATCGAAGACAAAGATGTTGTAGTAAATGTTATTTCAAAATCAGGTACTACTATGGAAATAAGTGTAGCATTTGATTTAGTATATAAAAAATTATCAGAACGTTTTTCAGAAGAAGAAATAAAAGAAAGAATTATAGTAACAACAGATAAAGAAGAAGGAAAACTAAGAAAACTTGCAGATTTAAAAGGTTATACATCTTTTGAAATACCAAGAAATATAGGAGGAAGATTCTCAGTTTCAACACCTGCAGGACTCTTACCAATCTCAGTTGCGGGAATCAATATAGATACATTCCTAGAAGGATATAATAATGCCCTTTTAAAATATATAGATAAAGCGTTTGTTTATGCATGTATTCGAAATACTTTATACAAAGAAAATAGATGTGTAGAAAATTTTGTTTCTTATGAACCTAAACTTTCATATTTTAATGAATGGTTAAAACAACTATTTGGAGAAAGTGAAGGAAAAGATAATAAAGGAATTCTTCCAACATCAACTATTTATACAAGAGACCTACATTCACTCGGACAATACATGCAAAGTGGTAAAGAAATACTTTTTGAAACAGTTATTAGATTAGAAGAAAGTGAAATTATAAATTATCAAAATAGTGATATAAATAAAATGAATTTTATAATTTCTGAAAGTGTCGCAACTGCTCATAGAGAGGGACATACCCCATCTAATATAATTACACTTTCACACTTTGATAGTAAAACGATGGGTGAGTTAATATATTTCTTTTTATTAAGCGCAGCATTCAGTGGAATATTACTTGAAGTTAATCCATTTGATCAACCTGGAGTAGAAGCATACAAGAGTGAAGTAAAGAAAAATTTAGGTTAAAATAAAATGTAGTAAAGAGACAATTTTTAAGTTTGTCTCTTTAACTTATCATAAATAAAAAAATTAAAATAAATTACCCAAAAAAGTATTGTAATTTTTTGAATTTAATATATAATAGAAATCAATTATTTCGCTAGGAGGAAAAAGACATGAATAAAGAAAAAAGACCCGTTTTATTAGTAGATGATATAGTATTATTTCCGAGTAGTGAAATCAGATTAGAATGTAAAACTAAAGAAGAAAAACATATTATAAATAAAGCTGAAAGTCAAGATGAAAAACAACTAGTTGTTGTTAATCCTTTAATTCAAAAACAAGAAACAGAACCATACGAAATGGTTGATTTACCATCTGTTGGAGTCGTCGCAGAATTAATTATGAAAATGGATGTACCCAATGGAAAAAGTAGAGTAGTACTAGGTGGAATAAGACGTGTAAATATTTCAAGATATACATTTAATGATGGAATATTTGAAGCAGAAATAGAAGAAATATATACAGAAGTAGAAGATAATAAAAGTTATAGAGACATCTTAATGAAGTCCCTTGAAAAATATGTAACTAAAGTACCATATGTATCTAATGCCTTAATATCACAACTTACAACTATTTCTGATATAGATGAACTAACAGATTTAATTGGAGGTTTCTTACCATTTGATTATTTAAAAAAGAAAGCCTATATTCTAGAGATAGATCCAATTAAAAGAGTTAAAATGTTAATAGAAGATATGAAAGAAGATCTTAAGATTATCGAACTTGAACAAAAAATAGAAAGCGAAGTAGAAAAAGAATTAAATGATAGTCAAAGAGAATTCTTTTTACGTGAAAAGATAAAAGTAATCCAAAAAGAATTAGGAGACATCAACAGTAAAGATATTGAAGTAGAAAAATTAAAGAAAAAATTAGAAAAATTAAAATGTAATAAAATAGTAAAAGATAAAATTCAAAAAGAAATAACTCGTTATGAAAACTTACCATCATCATCCCCTGAAGTAGGTATGGTAAGAGAATACTTAGATTGGATGTTAAACTTGCCTTGGCATAAGTTTACAAAAGATACTAAAAAATTATCAGATGTAGAACATACACTAAATAGTAGTCATTATGCCCTAAAAGAAGTAAAAACTAGAATACTAGAATATCTTGCAGTAAAACAAAATACTAAAAATCTAAGAAGTCCAATTATTTGTTTAGTTGGTCCTCCTGGTGTAGGAAAAACTTCCCTTGCTATTAGTATTGCTAAAAGTCTAGGAAGAAAATATACCAAAATATCTGTTGGAGGTATAAACGACGAAGCAGAAATAATAGGTCATCGTCGTACTTATATAGGAGCTAACCCAGGAAGAATTATTCAAGGAATGAGAAAAGCAGGAACAACTAATCCAGTATTTATAATTGATGAAATAGATAAAATGACTAAAGACATAAAAGGAGATCCTGCAAGTAGTCTCTTAGAAGTATTAGATCCAGAACAAAACAATAAATTCTCAGATCACTATATAGAAGAAGACTTTGATTTATCTAATGTATTCTTTATCGCAACAGCCAACTACATAGAACAAATACCTTATGAACTTCAAGATAGACTTGAATTAATACAATTATCAAGTTATACAGAATATGAAAAATTAGATATTGCCAAAAATCATTTAATTCCAAAAGAGTTAGAACAACATGGTCTTACAGAACTTCAAGTACAGTTTACTGATGATGCAATACTAACATTAATTAGAAATTATACAAAAGAGTCCGGTGTAAGAGAATTAGAAAGAATAATTGCCTCTCTTTTAAGAAAGTTAGTAAAAGAAATAATCGATAATGATGACCATGTATTCTTCAATATAGATAGTAAATCTATAGAAAAATATTTAGGAAAAAAGAAATATGATTTCCAAAAAAATTCTAATAAAAAAGAAGTAGGAGTAGTAAATGGTATGGCTTATACAATATTTGGAGGAGATATCTTACCAATAGAAGCAACTTATTATAAAGGAAAAGGAAATCTTATTCTAACTGGTTCTTTAGGAGAAGTAATGCAAGAGTCTGCTCGTATTGCCTTAAGTTATATTAAAGCTAATATGAATAAATTTAAAATAAATCCTAAAATACTTGAAAACAATGATATACATATCCATGTACCAGAAGGAGCAGTATCAAAAGATGGACCAAGTGCTGGAATTGCTTTAACATCAACACTTGTAAGTCTTTTCACCAATATAGCAGTAGACAGTACTATCTCCATGACAGGAGAAATAACACTACGTGGTAATGTTTTAGAAATTGGTGGATTAAAAGAAAAAGTAATAGGTGCACATCGTGCAGGTATAAAAAAAGTATTTTTACCAATAGATAATAAAAGAGATTTAGATGAAATACCAGAAGATATAAAAAAAGAAATAGAATTTATATTTGTATCAAATTATAAAGAAGTATATAAAAAATTATTTTCATTAAAAAAAGAGAGTGTAGAAGTATGAGTAAAGAAGAATTAATTAAATTAAAAGATGAAATAATATTTGTTACTACTAACAAAGGTAAAGTAGAATCTGCTAAGGAAAAACTAAAAGATATTAAAATAGACATTTATAATTATGAAGTAGATGAAATAAGAAGCGATGATGTAAAAGAAATTGCTAAACATAAAGTAAAAGAAGCTTACAAAGTAGTAGAAAAACCTTGTATTTCTCTAGATGCAGGATTCTATATCGAAGCATTAAATGGTTTTCCAAAAGCATATGTTAACTTTGCATTAGATACAATAGGAGTAGAAGGAATATTAAAATTAATGGAAAAAGAAACTAATAGAAAATGTGCCTTTAAAGAATGCCTTGCTTATTATGATGGAGAAAATATGTTATTATTTAATGGAAATCATGAAGGAATTTTATCAGAAGAAATAAAAGGAAAAGATAATGATAAAAAATGGTCAGATTTATGGTATGTTTTTATTCCTTATGGATATGATAAAACACTTGCTCAAATGTCAGATGAACAAAGAGAAAACAGAAAAAGATGTAAAGAGAATAACAGTGCAATGGATGAATTAGCAGATTATTATCAAAAAACAAAAAAATAAAAATTATAGATACTTTTTAAGTATCTTTTTTTATGCTATAATAATGATAGAGTAATAGGAAGTGTTAATTATGAAAATGATGAATGAATTTTCTTTTTATGAAGAACTAAAATCAATTATATTAGATAAATATGAAAACTTAATAAATGGAAGATTAAGTAGTTTTTTTGAAACGTCTGAAAACTTTAATTTAGCACTTTCACTTTCATATTTCGTTTTATCAGAAGATACTTTATTTACAGAAAATAAAATCACATTAAGAATGGACAAAGAAAAATTAGATTATTTATTTACAAAAGAATTTTGTGATAATCCACCAATAATTATTAGAGGTAGTCATAAAAAAGAATCAAGAAGAAATTTACAAAGAATTAGAAATGGTTTTTTACATAGTGACTTTAAAATAGATTTTAAAAATCAATTATTTCACATAGATAGCAAAGAAAAAAACTTTGAATGTAAAGTACCTTTTGAATGGTTAATGAAATATATGGATTATCATATTTTAGAAGAAAAACAAGTAAAAAAAATTAGTATCAGAGGAGTATTTGTAACAAGCGATATCTACAATAGAAAAGAACATTTTGATAATATAAATGATATAAAAAATTATATAGAAATGCTTTATACATATAAAATAGATTTAACATCATCTACTCTTATGCAAAAAGAAGAAATAAAAAACTTTGTAATAAAACAAATTAATAAAATTTCAGCATCTATTTCTAAAAAGAAAATAGGAAGACGTAATTATTTAGAAAAATGGAAAAAAGCAAAAAGAGAATTAAAAAGAGAAATCTATAAAAAATATCCAGATGTAAAAGTTATAATAAGAGTTGAAAAAGATTTAGAAATCGCAAGTAAATTAGATGAACTATATAATACTGAGAATAATAATATTTTCCAAATAAAGTCTACTAGAGGTCAATGTAGAGTTATAATTAAAAGATTAAAAAAATACTATAGTAAATCTAAAGATGACTTAATAAAATCATTTGAAGATATAAATACAGCTATAAAAATATATAATAATATTGAAAATGATGAAAGTTATAAAGAAAATAAAGATATTATAAATTATATATTAAACTTTAAATGTGGAAAACAAGAAATATTAGAATTTATCCATAAATATAGAAGTAAAAAAGGACTTACTCATTCATATGATAATATGGATATAGGTACTAAAGATGTACCAATATTTAAAAAAGAAAAAAACTCTATTCGTAAATTCTTTAATAGAAAAGAAAATCTACAATTAGAAGAAGACTATACAATAAAATTAGGTAAATTAAAAGATTATCGTCCTTCGATATATAGAAAATATAAAGGAGTTTTTGAAAGAGAAAATTTACCTAGTGAAGAAGATAATAAAATTTATAATAGTGACTTAATAAAAAATACTATAAAAATAAAAAATATTATTCAAAAAGAAAGAGAAAAAATAGATCTTGCAATTATCTATACATTAGGTATATCTACGTATGCTATAAATAAAGAAAAAGCCTTTGAAAATGATAATTTAAATCCTATAGATGCAAGTAAGATAAATTCCTACAGCACAGATGCTTATTCAGAACATGAAAAAACACAAAAATACTTAGAAAATAGAAAAAACCAATTGATACGTTTAATAAAAAAA
Organism: uncultured Bacilli bacterium; assembly: GCA_947632065.1. Classification (GTDB taxonomy): domain Bacteria; phylum Bacillota_I; class Bacilli_A; order RF39; family UBA660; genus CANRDQ01. Next base: position 36,028 of record CANRNO010000003.1, on the reverse strand, counting down.
GAATCTAATAAAAATAGAAGAATAAATTTACAAAAAGAATTAAAAGAAGTAGAATTTAAACTTGAACAAGAAAATAAACAAAAACCAATTATATTCCGAAACAAAATAGTTCTACGTTGTAACCCTGAACAAACTGCTAAAATCATTAGAGATTATTTTTCTCATTTATCACTAGAAAAAATAGAATTTAGTTGTTATGAAGAAGGTCAAATGGAATTAATAACAGAAAAAGGATTTATAAAATGTGATATTTCAAGCTTAATAAACTTTATTACACAAGATGCTTTTTCATCTGCTATGAAGAAAAAGTATTCAAGTAGAATAAAAGAAATACCAATTAAGAAAGGAAAATTCACAAAAAGTATTATTATGAAAAAATAAAATACTGATTAAACATCAGTATTTTTAATTGGACACAACCTTCATAGATATGCTATAATATAGAAGATTTTAAGAAGGGAGTAGAACTATGATTCAAGTAAATAATGTAAGTTTAAAATTTGGTAAAAGAACTTTATTTGAAAATGTTAATATTAAGTTTACTAAAGGAAATTGCTATGGACTAATTGGTGCTAATGGTAGTGGTAAAAGTACATTTTTAAAAGTATTATCAAAAGAAATAGATACAACAACAGGAGAAGTTATAAAATCAAAAGATGAAAGAATTTCAGTTTTAAAACAAGATCACTATGCTTATGAAGATAAAACACCAACAGAAGTAGTTTTAATGGGAGATGAAAAACTATATTCTATTATAAAAGAAAAAGAACAGCTATATGCTAAAAGTGAATTTAGTGAAGAAGATGGTATGCGACTTGCAGAGTTAGAATCAGACTTTCTAGAACTAGATGGTTGGAGTGCTGAGGCAAATGCTAAAACGCTTCTTAATAATCTAGATGTAAAAGAAGAATATCATGATATGCTTATGAAAGATATTCCAGTTAAAGTAAGAGTAAAAGTTTTACTTGCTAGTGCACTATTTGATAATCCAGATATTTTACTTTTAGATGAACCAACAAACAGTTTAGATATTAAAGCTATAAGATGGTTAGAAGAGTTTTTAATAAATTTTCAAAATACTGTAATAGTAGTATCTCATGATAGACATTTTCTAAATAAAGTATGTACTCATATAGTAGATATAGATTATAAAAAGATGAAACTCTATATTGGAAACTATGACTTTTGGTATGAATCAAGTACTCTTGCTTTAAAGCAAGCAAAAGATGCTAATAAGAAAAAAGAAGAGAAGATAAAAGAACTACAAGACTTCATCGCTAGATTCTCCGCAAACGCATCAAAGTCAAAACAAGCAACCTCAAGAAAGAAAATGCTTGAAAAAATTCAACTTGAAGAAATAGTTCCATCTTCACGTAAATACCCTTATATAGATTTTAAAACAGATAAGAAAGTAGGAAATGAAATATTAAAAGTTACTAATCTAACTAAAATAGTAGGAGATAAAAAAATATTTGATAAACTATCATTTACAGTTTTAAAAGGAGATAAAATAACTTTTCTATGTGATGATGATAGTGTTAAAACAATGTTATTTAAAATATTAGTAGGAGAAGAAAAATATGATAAAGGAAGTATCTCTTGGGGAAAAACTATTTCTCTAGGTTATCTTCCACAAGATAATAACTCTTATTTTAAAGAAAATGATACTATAATAAAATGGATGGAAAAACAACATAAAGTAGATGATGAAACAGAACTTAGAAGTTTCTTAGGTAGAATGTTATTTTCTAAAGATGATGTATTTAAAGAAGTAAATGTCTTATCAGGAGGAGAGAAGAGTCGTTGTATGTTTTCAAAACTAATGTTAGAAGAACCTAATACTTTAATATTAGATGAACCAACAAACCATCTAGATCTTGAAAGCATAACATCACTAAATGAAGGACTAGAAAAGTTTGATGGCCCAATACTTTTCACAACACGAGACTATGAATTAAATGCAACAGTTGCCAACAGAGTAATAGAAATTTTCCCAAATGGAAAATGGATAGATAGACCTCTTACTTTTGATCAATATACAGATGATACTAAAGTAAACAAAGAAAGAGAAAATAACCAATAAAAAAAGAGATGTAAATCTCTTTTTAATGTGCAATTTGTTCTTCAACTTTATCTAATATATATTTTTTAGTATCATCAACACTCAAATCTAAAACTATGGAAAATTCATTATATAAATATTTTTCAGCAAGTTCAAAATAAGTACTATCAACCTCTGCAATTCTTCTTTTACTTTCAGCTCTTTCTTTATTTCTTAAATAAGTAGTCTTTATAATTTTTATTAAATCTCTATGAGTACCAGAATTCATAAGTTCTCTATATTCATGTTCTAGAAATTTATCATTAGTCTTAATTAAACCAATATTAGGTATATCTCTAATTATTTTATCAACTTCTTCCTTAGTAATTAAATCTCTAAGTAAAACATCTCCTTTAGAAATAGGAATATTAATTTTTAATGATGGATCAGTTACTGATTTTAAAATATAATAATCTTCATCATTAAAATATTTTTCTTTAATATCCTCAATTTGACAAATATCTTTCCTATATACTACATAATCATTTTGTTTATACATAATAAATTTCTCCTTAATTACAAAATATATCTATATTATATCAAAATTTTAGTTATTTGTAACGAAAAATTTATAAAAATAAAGTATATTCTTTATAGTTTTTATAAATAAAGTATTAAATTTACATTTTTTAGCACTCTTCCTTGACAATTGCTAAAAGTAGTGTTATAACAGTTATTGAAAGGAAGAGATTTATGAAAAAGAAACAATTTAAATCAGAATCAAAAAGACTACTTGACTTAATGATTCATTCAATTTATACAAATAAGGATATATTTTTAAGGGAGTTAATTTCTAATGCCAGTGATGCACTAGATAAACTTTATTATGCATCCCTTACAGATAAAAAATTAAAAGTAAAAAAGGACAAATTAGAAATCTTTATTGAATTAAATAAAGAAAATAGAACAATAAAAGTTATCGACAATGGTTGTGGAATGAACAAAGAAGAATTAGAAAACAACCTAGGTACGATTGCTAAAAGTGGAACACTTGCTTTTAAAGAAATGATGAATACTGATAAAGCTAAAAATAAAGATATTGATATTATTGGACAATTTGGTGTAGGATTCTATTCAGCATTTATGGTAAGTAAAAAAATAGAAGTAACATCTAAAAAAGATGATGAAGAAGCAAATACTTGGATAAGTGATGGAGTAGATGGATATACTATTAAAAAAGGTGACAAAGAAAAAAGAGGTACTGAAATTACTCTTTACTTAAAAGATGATACGGAGGAAGAAAACTTCAGTGAATATTTAGAAGAGTTTAAAATTAATGAATTAATTAAAAAATATTCAGATTATATAAGTTATCCAATAAAAATGGAAGTATTAACTAGAAGTCTAAAAGAAGGATCAAAAGAAGATTATGAAGAAAAACGTGAAGTAACTACACTAAACAGTATGGTTCCAATTTGGAAAAGACCACAAAGTGAAGTAACAGACGAAGAATATAATGACTTTTATAAAGATAAATACTATGATTTTGAAAATCCATTAAAAACTATTACAACATCAGTAGAAGGAATGACTTCATATAAAGCAATTCTTTTCATACCATCAAAAGCACCTTATGACTTTTACACAAAAGAATATGAAAAAGGATTATCACTTTATTCTAATGGAGTAATGATAATGGATAAATGTAAAGAATTACTACCAGATTATTTCAGTTTTGTAAAAGGTGTTGTTGACACAGAAGATTTATCCTTAAATATTTCAAGAGAAATGCTTCAACAAACAAAAACTGTTCAAGTAATTGCCAAAAATATAGAATCTAAAATTAATAAAGAACTTTTAAAAATGCAAGAAGAAAATAAGGATGAATATATTAAATTCTTTGAAACATTTGGAACAGGAATAAAATTTGGTGTATATAGTGATTATGGAATGAATAAAGACAAACTAAAAGATTTATTAATGTTTTATTCAGCTAAAAATAAAAAACTAATTACATTAAAAGAATATGTAGAAAACATGAAAGAAGGACAAGAGGCTATATACTATGCAAGTGGTGCTACTACTGATAAAATAGATAAACTACCACAAGTAGAACAAGTAAAAGAAAAAGATTACGATATTCTTTACTTAACTGATTATGTAGATGAATTTTGTCTTAATACCTTAATGGAATATGATTCTAAAAAGTTTGAAAATGTAAGTAATGGAAAACTAAATTTAGAGTCAGACGAAGAAAAAGATAAAACTAAAAAATTAAATGATGATAATAAAGATTTATTAGAATACTTAAAAGATAACTTAGATGTAAATGAAGTAAGATTTACAAATATTTTAAAATCTCATCCAGTATGCTTTACTAGTAAAGGTGATATTTCAATAGAAATGGAAAAAGTTATTAATGCTATGCCAACAGATGAGACTATAAAATCAGAAAAAATATTAGAGATTAATGCAAATCATAAAATAGCAGATAAATTAAAAAAACTATATAAAGAAGATAAAGATGAATTATTAAAATATGCAAAAATATTATATAGTGAAGCATGTTTAATTGAAGGATTACCAGTAGAAGATCCTACTGAACTTTCAAACTTAATATGTGAAGTTATGACTAAGTAAAAGGACTTTTAAAAGTTCTTTTCTAAAAATCTGTCTTTAGCACTCACTCAAAAAGAATGCTAAAAAATAAAAAGAGGTGATAATATGTTTAATCAAAATACAGAAGAAGAAAATGTTTTAGAAAAATATGGACGTAATATTATTGATGATGTTAAAAAAAGAAAATTAGATCCTGTTATTGGACGTAACGAAGAAATCAGAAATATTACAAGAGTACTTTCTAGAAAAACTAAAAACAATCCAGTATTAATAGGAGAAGCAGGAGTAGGTAAGACTGCTATAGTAGAAGGACTTGCTCAAAGAATAGTCGCAGGTGATGTTCCAAATAGTCTAAAAGATAAAGAAATTTGGGAACTTGATATCGCAAGCCTTATCGCAGGTGCTAAATATCGTGGAGAGTTTGAAGAAAGACTTAAAAAAGTATTAGAAGAAATTAAAAAAAGTGAAGGTAGAATTATCATGTTTATTGATGAGATTCACATGATAGTAGGAAGTGGAGCAGTAGAAGGAGCAATGGATACATCAAATATTCTAAAACCATTACTTGCTCGTGGAGAAATACACGTAATAGGTGCTACTACATTAAATGAATATAGAAAATATATAGAAAAAGATGGAGCACTAGAAAGACGTTTCCAAAAAGTATTAGTCCAAGAGCCTAATGTAGAAGATACTATTACAATACTTCGTGGTCTAAAAGAAAGATTTGAAATACATCATGGAGTAACTATAAAAGATAAAGCCCTAATTTCAGCCGCAACACTTTCAAATAGATATATAACAGATAGATTCCTACCAGATAAAGCAATTGATTTAGTAGATGAGGCTTGTGCTACCATCAGAGTACAAATGGATTCAGTACCAACTTCACTTGATAACCTAACAAGAAAAATAATGAGACTTGAAATAGAACGTCAAGCTATTAAAAAAGAAAAAGATGATTTATCTAAAAAAAGACGTACAGAAATAGATGAGAAATTAAAAGAATTAAAACAAAAAGAACAAGAATTCAAAGAAAATTGGGAACATGAAAAAGAATTTAATGAAATATTAAAGAAGAAAAAAGAACAACTAGATAAAGCAAGATATGACCTAACAGATGCAGAAAATAAATATGACTTAGAAACAGCTGCGGTCTTAAAACATGGAACTATTCCAAAATTAGAAAAAGAACTTGAAGAATTAAAAAAGGAAAACAAAAATAAAATATTAAGTGATGTTGTTGATAGTGATGATATTGCTAATATAATTTCTAGATGGACTAACATTCCAGTACAAAAATTATTAAATAGTGAAAAAGAAAAACTTCTAAAACTAGAAGAAAATCTATCAAAAAGAGTAATGGGACAAGATGATGCTTTAAAACTTGTAAGTGATGCTATTATAAAAAGTAGAAGTGGAATAAAAGATCCACGTCGTCCTATAGGTTCCTTCATCTTTCTAGGACCCACAGGTGTAGGAAAAACAGAAGTTGCAAGAAGTCTTGCTTATGAACTTTTTGATGATGAGACACATATGGTAAGAATTGATATGAGTGAATACATGGAAAAATACTCAGTATCACGTCTAATAGGCTCTCCTCCAGGATATATAGGATATGAAGAAGGAGGACAACTAACAGAAGCAGTAAGACGTAATCCTTATAGTATAGTTTTATTTGATGAAATAGAAAAAGCTCATCCAGAAGTTTTAAATCTTTTACTACAAATATTAGATGATGGACGTATTACAGATTCTAATGGTAGAACAGTAGATTTTAAAAATACTATTATCATAATGACATCTAATGTAGGAAGTGAATATATTCTAAATCATGAAGAAGAAAAAATTAATGATGAAATGAAAAAATATTTCAAACCAGAATTTTTAAATAGAATAGATGAAATCATAATATTTAAAAAATTAGATAAAAAAGTTTTATCAGAAATACTAGATAAAATAATAAGAGAAATAGAAGAAAGATTAAAAGATTTAAATATAAAAATAAATTTAGATGATAATGCTCGTAAATATTTTATAGATGAAGGATACGATGAATTCTTTGGAGCAAGACCTCTTAAAAGATTTGTATCACGTACACTTGAGACTATACTTGCTAAAAAGATAATTAATAATGAAATAAAATATGGAAGTACAGTAGAAGTACATTATGACAAAAATAAAGATTTAATAACTATAAATTAATAAAATGCACTAGAACAGTGCATTTTTATATGTCAATATTTTGTAAATAGATTTATAAAAATATTCATTAAAGAAAATTATATGCTAATATATAAATATAGAATAAGGAGGAAAAAGATGAAAAAAGAAAGCAAATTTAAAGATAAAAAAGTGATTACAATAATTATACTTGTACTAGTAATTGTGGGATTAGTTACATATATTGCCTTTGATAAAAATATTATATTTAAAAGTATTGCTAGTGTTAATGAAATGAAAGGTGGAGCAGTAAAAAAATTAGACTTAACTAAAAGTCTTAATACAGAAGGAGTAAAATATTCAAATCCAACTACTAAAGAAGGAGATTATGGACTTAATGTAACTGTTAATGATAACAGAAAAACCGCTACATTAAGTATTGATTGGCCAAAATTTGGACCACTATCAACAGCAAGCGCCTATTCAGATAATACAGAAACATACCAAATAAATGGATTCAGTAAAAAAATAAAATCTACTTTTATAGGAGATATAGGACAAGATTCAATGGGAATAACTTTATTCTTTATTATGGAAGATAATACAGTAGAGTATATGCCAATGTTTATAAACAAAACAGATCATTATGAAATGAATTATCAAAATAACGATTCATTTAAAGTGAGTGGAACTTTATCAGATGTAAAAGATGTTTATAAATTATATAATGTAGATTCATCAAAAGAAAACGCAAGTTCAAAAACAACAATTGCTGCCAAAAAAGATGGATCATTCTATGATTTAGGTGCTATTATAAATAAAAAAGAAAGCAGTAGTAACGATGAAACGATTTCATCATCAACAATTGATTGGACTTTTGATAATTCAAAAGTAAAAAATTCTAATGGAAATAAGTATTATATAAATAACAATAATTCTATGGGTATAAATGCAAGACTGAATGATGATAAAAAAAGTGTTGAGTTAACTGTAGAATGGTATAAAATTAATCAAATTTATGGAAATACAAATCACCCTGATTCACAACAGAATATAGGAACACCTTATACTATTAAACTAAATAATGAAATAAGTGATATTTATTTAGGAGGATTTGGACAAGATGCAGGAGAAGAAACATTATTTTTCCTTATGAAAGATAAAACAGTAGAATATATGCCTATAAAAAAAGCAACAGAAAAAGATAATTTTTCATCATTTGGAAAATTATCAGGAGTAGATGGAGTTATTAAATTTTTAACTGCTGACACTTATTCTTCACAAGGTTCTGGTTGGGTAACGACTCTTGCCCAAAAAGAAGATGGAACATTTATAGATTTAAATCCAATAATAAAAGAAACTGGTAATTATTAAAGTAAAAGTGTAATACACTTTTTTCTTTTCTAAATTCAAAATTTATTATATAATTAATTAGAATAGAAAGGTGATAGTATGCTAACAAAAGAAGAAATATTAGAAATAGATGCTTATTTTAGGGCAGCAAATTACTTATCCTTAGGACAATTATATCTACTTGATAATCCTCTTTTAAAAAGAAAATTAACTCGTGAAGATATAAAACCTAATGTAGTTGGACATTGGGGAACTGCTCCTGGACAAAATTTTATATATACACATTTAAATAGAATTATAAAAAAATATAATCTTAATATGATGTATATTTCTGGACCAGGACATGGTGGAGAAGCAATGGTTTCTAATAATTATTTAGATGGAACTTATACTAGATTTTATCCTAATATAACTCAAGATGAAAATGGTATGAAAAAACTATTTAAACAATTTAGTTTTCCAGGAGGAATATCATCCCATGTAGCACCAGAGACCCCAGGATCAATTCATGAAGGAGGAGAGTTAGGATACTCTCTTGCACACGCTGCAGGAGCAGTCTTAGATAATCCAGATTTAATAGTAACATGCGTCATAGGTGATGGAGAAGCAGAAACTGGACCACTCGCAACAAGCTGGAATATTAATAAATTCTTAAATAAGAAAAACGATGGAATAGTATTACCTATATTACATAGAAATGGTTATAAAATCGCAAATCCTACAGTGTTTGGAAGAATGAAAAAGCAAGATATAAATAAATTCTTTGAAGGACTATCATATACAGTCTATCACGTAAGCGGAAATGATCCCCTAAAACTACATGAAGTAATGATTTATACTTTAGAGAAAGTAATGGAAGATATAAGAAAAATAAAATCAGGACTTAATGTTAATTACCCATTAATAGTTTTGACAACACCAAAAGGTTGGACTGGTCCTAAAGAAGTAGAACAAAAACCTATGGAAGGAAGTTTTAGATCTCATCAAATACCCCTTGTTATAGATGATAAACATTTAGACAATATAGAAGTATTAGAAAAATGGTTAAAAAGTTATCACCCAGAAGAATTATTTGATGAAAATGGACATCCAAAAGAAATAATCACAAAACAACTTCCTAGACCAGAGTTGTGTATGGGAGCAAATAAAAATGCTAATGGAGGACTTTTACTAAAAGAATTAAATGTTCCAAATTGGATGGACTACACTATAGATTTTTTGGAACCTGGAAGTATTAACTCTCAAGATACAATAAATTTAGGGAAATATATAAAAGATGTTTTTAAATTAAATAAAGAAAATAAAAACTTTAGAATATTCGGTCCAGATGAAGCTTTATCTAATAGATTAAATTATATATTTGACTATGAAAAAAGAACTTGGAATATGGATATTTTAGATACTGATGAATATTTATCAAATGAGGGAAGAATAATGGATTCATATCTTTCAGAACATTTATGTGAAGGAATGTTAGAAGGATATATACTAACAGGAAGACATGGATTTTTCCACAGTTATGAGGCTTTTATTAGAATAATTGATTCTATGGCAAGTCAACATGCTAAATGGTTAAAAGTATCAAATAATATTCCTTGGAGAAAAGAAATATCATCTCTTAACTTTCTTTTAGTATCTCATGTTTTCCAACAAGACCATAATGGATATACTCATCAAGATCCAGGATTTTTAAATCACTTAGTAACAAAAAAAGCAGATATAGTTAGAATGTATCTACCACCAGATACTAATTGTCTTTTAAGTTGTATGGATCATATACTAAGAAGTAAAAATTATATAAATGTAGTAATTGCCAGTAAACATCCAAGACCACAATGGTTAACTAGTCAAGAAGCAAAAATTCATTGTGAAAAAGGTTTAGGAATATTTAAATTCGCAAGTAATGATGATAAAAACCCTGATATTATAATGGCTTGTTGTGGAGAAACTCCAACACTAGAATGTCTAGGAGCAGTCGATATATTAAGAAAGACAATACCTGAAATAAAAATTAGAGTAGTAAACGTTGTAGATTTAATGAAATTAGTATCTCATGATAAACACCCACATGGACTAACAGATGAAGAATATGATGAAATATTCACAAAAGACAAACCTATAATATTTAACTTCCATGGATATCCTTCATTAATCCATCAATTAACATATAGAAGACAAAATCGAAATTTACATGTACATGGATATAAAGAAGAAGGAACAATCACAACATCATTTGATATAAGAGTACAAAACAAAATAGATCGTTTCAATCTAGTTATTTCAGCATTAGAAGAATTACCTCAATTTGAATATAAAAAAGATGAAGTAATAAATTGGTGTAATGAAATGCTTAAATATCATAAAAATTATATTAAAGAATATGGAGAAGATGTTCCATATATAGCTAATTGGCATTGGGAAAATGATTAATAAAACATTTTCCTTTTTTATAAATTTATAAAAAAAAGAGAAAAACTATTTATAATTATTTTTAACCCAATCAACAGCTACTTTATAATCATTCATAGTATCTATCTCTTTTAATCTTAATATTTTATAATCAAGTGGAAGTAACGGTTCAACCATTTCATAAACATTTCCATCTGTAGGTACGGCTCTTTTAGAATCTAGTAAAGTAACACCTGTCCATTCAAAATTTCCTTTTTCTCTAGAAAAACCTAATACTTTTCCATTTTTAGTTATTGTTAATACTGGCTCATCAGTTGAAATAGAACAAACCCCCACAAATTCAGTATCCATATTCAAAATCTTTTTCATATCATCAGGATGTATAATTATATCTCCATCTATGGTTAAAATAAATTTTTTAGCATATTTCATCGCAAGTGAAACGCTCGCACCTGTACCATTATTAGTATAGTCATGATTAAACACAAAAGTAACATCCTTTCGATATGAATTTACTTTTTCTATTACTTTATTTGCTTTATAACCAACTACAACTCTAACATCATCTACTTCATCCAATAATTCCAATGTTCTAATAATCATTGCTTTACCATCTACTTCTATTAAAGCTTTAGGCATTTTTTTACCAAATCTCTTGCCCATTCCAGCGCAAGAGATAATAACAGTCTTATTATCCATAATTATTTTACTCCTTTATAAGTGTTCCTAAAAAACAATATAATTTATCTTCATCAAAAAAAGCATAATCACATATTTCTAATAAAGCAGGGGCAACATTTCTAACCCCACCAAAAGCTATTCCTATATCAGATTTTTCAAGTAATTTTCTATCGTTACTGCCATCCCCAATAGCAATACAAAATTCGTCAAATTTAGAAACAACATCTTCTTTTTTTATTATTTGTTCAATTCCTATAAGTTTATTGTTTTTTACATTAGCCTTAGAACAAAAATAATTATTTTCCATTCCGATTTTTTTCATTAATTTATTTATCCAGACATCTAAATTACCAGTTACTATATAACAATTATTTTTATGTTCCTGTAAAAACTTAACTAATTTTTCATTTAAACTTATATTTGCTATTATATCAGAAACATCTTCAATAGGTAAATCTTTTAATATATCTACTCTTAATCCGAAACTTTCTTCAAATGACATTTCACCCATCATGGTTTTTTCAGTTAACATTTCCATTTCTTTATCTTTATCAATCAATTTAGAAATCCTTGGTAATATTTCTTCTTTTGTAATTGTCGAATCTAAATCGAATAAAAATACTTTTTCCATAATTTTTATAATCATCTCACTTTCGATATAAGTCATTATAACATATACCAATTCAAACTTCAAATTAATTAAAGTATGTTGTAAAAATTGTAATCTGTATATTTTTTAGATTAACTATATTTAGTTGATGACTTTTTTTTGTAATTTTGATAAAATAAAAATATAAATGATTAAATTATAAAAGTTTTTTGGAGGTAATATAATGAAAAAACAGTTGGATTTTAAAACTACTAAAGAATATCCTATTGAGGATATAAAAAAAGTTCAAAAAAGATTATTAGAAATGGCTGATATAATACTAAAAATACTTGATGATAATGGTATTAAATATATGATGAGTTATGGTACTTTGATTGGTGCGGTTAGACATAAAGGATTTATTCCTTGGGATGATGATTTTGATGTTTTCTTATTTGGGGAAGAATATGATAAAGCTCTTAAAGTATTAAGAGAAAACTTACCAGAAGATATTATAGTTCATGATAAAGAAAACGATCCGATATATTGGCCTTATTGGTCACGAATTAGAGATACACATAGTGAAGTTTATTCAAAACTTTTTCCAAACGATAATAAATATAAATATAGAGGAATTAATTTTGACATATATCGTATTGATAAAATCAAGAAAAAAGATGCTGAAAAACTTAGGTATTTTCATTATTTAACTTATCAAGATAGAGTATATAAAAGTGGTTTGATTTCATATAAAGAAAAAATATGTAAAAAATTAAGCCTATATCCAAAATACTTTAAAGCATCATTAAAATCTATGTTTTCTTCTGATAATGAAGAAGTATATTGGTTTATATTAGGATACTATGATGGAGTAGATAAAGATACAATTTTCCCACTAAAAAAATATGAATTTGAAGGAAGAAAATTTTATGGACCTAATGATGCTGATAAAATGTTAAGACAAAGATTTGGTGATTATATGGAAATACCAAAATATGAAGATAGAAAAGCACATTATACTTGGGTAAAATTTTATTAAAAGTAAAGAGAGGAAAAACACCATGAAAAAATTATATACTGTTACAAAACCATTTATGCCATCAAAAAAAGAATTTAAAAACTATTTAGATGAAATATGGGAAAATGAATGGTTAACTAATAATGGACCAATACATAAAAAATTTGAACAAAGTTTAGAAGAATATTTAAAAGCTGATAACATTACTCTAACAGTTAACGGACATTCAGCTTTAGATACTGCTATTAAAGGATTAGAATTAAAAGGAGAAGTAATCACAACACCTTTTACCTTTGCATCAACTACACATTCACTAACATTAAATAATATAACACCGGTATTTTGTGATATAAAAGAAAGTGATTTAACAATAGATGAGGACAAAATAGAAGATTTAATAACAGATAAAACCACAGCTATTATGCCTGTCCATGTTTATGGACATATGTGTAATATAGAGCGTATTGAAGAAATTGCCAAACGTCATAATTTGAAAGTTATATATGATGCAGCACATACATTTGGTGTGAATTATAAAGGAAAAGCAATATCTAACTATGGAGATGTTTCTATGTTAAGCTTTCATGCTACTAAAATATTCCATACAATAGAAGGTGGAGCATTAATTTATAATGATAAAAAAATGAAACAAACATTTGAGACTTTAAAGAATTTTGGTATTGAAGGAGAAGAAACAATTAACTTTGTTGGAGGAAACTCTAAAATGAATGAGTTTCAAGCATCAATGGGGCTTATAAATTTAAAACATATTGATAAATTAATTGAAGAAAGAAAAAAAATAACCCTATATTATAGAAAACTTTTAAAAGAGTTAAATGGAATAAAATTTTTTGAACCAGAAAACTTATATAAAGACTATAATTATAATTATTCTTACTTACCAATATTAATTGAGAATAGAGATGAAGTGTATAAGTTTTTAAAAAAATATAATATCTATACTAGAAAATATTTTTATCCTATTGTACCAGAGTTTGGATGCTATAAAGAAAAATATAAAGATACAAAAGTACCTGTTGCTAAGAAAATATCATCTCAAGTTTTGTGTCTACCACTTTATAATGGGTTAAAAAAAGAAGATGTAGATTTTATAGTAGATAAAATAAAAATAATTATGAAAACGAAAGGAAAAAATTATGCCAAAAGTTAGTGTTGTTTTAACTTCATATAATCATGAGAATTTTTTAAAAGAAAGTATTGAAAGTATTTTAAATCAAACCCTAAAAGACTTTGAATGCTACATAATAGATGATTGCTCAACAGATAATAGTTGGGATATAATTGAAAAATATTCCAAGAAAGATAAAAGAATTATAGCTATACGTCATAAAAAAAATATAGGTGGTATTATAGAACCTAATTTAATAAACAAACTTAAAGGAGAATATTTTTGTATAGCCCATTGTGATGATAAATGGGAAAAAGAAAAATTAAAAAAGCAAGTAGAATATATGGACAATCATAAAGAAGTTGCTGCTTGTTTTACATGGATAAAATTAATAAACGAAAAGGGAGAAGAAATAGATAGTAATAATGGAAAAACATATACTAATTTCAATATCAAAGATAAAAGTAGATATGAATTTTTGAATCATTTTTTCTATAATGGTAATTGTTTATGCCACCCAAGTGTCATGTTAAGAACAAAAGTGCAAAAAGAAGAAAATTTATATGCAAATGGATTAGGAGCTATTCCGGATTTATATAGATGGATAAAACTTTCTCTTAAACATAAAATATATATTTATGAAGAAAAACTAGCTTGTTTTAGAGTAAGAGAAAACGCTAAAAATACATCTGGATATAATGAAAATAATTTAATTAGATATCATTTCGATTTATTACCAGCCCTTAGTTTATATAAAAATATAAAAGATGATGAATTTCTAAAAATATTCCCAGAAGCCAAAGAATATGTAGTAGATGGAAAAATAAATATTCCATATGCACTTGCTAGACTTTGTATTGATAAAGTAAAAATTAAACCATATATATTATTTGGACTTTTACTTATTTATGAAGAAATTCAAGATAGTAAAAAAAGAGAAGAATTAGAAAAACTATATAATTATAGTAAAAGAAGTTTTACAACTGAAACAGGTAAGTATGACTTATTTAATATAATAAATCATGATATGATATTAAATACATCAGTTTTTTTCGATGACGGAATGGGATTTAGCGAAGATAATAAAATTAATATAAGAACTCTTTTGAAAGAAAATAAATTTAAAATAGTATTTTCTGATATTAATAAAAATGTTATGAGTCTTAGAGTTGATCCAGATGAGTTAAGAGCAAGATCTTTTAAAAATCTTAAAATATATATAAATGGTCAAGAAGTAGAATACAATACAAATGATTCTATTGTTAAAGATGAAATTTTATATTTCTTAACTACTGATCCAATTTGTTCAATAGATTATAAAGGAGTAGTAAATACAGTAGAAGTAATAGGAGAGACTAATTTAATAGGAGAAGAGGAATTAATAAAATTATTAAAGGAAAAATATCAAAAGAAAAGTATTTTCAACTTTTTTAAAAGAAAGAGGCAAAAATGAAAAAAGTATATAATGTATTATTGTTTCCGTCAGGATCAGAAATAGCGTTTGAGATAAATAATGCTCTAAAATATTCAAAATTTGTAAATGTTTTTGGAGGAAATAGTACAAGTGATCACAGTGAATTCATATATAAAAATTGTGATATTGATTTTCCATTATTCAACGAAGAAAATTTTATTGATTACTTAAATGAATATATTGAAAAAAATAAAATAGATTATATTTATCCAGCTATGGATAAAGTTCAAGTATACTTAACCAATAATCAAGAAAAAATAAAAGCAAAAATAGTAACATCATCAAAAGATACAGTTAATACTTGTAGATCAAAAAAGAAAACATATGAAAGAATGAAAAGTGAAGATTTTATTCCAAAAACATTTAAAAATATAGAAGAAGTAGAATCATACCCAGTATTTATAAAACCAAACAAAGGACAAGGAGCAGAAGCTTCGTATAAAGTAGAAACAGAAGAAGAATTAAAATTTTTACTTAATAATAATGAAGATATGATTATTTGTGAATATTTAGCCAATGAAGAATACACAGTAGATTGTTTTACAGATAGAAATAAAAAATTACAGTCAATATCATTTAGAAGTAGAGATAGAATAAGAACTGGTATTAGTGTTAGATCAACAAAACATAAAATACCAAAAGAAGTAACAAAAATTGCTAATATAATAAATTCATACTTTGATTTTAATGGAGCCTGGTTTTTTCAATTGAAAAAAAATAATCAAAATAAATATAAACTTTTGGAAGTGTCTCCACGTATTCCAGGAACAATGGGATTATCTAGAAATCAAGGAATTAATTATCCACTTTTAACACTTTATAACATGTGGGGAAATGGTAATTTAGATATAATAAAAAATAATTATAGTATTATAGTAGATAGAGCATTTGTAAACAGATATAAAATAGATTACGAATATGAAAATGTTTATATAGATTTTGATGATACTATTACTAATAAAGGAAAATTAAATATAGATGCTATAAGATTTTTATATCAACTAGTAAATAAAAATAAAAACATATATTTATTAACAAGACATAAGGATGATATTTATAATAGTTTAAAAAAATATAAATTGTCCATTGATTTATTCACAGATATAATTAACATAGAAGATGATAAATTAAAAAGTGATTATATCAAAAAAGAAAAATCTATTTTCATAGATGATTCATTTAGAGAAAGAAAAGATGTAAAAGAAAAATTAGATATTCCAGTATTCGATGTTGATATGATTGAAAGTTTAATTGACTGGAGAGTGTAATATTTTATGAATTGTAAATACCCCTAGTCAGCTGTTGATAAAAATATTGACATGGGGGGGGGTTCTTATTATATAATAAAGATAAGAAAGGAGAGAATTTGTTGAAAAGTCAACAAAAAAAGAAAGGTGATAATATGAAAAAAATTATGATGATTGCGGTAATCGCAATGGCAGCATTTATGGTTATGCCTTCAGTATCAGCACTTGAATTAAAAGACGTCAATGATATTACAACAACAGGACCAACTAAAAATTATAACGCTGCTAAAAAGTCTACTAATGAAAGGACAACAACATTTGATATCGAAAACACTAATTTAGTAGTTGTTGATAAAACAGTTGGTAATGCTAACAGACCACAAGGAGATACTGCTTGGTTTGGTGTTGGAGTAGAAGCACCTGATTCTGATGTTAGTACAGTTTGTTGGAAAAGAGGCTATACAAATGATCACGGAGATGAATGTACTACAGCAACAGCCGATGGACAACATAATGATTACACTTTATGGATTCCATTTACTGCTGAAGAAATGAAAGCTGAAATTGAACAAAATGGTGAAAATGCAATTATAACTAAAACAGCAACTATTTACTGGAATGGAGAGGATGGAGATAATTATCAAGAAATTATAGTTAGACTTCATGCTAGTACTGTTCAATTAGTAATTGATGAATCTTTATCTGGTACAGTTTCACCAACTGCTGCATTTACTGAAGAAGACAAAGAAGCAGCTATGGAAGTTTATAATGAAAATCATAAACCAGAAGTAGTTGAACCACAAACAACAGAAGAGAAAAAAGATGAAGCAAACCCAGATACTGCTGATATCAACTTATATCTATTACTAAGTTTAGTTATCACAAGTGGATGTGGAATAGCTTATTCAGTAAGAAAAAGATTTAACTAATTTAAATCAAAAAAGAAGTTAATTTATTTAATTTCTTTTTTTTGACATTTTACATATTTATTAATTTATGGTATATTATAAATGAAATAGTATATTGAATCGAGGAAAAGACTATGAGAAAAACATTCGCAAATTATGATCACTGCTTAACAAACTTTACAAATACAATTTTAAATTATTTTGGATTTGAAACATACCATGAAATACTTGAAAACCTAAATAGAAAACTAAAACAAAAACAATATGAGAATGTTGTAGTTATAAATATAAGAGGTATGTCTGCAAATAGTATTAAAAATAATTTAGAAGATTCTTCATTTTTACGCTGTAATAAAATAGATGAATTAAGTTCTACTTTTCCTGCTAGTAAACTATCTTCAAATACAAGTCTTAAAACAGGACTTAATCCTATTGAACACGGTATAATAAACGAAAAGATAAAATTGAAAAAAGCCAAAAAAACAGAAGATAAAAATATAGTTAATATAATTAATTCTGATAAAGATAAAAAAGTAAAAGCCTTCGAATTTGGAAAAGAAGAAGGTAGAAAATATAAAGATTTATCTGATTTGTTAGAAAGAATACAAAAGACATTAGAAAAAAGAGGTAAAAAATATATTTATGCAGATTATAATGAATTAGATGATTTAGTAAAAGTAAATGGTTATGATAATAAAGATGTTAAAAAAGAAATTAAAAAAATTAATAGAGAAATAGAAAAATTTACTAAGAAACTAAATGATACTGTTGTATTTGTTGTGTCTGATCATGGATATTTAAATACAACTCCAGTTCCTCTAAATCATTATAAAGCAGTATATAATTTATTAAAAGAAGAGCCTTTAATTGAACCAAGAGCATGTCATTTCTTTATTAAAGAAGGCAAAAAATTAGACTTTGAACAAATATTTATAAAATATTTTGTAAATGATTTTATATTAATTTCTAAAAATGAAGCTAAATCAAAAGATATTTTTGGAACAGGAACAGATCATTCATTACTTGAAGAACCTATTGGTGATTATGTCGCAGTTGCGATAAATGATAAATATTTTACATATAATCAAGACGATGAAGAAAAACCTATGCCTGCAGGAATAACAGAAGAAGAAATGTTTGTACCATTAATAATGATAGATAAAAAATAAAAGGGGATGAAAATTATGAAAGGAATTATTTTTGAAACATTTATTGATACAATAAAATTAATTCCTTTTTTGTTTGTTGCATTTTTAATTATTGAATACATTGAACATAAAATAACAAAAAAAAGTAAAGAAAAAATAGAACATACTATAAAATATGGACCAGTAATAGGTTCTATTCTAGGAGCAATCCCTCAATGTGGATTCTCAGTTCTTGCTACTAATCTTTATGCAACTAGAATAATAACACTTGGAACATTAATTGCTATATACTTATCAACATCAGATGAAATGTTACCTATCTTATTATCTCAAAGAGTAAATATAAAAATAATACTTTTAATTTTATTAACTAAAGTAATAATAGGAATTCTTTTTGGAATAGTAATAGACTGGTTATTAAAAAGACAAAATAAAATAACAAAAAATAATATAAAACATTTTTGTCATGACGAACATTGTCATTGTGAAAAAGAAAGTATATTTATATCTGCTATAAAGCATACAATTAATATAATAATATTTATTTTCATAATTACATTTGTCCTAAATTCAGTAATATATTTATTTGGAGAAGATAATATATCCAAAATATTCTTAAAAGGTAGTATTTTCTCTCCATTCATTTCAAGTCTAGTAGGACTTTTCCCGAATTGTGCATCAAGTGTTATGATAACTCAATTATATTTAAATAATATTATAGATTTTGCCTCCCTTTTATCGGGACTTTTAACAGGTAGTGGAGTAGCACTCATAGTATTATTTAAAACAAATAAAAATATGAAAGAAAACATTGCTATTCTAGCACTCCTTTATACAATAGGAACAACAGTAGGTATAATTTCAGAAATTTTAACATTATTTTAAAGTATTTTATTAAATTAAAGTACTTTTTTATTTGAAAAAAACATATTATTTAAAAAAATGATTAACAAAATTAATTTTTAGTGCTATAATATGAACTAATTTATGACTTTTATAAAAAGAGGGTGTTGAAGTTGAATAAGAAAAAGAAAAAAATAACTAATGCTAAAACAAAGAAAAAGACAACTGCTAAAGTAAAAAATAAACAAACTACTAAAAAGAACAAAAGAAAAACTACTAAAAAAAATAAATCAGTAATGATAAAAAGTTCACAAAAAAATATTATAAAAAAAGCTAAATTATTAGAAAAAGTAGATCCTATTATTATGAGTGTCTCATCATCAAATAAAGATACTATTAAGAAAACTAAAAATAGAAAATTTTCTAAAAGATATAATAAGAACAAATTAAAAATAGAAAATATAAATAAGATTCTTTTTAAATCGAAAAGTGAAAATAGAATTAATATTACAGAAGAAGAAATAGAAAATAATAAAGGATGGGCTATACTTTCATATATTTGTGCACCATATGTATATTTAATGAAAAAAGATTCACAATATGTATCATTTCATACTAAAAGAGGAATGAAAATATTTTATATAGAAATTATTTATTTTATTTTTTATTATTTAACTAAAGATAGAATAAAGATGCCTACATCTTGTGATAATTTTGCACATTATACTTTTTCACAAATTTGTACCGCAACTCCTTGGTGGGTAAATTTTATATGGGCAGTACTTGCTCTTATTATAGTATTTAATATAGTTAAATTTATAAAAATAGTACTTACAGAAAAAGAAATGACAGAAGAAGTATTAAATTAATAAGAAAGACTAGATAGTCTTTCATTTTTTTGGTATAATTTAAAAGAAAAGTGGTGATAACATGATTTATTTAGATTATTCAGCAACCACTCCAGTAAATGATGAAGTATTAGAAAGTTTTATAGAAACAACAAGAAATTTTATAGGAAATCCTAATTCACATCATTACTTAGGAGTAAATGGAAAAAAATTAATAGATGCTGCAACAGAACAAATCGCAAGCATTTTAAAAGTAAAACCTAGTGAAGTAATTTATACAAGTGGAGCAAGTGAGTCAAATAATACTGCTATTAAAGGAATATGTGCTCATTTTAGAAATCGTGGTAGACATATAATAACATCAAGACTTGAACACTCATCTGTAATCGCACCTATTTCTTATTTACAAAATAATGGTTTTGAAGTAGATTTTGTAGACATAGATGAAAAAGGACAAGTAGATTTAGATTCACTAAAAAGTTTATTAAGAGATGATACAATCCTTGTAAGTATTGCTAGTGTAAATAGTGAAGTAGGAGTATCTCAAAATATAAATGAGATTGCTAAAGTAGTTCATAGCAATCCAAAAACATTCTATCATTGTGATATTACTCAAAGTCTTGGAAAAGAAGAAGTAGACCTAACAAATGTTGATCTTGCAAGTTTCTCTGCTCAAAAGTTTTACGGTATAAAAGGAGTAGGAGGATTAATTAAAAAAGAAAAAGTTGCAATTGATCCTTTAATCCATGGTGGAAAATCAACTACTGTTTTTAGAAGTGGAACACCAGCAATAGGATTAATAGTATCAACTGCTAAAGCTCTACGACTTGCAACAGAACATCAAAAAGAAAATATAGAATATGTAAATAAATTATCAAAACTTTTAAAAAGTGAACTAGAAAAAATCAAAGAAGTAAAAATAAACAGTAATGAATATTCAATACCACATATTGTTAATATAAGTGTTGATAAAATAAAACCAGAAACATTACTACATGCATTAGAAGAAAAAGATATTTTTATATCAACACAAACAGCATGTTCAACAAGTACTTCATCTCCATCTCTTTCAGTTCTTGCTATCACAAAAGATGAAGAACGTGCCCTTCACAGTGTTCGTATGAGTCTTTCACATTTAACAACAGAAAGCGATATAATGACTTTTATAAAAGAATTAAAAGAAATAATAAAAAAACTAGGGGAATTATATGAAAGTAATTAAAATAAATGCTATATGGTGTAGTGCCTGTTTAGTAATGAATAAAGTTTGGAATGAAATAGAAAAAGAAAAAAACATAGAGATTATAAATTTGGATTATGATATGGATGAAGAAGAAGTAAAAAAATATAATCCAAAAGATATTTTACCAGTTATGATTTTTATTGATGATAATGGTAAAGAACTAAAAAGATTAACAGGAGAAATAAAAAAAGAAAAAATAATAGATTTAATAGAAGAGTTAGGTGAAAAGTAAATGAAATATTTGAAATTAACTTTAGTTGCGCTATTCTGCTTTTTAACATTTTCTTTGAATGTTGAAGCAAAAGAAAAAACTACTTTATATTTCTTTCATGGAGATGGATGCCCACATTGTGCTCAAGAAGAAGTTTTTCTAGATGAAATTAAAGATAAATATAAAGATGATTTAAAAATAAAAGAGTATGAAGTATGGTATAATTTCTCTAATCAAAGATTAATGGAAAAAGTAGCTGATGCACTAAATACTAAAGCATCAGGAGTACCATTTACCGTAATAGGAAAACACTTTTTTGAAGGGTATTCAGATGTTAATAAAAAAGATATAGAAGATACAATAAAAAAAGTTATAGATAATCCAGAAGAAGATATAGTATCTCAAGTAAAAAATAATAAAAAAGTAAATATTACTAGTCAAAAATCCAAAAACAGCTCAGATAAAATAATTAATGTACCTTTAATAGGAAAAGTGAATGTTTTAAAAGTATCTATTCCTATCGCAGCTATTCTTATAGGATTAGTAGATGGGTTTAATCCATGTGCTATGTGGGTATTACTATTTTTAATTAGTACTTTAATAGGTATGAAAGATAGAAAAAAAATGTGGATTTTAGGAGGAACATTCTTATTAACATCAGCACTTATGTATTTAATAATAATGTTTTCAATATTTAAAATTACAACTACTATCTCAACATCTATATTACTTAGAAATATAATTGCAATAGTTGCAATACTTGGTGGTGGAATAAATCTTTATAATTATCTAAAATCAAGAAAAAAAGACTCAGGATGTGAAGTAGTAGATGATAAAAAAAGAAAACAAATATTTTCTAAAATCAAAAAATTTACATCAGAGAAAAGTCTTTTATTAGCACTCCTAGGAGTAATAACACTGGCTATATCAGTAAATATTATAGAACTAGCATGTTCTGCTGGACTACCACTTGTTTTCACAGAAATATTATCAATTAATGAAGTATCTACAATAATGTCATTTATTTATACATTAATCTATATATTATTTTTCTTACTAGATGATTTAATCATATTTATAATCGCAATGACAACAATGAAATTAACAGGAATATCTACTAAATATAGTAAATATTCACATTTAATAGGGGGAGTTCTTTTATTAATTATTGGTATATTATTAATAATAAAACCAGAATGGCTAATGTTTAACTTTAGCTAATAAGGAGAGATTATATGAAAGATTCCTACGAATTAAGCGGTCCTAAAGTAATACCACTTGTTGATCCTAAAACAGAAGAAGAATTAAAATTAACTAAAGAAGGATACTTTCAAAATCCTAGAACAAAAGATATATTCGCTGTCAATGACAGCGGTTTTGTCATTGAACTAAAAGATCCAGAAACAAATTCTAAAGCTCATATTGAAAATAATTTTCTTGTTAGTGATTCAACTGGAAAAAAATATCCTATAAATGAAAAAGGACAAGTAATAACACAAAAACAAACAGAAGAAATATCAAAGAAGCAACCTTCAGTTCTACCTCAAAAAGCACCAATTAAACAAGTTTCAATAGAGGATATTTATAAGAATTATGTATATAATGTATTAAATACAATATTAAAAGAATCAGGAGTAATCGTAGAATTTCATATGGATAAAGAAAATAAAATTTGTAGTAGTACAGTAGTTAGTACCACAGGTTTAAATAAAAGAATTGTATATGCAATGAGATTTCAAAATACAGAAAGTTTTCAAAATAATGTATTATTTAATATAGTTAGAGAATTCTCAAAAATGAGTGGTAATCTATCTTTTAAAATAATAGAAAATGTTAATAATTATAATTGTACATTAAAAAATAATGATAATGATACAGTATCTTTCATAAATATTACAGATGGTTGTTCAAGACAATTAAAAACAGAAGTAGAAAAGGTAAGAAGTACTTTTAAAGAAAAACAACCAGAAACAAAAAAACAAGTTTCAACAGAAACAGATGAAAGCTTAGATAAATTTAAATTTTATTTAGTTACTATAACAATAAGTTTATTAATAGTATTATGTGTATTTGGAATTATATTATTATTAGGATAGAAAGTAGGGAATGTTATGGATGTAATACAAGAATTTAGTAAATATTTTAGTAAAGTTATAGGTATAGACTCAATGTATACTTATTTAATAATAAGTACTATAATCACTATAATTATTTTTTCTATAATAAAAAAAATAGGAATGATAGTTATTAAAAAAGTTGATAATAGAAAGAAAGAATTTTCTTTTAATAAAAAACTTCAAAACTTTATGACCTTTGTAGAAATATTAGTAGTAATATGTATATGGAGTGATTATATTAAAAGTTTCATGACTCTTATAAGTCTTTTATCCGCAACAATCGCCTTAGCATTAAGAGATTTAATTTTAAACTTTTGTTGTGGAATTTTTATAAAAATAAAGAAAGTATTTGCTATAGAAGATAGAATAGAAATACAAGGAATAAAAGGTGATGTAGTAAATCTTAAAGCATTAAATTTTGAAGTTCTAGAAGTAAATGGAGATGATATTTCAGGACAATCAACAGGAGTAATAATAAATTTTCCTAATTCAGTAGTATTTACCGAACCATTAAAAAACTACACCAAAGGATTTACTTATATTTGGCAAGAAATAGATATACCACTTTGTCTAGATGGAGATATAACAGAAGCAAGGCATACTGTATATAAGATTGTTAATAATATAGACACAATTAAAAATGTGCCAAAAAGAATGGAAAATCAAATAAAAAATTTAATATTTAGTTATAGAGTATATTTTAATAATTACGAACCAATTGTATATACAAAAATGGTAGGAACTCATGTAGAATTAAAATTAAGATATTTAGTTCATCCAAAAAATGCAAGAGTTATAGAATCTCAAATCTGGGAAAAAATATTATATGAATATAAGCAAGGTAATATTTGTCTTACAGATAGTGTCCAACCAGTTAGTATAAAAGAAAATAAAAAAGAGATACCTAAATCAGAAGATTAAGTATTCTTTTTTTTACAAATAACTTGACGAATAAAGAAAAACTTGCTATAATTTTAATTGTTGATGGGGCATTAGCTCAGCTGGGAGAGCGTCACGTTTGCACCGTGAAGGTCAGCGGTTCGATCCCGCTATGCTCCACCATTTTTTTTGTATAAAAAGATATATTAAGAATTAAATTTTTTTCTTAATATATCTTTTTCTGTATAATAAATATTATCTTTTTTTATATAGTGATTATATCTTTTTCTAAATTCACCTATATTTTTAACTTCTTTTGTTTTTTTAAAATGATAATTATTTAAATATCTTTCTAAAAGAAATTTCTCAAAATAATAATGCTTCTTTTTATATTCATCATTTATTTTATATAAAAGTAATATTATCATAAGTATAGTATTAATTTTAAAAAAATCAGGAAAAATTATTATAAAAATAATAAAAACTATTATATAAGAAAAATATATAGAAAATAAAAAACTTTTTCTAAAAGATAATTTTAAATTAAATAATATATTTAAAAGTTTTCCACCATCTAGTGG
Organism: uncultured Bacilli bacterium; assembly: GCA_947632065.1. Taxonomy (GTDB): domain Bacteria; phylum Bacillota_I; class Bacilli_A; order RF39; family UBA660; genus CANRDQ01. The sequence continues at coordinate 10,527 of CANRNO010000003.1, read as the reverse complement.
ATAAATTGGAAGAAGATTAAAAAATAAAATAGAGAAGTGATACACTTTTATAATTTCTATATAATTAGAAAAAAAAGAAATTTTAATAAGTATAAAATAAGCAATACACTGAAATATTGGACCCATTATTAAAATAATAAACTCTTTAAAAGGATTATCATTAAAATCCATCTTAAAACTAGAAATACCACCATATGGATAAAAAGAAATTTTTAAAACTTCAACACCTAATAAATAAGCACTAAGAAAATGTCCGATCTCATGAACAAAAAGTAAAATCATTATAATTATAAATGGCATAAAAGCAGCTATAAATATAGATATAAAAGCAACTAAAAATACAAAAGGACTAATGTAGATATATTTAAATATATTTTGAATAATCTAAGAACTTATCTTCTTTTTGAAATACCAAATAAAGACTTTTATCTTTTACTTCTCCAAGAAGATTTCCTTTTTCAACATAATCATACATCTTAACATTTGAACTATCTACATCACAATACCAAACTGCAACACCATCTACACCTTCAACAATAACAGTATTACCATATCCTTCTTTTTCTCCAATAAATACAACAATACCACTTTCTAAATAAGGAACCATATAATTTTTAGAAACACTAAGTTTAACACCATCTTTATATACATGAGATTTTTCATATTTAAGCTTTTCAGAAAAAACCTCTTCATCTTCTTTTATAATTTTATCAATAGATAAAAATTTACCAAAATATTTTTGATAAACAGATTTAGCTTTAGTAAATTTAAGACTTTCTTCAAACACATTCTTTTTTATAATATCTTTAAATTTTTCATCATATTTTATTGAAATTAATGCTACAAGTAGAAAAATAATAGTAATCATAAAACGACTAATAAAGTTTTTTACTTTTTTCTTTAGAACTAATCTTGTTTTAACTTTTTTCATAACTATCTCCTCCCTAAATAATATGTAAAATGAAGACCAACTATTACAAAAATATTCGACAAATTTCTACATAACTACTTTACTTTTTAAGTCAACTATGTTAAATTTATGTATAGTAAGAAGGAGTTGAAAAGATGAAAGCAAGAGGTAAAAAGATTTTATTAGTTACAGGAACTTTAGAGATAATTTTAGGTTTACTTTCAATTTTGGGGATAGTAATACTTTTAATGTCAAAAAATAATATTCCAGCTTTATCACAAGAAGAAGCAACAAGAGCATTAGGAGGATTACTTATTCTTTATGGAGTTTATGGAGTTAATATTTTAGGTGGACTATTAGGAGTTATTTTCGCAGATAGACCAAAACATTCTGTATTACTAATGGTTTGTGGATTCATATTAATATTAATGCAAATTTCTACATGGTCATATGTTAGTTTAGAATTAGCAGATATTATCATAAATGTAATTATAATTCTTATTCCATGTTATTATTTTTATGGAGCTGTTCTTAATTATAAAGATTATACAGCACCAGCACCAAGAAAGAGAAAAGTATCAACAAAAGCTGTGGAAAAGAAAGAATCTGTTAAACCTGTAAGTGTAAAACCTAAGAAGACTACTACAGTTGCAGCTAAGAAAACAACACCAGCAAAGAAAAAAACTACAACAAGAAAAACCACTACAAAAAAAGCAGAAGTAAAAAAACCAACTACTAGAAAACCTGCAACTAAAAAAACTGCTAGTAAAACAACAAAAAAACCAGCAGCTAAGAAAACAACTACAGCAAAAAAAACACCAGCAAAGAAAACTACAACAAAAAAGACAACAAAAAAGACTACTACAAAGAAAAAATAATTATATAATAAAAAAGGAAATATAAATTTCCTTTTTCTTATGCAAATAAATTAATACTATTTAATATACCATGCAATAAAATATAAATAAATGGAAGAGAAATTAAAACAATAATAAATGCTAAACTTCTAATTTTACCTTTCAATCTTAAAATATCAATTACTATACAAAGTTCCAATAAAAATATTGCAATAGTACCAAATAAAGTAGGTAATATATCTGCTGCCATATTTAAAACTTTACAAGTTATTTCAGATGATTTACACTTTGTTAAAATATCAGCTGCTAAAACATCAGAAATATACTCAGTTGCAATAGTTAAAACTACAAACACTAAAGAAGCCTTTAAATTTTCCATAGATGGAGCAGTCTCTTTTTCTAATTCTATATTATTCATAATAGCCTCCTAATATAATTTTAACATATATCTTGTTTTTTTAAATTACAAATTATATAATTAGACATATTAAAGACACAAAAAATACAAACTATTTGTACTTTTTTTTATTACATGATAAAATTAACTTGTACGATAAAGAGGGTGAAAATATGAAAGAAAAGAGAAGTTTTACCAAGAAATTAGGTTGGTTTTTTTCTATTCTTTTATTAATAATATTAATTCCTTACTTTATAGTTAGTGTTATACTAGCATATGAAAAAATTACAGATTTTAATAATTTACCATCTGTTTTTGGATACACACCATTTATTGTAAATGATAATTCTATGAAAGGTGATGTAGAAAAAGGAGATCTTTTAATATTACAACCTAAGGAAACATATGCTTTATTAAAAAGAGGAGATATAGTAGCATTTAAAGAAGACAATGACAAATATAAAGTAAGAAGAATAGATAATATAGTTTCTCAGCCAAAACCTGATGATAATGGAAAAGTGGCTGAATCAGATGTTGCTGAATATAAAACAAAAGGAACTAATAACAAGAAAGCAGATAGAGTAGCACTTATTTCTGATACAATAATAGGAGTGTATCTTATAAATATTCCTAAAGTAGGACAAGTTATTGAATATATAAATAATGGTTGGTTACTTGTAATATCTATACCTATTTTAGGATTAATAATTGTAGGTTTAATATTTTTAGCAGGAAAATGTGAAGCAAAGAAAATACCAACACAAGAAAAAGAAGAAAAACAAGAATTAATGAGTGCTGCAGAGTTAACAACAGGACAAAATATAAGAGAAGAATTAAATAAGAAAATGCCAGTTAAAAACTCATCTTCAAATATAGGACAACAACCTCAACAAGTTATACCACCACAACAAGTTACTACTCCTCAAGCACAAATTAAAGTAGTCCCACCCCAACAGACAGTACAACAATCAAATCCAACTGGACAATTAGCTGGTGGGATAAATATAGTACCACCATCAGAAATGGGCAATACACCACAAACAGTAACACCAAATCCTCAACAAGCAACTCCACCACAAGCTCAAGTCCAAGTTGTACCCCCACAACAGCCAGTACAACAGCCTACTACTCAAACAGTGGTAATCCCACAAAATAATCAAACACAAAATAAATAATAGAAGGTGATAAAATGAAAGTACTTTTATATGCAGAAGGTCAAAGTATAATTGGAAAAAGCGGCCTTGGTAAAGCTATTAAACATCAAATGAAAGCATTAGAAAGTGCAGGTGTTGAATATACAACAGACCCAAGTGATGATTATGATATTTTACATATAAATACTTATTATGTAAAATCATATGTACTTGCTAAAAAAGCCAAAAAAGAAGGAAAGAAAATAGTATATCATGCTCATTCAACAGAAGAAGATTTTAAAAACAGTTTTATTCTATCTGATAGAGCATCAAAACTATTTAAAAGATGGTTAATAAAATGTTATAGTCTAGGAGATGTAATAGTAACACCAACACCATATTCAAAAAGACTTCTTAAAAGTTATGAAGGTCTAAAAAATAAAAAAATTTATGATATTTCAAATGGAATAGAATTAGATTATTTTAAACCTGATGAAGAATCTCCTCTAGATTTTAGAAATGTATATGGTTATAGTAAAGAAGATAAAATAGTAGTTGGAATAGGACTTTATATAGAAAGAAAAGGAATAGTAGATTTTGTAAAACTTGCAAAAAAACTTCCTCAATATAAATTTATTTGGTTTGGACATAGTCCTTTATCCGCAGCCACAGAAAATGTAAAAGAAGCTGTAAAAACTAAACTTCCAAACTTAAAATTCGCAGGTTATGTAGAACAAGATATGATTCGTTCTGCCTTAAAAGATTGTAACTTATATTTATTCCCAACTTTAGAAGAAACAGAAGGAATACCTGCAATCGAAGCATGTGCCATGAAACAAAATCTTTTAGTTCGTGATATTCCCGTATTTGAAGATTGGTTAATAGATGGAGTTAACTGTTATAAAGCAAAAACTTTAAAAGAATTTGAAAGTAAAATTAAAAAGATTTTAGAAAATAAACTTCCGTCACTAACAGAAGAAGCTTATAAAGTAGCGCTTGATCGTGATATATCAAAAATAGGACAACAATTAAAAGAAGTTTATGAAGAATTATATAAAAAATAAAGAATAGAAATTCTTTATTTTTTTTAACTTTCAAATAATATATATTCTGCAAGTTTAATACTATAATTTTTAATATCTAGAAAATTTTCACTAACTTCACCTCTAAAATATTTAATAAGTAAAGTTATCGTACCAATAGTAAAAAAAGAAACATTTAAATCTTTATTCTTTTTATTAGGTAAAACTTTCACTAAAGCATTACAAACTTTCTTTTCAAATCTTCGCATAAAAAGTATAGCTTCATTACTTTTAAGAAGTTTTGAATAAATAATCTTATTATCATCTATATATTGAAAAATATTCTCAAGATAAAGACGTAAATCTTCTTTAGTAGAAATATCTATTGTATCATTTAAAACTTTTTCTAATATTTCTTCTTGAAATTCATTCGCAATATCATAAATATTATCATAATGAGAATAAAAAGTACCACGAGTAATATCAGCACGCTTTACAAGTTCGGTAACAGTAATACTAGATATTTCTTTTTTCTCTTCCATAAGTTCCGCAAAAGTCTTCTTTATTAAATTAATAGTTTTAATAGAAGATTTATTCACACCTTTTAACTTCATCTCCAACACCTCGACTTAATATTATAGCACAATTTGAACATTTTGTCACATTTTGTATAAATTTATACAATGTATATAAATTTGTTATTAATTTTTTTTGAATATAAGAGTAAAATACTTTAGGTCTGGGGTGATTATATGAAAAAACTTACTGATTTCATAGTAAATAATAGATATATAGTTTTCGGTTTAGTATTATTAATGTCATTTGGATGTATATTTTTATTTGATGACATTAAAATTAATCGTGATATTTCGAAATATTTACCAAAAACAAGTGAAGTAAGAATTGGTAAAGATATAATGGAAGAAGAGTTTAGTAGTGTAGAAACTAGTACTCTTAATGTTATGTTTAAAAATTTAAATAAAAATAAAAAGAATAAAATATATGAAGAATTAAAAGATATAGATGATGTTGAAGTAAGCTATGATGATAGTAAAGAATATAATAAAGGAAAATATACATTATATGTTATTACTGCTGAGTTTAGTGCAGACTCTAAAGAAGCAACAAAACTTTATAATAAAATACTAGATAAATATGAAGATTATGACATATCAACAAGTGGAGATATAAACGAAGAAAATAAAGAAGTTCTTCCATTTTATATAGTAGTAATTGCTGTCAGTTGTGCTTTAGTTATTTTAATTATTATGTGTGACTCAGTCGCAGAAGCTTTCTTGTTTTTAGTATCAATTGGTATCGCAGTTTTATTAAATAAAGGTACAAATATAATATTTGGAAGTATATCTAGTGTTACTGATTCAATTTGTTCAATACTTCAAATGGCTTTATCAATGGATTATTCTATTATGCTTATGAATAGATATAGACAAGAAAAAGAGAAAGAAAAAGATAATGTAAAAGCCATGAAAAAAGCCTTATTCAAAGCCTTTAGTTCTATTTCTTCAAGTTCAATAACTACTATAGTTGGATTACTTGCATTAGTATTTATGAGTTTCACAATAGGACGTGATTTAGGATTTGTTTTAGCCAAGGGTGTAATGTTTAGTCTATTTACAATATTTACATGTCTACCAGCTTTAATATTAATGTTTGATAAATTAATTAATAAAACTAAAAAGAAAAGTCCAACATTCCATTTAAACTGGTTAAGTAAATATTCATATCATATTAGATATATTTCTATATTCCTATTTGTAACAGTATTTATAATTAGTTTCTTATTAAAAGGTAATTTAACTATTTTATATACAGATAGTGAAGTAGATGATGTAAGTCGTATATTTGAAACAGATAATCAAATGGCTATTATTTATAATAATAAATATGAAGATATTATCTCTAAATATTGTAGAGGATTAGATAATAATAAGGGTGTAAATGATGTACTTTGTTATGGAAATACTATCAATGAAAAACTAACTTATAAAAACTTAAAGAAAAGATTAAAAGACTTTAAAGATGACTTTTCAATAGATGATTACTTATTAAAAATAATTTATTATAATTACTATAATAAAAATGAAGAAAGAATGTCTTTTGATGAACTTATAAAATTTATAAAAAGTGATGTATATACAAATAAAGAAATGAAAAAACATATTTCAAAAACTATAAGAAAAGATATTGATAGATTAGAAAACTTAACAGATAAAAACTTAGTAAATCAAAAAAGAAATTCTAATGAAATATCAACTCTTTTCGAAATAGATCAAAATAGTGTAGATGATTTATTAATTTACTATAATTCTTTAAATAAAAATAATTCAATTAGAATAGATGAATTTATAAACTTTATGAATAATTATATTTTAAATAGTAAATATTCAAGCAGTATAGATAAAAACTCCATTTCTAAAATTAATATGTTATCAAGTTTTATAAATAAAAATACAATTACTAAACAAATGACATCAACTGAAATATCTAAGCTTTTTGGTATTGATAAAAAAACAGTAGAAGATCTTTACTTATATTATCTAACAACTTCTAATATAAATAATAAAATTACAGTAGGGGAGTTTTCTAATTTCGTTTTAAATAATTTATCAAATGAATTAGACAAAGAGACAAAAGATAAAATAACTTTACTTAACACTTTTAGTAATAAAGATTTAATAAATAGAAAAATAGATTATAATACAATGTCAAAAATTTTAAATATAAATCCAGAAATGACAAAACAATTATATCTATTAAACTTCTTAGAAAAAGAAAATAAAAATGAATATACAATAAAAAAATTTGCTCAATATACTTTAGGAATAAAAGAAAGTACTAACTTTTTAGATGATTTAGATTCTTCTTTTATTAACCTACTTAACAACTTATTATCACAAAGTAATGATTCTACAAAATATAATGTAGAAAACTTATCAAAAATGTTTTCAGGATTAACAGGAAGTAAAATAGATTCTAAAAATATTAATAAAATTTATAATTTAATAGACTATACAACTAATAATACATCTTCTTGGCAGCTTTCTCCTTTAGAATTGGTAAACTACATCATAGAAAATAAAGATAAAGAAGAACTAAAAAGTATTAATCAAGAAACTCTAACGAATCTTTATACATTAAAATTTGTAATGGAAAGCAGTCTTAATAATATAACTTATTCATATGAAGAATTATCTAATGCTCTAAATTTACCAAAAGATACTGTTAAAAATATTTATAGTCTTTATTTAAGTAAAACAAAAACTATTACTATGTCTCCAAAAGACTTTGTAACATTTATTTTAAATAATAAAAATAACTCATTACTTAAAAATAATTTAAACAATGAAACTATAAATAACTTGAATCTACTTAATACTATAATGAATAGTACTTTAAATAATATAAGTTATTCATCAAATGAATTATCTAAATTATTTAATATAGATAAAGATAATATGAATCTTTTGTATTCACTATATGAAATAAAATATCAAAATAAATCTATATCATTATCTTATAAAGAATTTGTAGACTTCTTAGTTAATAACGTTATTACAAATCCTAAATATAATAAAAATTTTACAAGTGATAAAATAACTAAAATAAAAACAGTACATGGTATTATTAATAATTCACTTAAAAATACTAAATATACAAAAAGTGAAATATTCGCAATTATATATACTTTATCAAATGATGTAGATAAAGATTTAATTGATTTATTATATATTTATTATGGAACAAATAATTCTTACAATAATAAATGGACTCTTACTATAGAAGAATTTATAAACTATTTAAATAATGATATTTTAAAAGATAAAAGATTTGATGACTTTATAGATAGTAACAGAAGACGTGAGATAGTGGATGCTAAAAAAACTATTAAGACTGCTAAAAGAAAGCTTGTTGGAAAGAAATATTCTAGAGTAGTAATAAATACTAATTTAGATTTAGAATCTAAAAAAACATTTAATTTTATAAAGAATTTAAAAGATAAATTAAATAAGAAAGATATTTATTTAATAGGGGATTCTCCTATGTCATATAATCTTAATAAAACATTCCAAAGTGAACTTGATTTTATAACTGTCTTGACTATGATATTTATATTTATTGTAGTAATGTTTACTTTTAAATCACTTCTCATACCAACAGTATTAGTTTTATTAATACAAACAGCAGTATATCTAACAATGGGAATATTATCATTTAGTGGAGGAACAGTATACTTTATAGCACTCCTAATAGTACAAAGTATTCTAATGGGAGCAACTATAGATTATGCAATTCTTTATACTTCTTATTATTTAGAATCAAGAAGAACTATGAATATTAAAAAAGCTATTACAAACTCTTATAATAAATCTATTCATACAATATTTACTAGTGCATCAATTCTAGTAATAGTAACACTTATAGTAGGTTGTATGTCAACCGCAATAACTGCAAAAATATGTAAAACAATATCAGAAGGAACACTTTGTTCAACACTTATAATATTATTACTATTACCAGCCGTACTAGCATCCATAGATAAATTTATAATTAAAAATAAAAAAGGCAAATAATTAATATTTGTCTTTTTTACATATAACGTCTTCTAGTTTGTTTATCAATAATAATATTTATAATTATACCTATTATAACCATATAAGAAAGTAGACTAGAACCACCATAACTTATAAATGGTAGAGTAATACCTGTTATTGGGAAAAGTCCAACAGTCATGCCTATATTTTGAATCTGTTGAAATAAAAGCATTCCAACACATCCAATAATAACATATTTATCAGTAGCTTCTATCTTCTGCTTAGAAAGATTTATAAGTTTCATATCAAAGAAAAGTATTAAACTTATAAGTAAGAAAGATCCAAGTAATCCAAAGTTAGATGCAAATACTGCAAATATAAAGTCAGTTCCAGACTCTGGAAAATAAATAGGAGTATTATTAAATCCATATCCAAAAAATCCAGATGAACCAATTGCCGCCAGAGCATTCTCAAGTTGTAATCCACTTCCTTCACCCCAAGAAAATACTCTCTCTAGTCTATAAAATAAATTAGTACCAAACATACTTATAAACAAATCTTTATTTAAGAAATAACTACCAAACACAATGGTTATTACTCCAAGTAAAATACCACCTACAATTAAAAACCATCTAAGCCTTATTCCCGATAAGAACATCATACAAGCATATATAACAAAATAAATTATCACAACACCAGTATCTGGTTCTAAAAATGTTAAAACAGAAGGAATAAGTAAAACAACTAAAGTTTTAAGTAAAAATATAAATTCCTCTTTAACCGTAGGATTCTTATAATCAGTTTTAAACCTATCAATCATAATACCAAAAGTTAATATTAAAGTTATCTTCATAAATTCACTTGGTTGAAAACTACCAATACCAGGAATAGTAAACCAACATTTACTATTGTTAATTGGAGTTGCAAAAATCAGTAAAGCTAAAAGTAAGACATTACAAATAATATACAAAAGCCAAGTATACTGATATATAAATTTATTCTTTACTTTAACAATGAGCATTACAAGTCCAAAACCAACTATATACCACATAAGTTGTTTAAGAGCTAAGTTCCCAACAGACTTAGAAATATAAGTAGAGGCACTATAAATAGTAAGTATGCTAATAAAAGCAAATAATAAAACACTAATTATAATACTCAAATCAATTTTATTTCTCCTCATAATATTTCTCCTTGTTTATATATTATACCAAAAAATTGTAAGATTTATTTAGTAAATTCATAAAATATTATAAAAGGAGGGATTTTTTTGAAAAAATTACCTAAAATTTATCATGAACAGATAAATAAAAAAATAAAAAATAATAAAGAAATTGCTTATGTATCTAAAGAAGATATACCAGAAGATAAAAAAGAAGAAAGTATTGATGATGTATTAAATAAGGTATTTAATGGTATAGGATATTCTTTTAATATTCCACTTAGAATAGAAACCTTTAATAAAGTATATGAAACAAGTTTAATTGCTAAGAGTAATAATTACTTAATTACTTTTGATAATGATACTATTCCTCTAAGTGAAGTTAAAAAAATAGTAATGCTTTAAAAAAAGTAAGTTATATGACATTCTAAGATTTGTCAAGAATAAAATTTTATGATATTATAGACACTACAAAAAGACACGAAATTTATAA
>CANRNO010000002.1 GCA_947632065.1 uncultured Bacilli bacterium | reverse complement strand
CTTTACATAATAAAATTTAATTAAATTATAAATCTTATTTTTTAGGAGTTAAATCTCCACACTTATTCTACACTAACGACATATCACTTGTTATGTCTACTTTTATCTTATAATTTTTAAATTATTAGTTATTATAATTATAAATAATATTATTATTTACTAAAGAATCGCTATTGATTGAATTGGTTTTTCTATTTAGATTCCATATTAAGAATGCTACTACTAATAGAAATACTATAAATACACATATGAATGCAAGCATTGTTGCGAGTCCAAAGCCTTTTTTATTTAACTTCAACATAAAACTATTCTCCTATTTTTATATTTCAATGAAAAGGAATAAGAGTTGTATCTTATTCCATTAATTCATCTTCTAACTTATCAAGTGGTTCTTCGTCAACAAACTCTTCTTCTAAGTCATAATCTACATTACGATAAATTTTACTTCCAGTACCTGCTGGGATTAATTTACCTATGATAACATTTTCTTTTAATCCTTCTAATGGATCTACTTTTCCTTTAATAGCAGCATCTGTTAAGATACGAGTTGTTTCTTGGAAAGATGCAGCTGATAGGAATGAATCTGTTTCTAAAGATGCTTTTGTGATTCCTAAAAGTACAGGTTTTCCTAATGCTGGTTTTTTACCGGCAATTACTGCTTCCTTGTTTCCATCAGTAAATTCACGGAAGTTAACAAGTGAACCTGGTAAGAAAGTAGTGTCTCCACTTTCTATTATTCTTATTTTAGAAATCATACGTCTAGCGATAAGTTCGATATGTTTATCAGAAATATCAACACCTTGAGAACGATATGTATGTTGTACTTCTTTTAGAATATATTCTTGTGTAGTAATCGGATCTGTTACTGCTAGTAATTCTTTCGGACTTATAGCACCTTCTGTAAGTTTATCCCCACAAGATACAACATCACCTTTTGAAACAATAAGTTTTGCTCCATAATTGGTAACATGTTCTTTTGTTTCTACATCATTTTTGATATTTATTTTATATTTTCCAGAATCTTCAGTTATTTTTACGATTTTTCCATCTATTTCTGCGATAGTTGCTTTTCCTTTTGGATTACGTGCTTCAAATAATTCTTGAACACGAGGAAGACCTTGAGTGATATCTTCTTCTCCTGCAACTCCACCTGTATGGAAAGTACGCATTGTAAGTTGTGTTCCTGGTTCACCGATAGATTGTGCAGCCATTACTCCAACAGCTTCTCCAATTTCAACGATGTTTCCAGTTGCTAGGTTTCTACCATAACATTTTTGACAAACACCATTTACAGTAGCACATGTTAGACCACTACGTATTTCTACTTCTTTAATTCCTGCGGCAATTATTTTGTCTGCTAGAATTTCTGTAATGTATCCAAGTTTTTCTACTATAACTTCTTTTGTTTCTGGATGAACTATTTTCTTATTAGCAAAACGTCCAACAATTCTATCATATAATCCTTCGATTACAGCACCAGTTTTTTCATTAATAAAGTCTCTTACTACAACACCTTGATCTGTATGACAATCATCTTCTCTTACAATCATGTCTTGACTTACATCTACTAAACGACGAGTTAAGTATCCTGAGTCTGCTGTTTTTAAGGCTGTATCAGCACTACCTTTACGAGCACCATGTGAAGATAAGAAGAATTCAGATACTGAAAGACCTTCTTTAAATGAAGAGAATACTGGGATTTCAATTGGATCTCCATTTGGTTTTTGCATTACTCCACGCATACCTGCAACTTGAGTAAAGTTAGAGATATTACCACGAGCTTTAGAATGCATCATCATGAAGATTGGGTTATCTTCGTCTGTATTTGAGATTTCTTCTAGTTCTGCTTGAACTTCTGCTTTTGCATTATCCCATGTACTTATTACTTTATTAAATCTTTCTTCTTCAGTAATTAAACCACGTTTATATTGTTTATTAATATTATTAACTTTCTTTTGTCCTTCTTCTACTATTTTTTCTTTGTTTTTACTTGTTTTAACATCAGACATACTAACTGTGATACCTGCAAGAGTTGAATATTTAAATCCTAAATCTTTTAAAGCATCTAGCATTAGTGATGTTTCTGTTGTTTTATAACGTTTGAATACTTGAGCAATTACTTTTTCAAGTGTTCCTTTAGCAAAAGGTTTTACAAGTGACATCTTACTAATTTCTTCTTTTATATCTTTACCTTTTTCTACAAAATATTTATTTGGTGTAATATTTTGAATATTATCATCTGTTGGTTCATTTACGTAAGGGAATGAATCAGGTAAAATTTCATTAAATTTTAATTTACCTACTGTGGTAATTAAATATTTTTCACGTTGAGATTCTGTAAATAATTTATGTTTGAAAGAAGTAACTGGAAGGGCGATACGTGTATGTAGTGTTAATTCACGTCTTTCATATGCCATTAAGGCTTCACTTGTATTTTTAAATACTCTTCCTTCTCCTTCTTCTCCAGCTTTCTCCATTGTTATATAATAATTTCCTAATACCATATCTTGAGATGGTGTAACAATAGGGTCTCCTGATTTTGGATGTAAGATATTATTAGATCCTAACATAAGAATTCTTGCTTCTGCTTGAGCTTCTTCTGATAGTGGAACATGAACAGCCATTTGGTCTCCATCGAAGTCAGCATTGAATGCTGTACAAACAAGTGGATGAAGTCTAATTGCTTTTCCTCCTACTAGAATTGGTTCAAATGCTTGAATTCCAAGTCTATGAAGAGTTGGAGCACGGTTTAATAATACTGGATGTTCTTTTATTACTTCTTCTACTATATCCCATACTACTGGATCTTGATTATCTATTAATTTTTTAGCAGCTTTTATATTGTGTGCTAAATCTTTTTCTACTAATCCATGAATAACATGTGGTTTGAATAATTCAAGAGCCATTTCTTTTGGTATACCGCATTGATACATTTTTAGGTTTGGTCCAACTACGATAACTGAACGTCCAGAATAGTCAACACGTTTACCAAGTAAGTTCTGACGAAAGCGTCCTTGTTTACCTTTTAGCATACTAGAAATTGACTTAAGAGGACGATTTCCGGCACCAGTGACACTTCTACCACGTCTACCATTGTCAAATAGAGCGTCAACTGCTTCTTGTAACATTCTCTTTTCATTTTGAATAATAATTCCTGGAGCGTTTAGGTCAATTAGTTTCTTTAAACGATTATTACGGTTAATAACACGACGATATAAATCATTTAAGTCACTAGTTGCAAAACGTCCTCCATCTAGTTGAATCATTGGACGAAGTTCAGGTGGTATTACTGGAATAACATCTAAAATCATCCACTCTGGTTTATTTCCTGAATTTTTGAAAGCTGCTAGAACATCTAATCTTTTGATTAATCTTGTTCTTTTTTGACCTTGAGCATTCTCTAATTCTTTTGTAATTTCTGCAATCTCTTTATCTAAGTCTACTTGTTTTAGTAACTCTTTGATTGCTTCTGCTCCCATTCCTACTTTGAAACCATTACCATATTTTTCGTAATAAGCACGATATTCTTTTTCTGATAATGTTTGTTTATTTTCAAGTGGAGCATTTCCTTTATCTATAACTACATAACTTACAAAGTATAATACTTCTTCTAAGTCTCTTGGAGACATATCTAGCACAAGTCCCATACGAGATGGTACTCCTTTAAAGAACCATATATGTGATACAGGAGATGCTAGTTCAATATGTCCCATACGCTCACGACGTACTTTAGAACGTGTAACTTCTACTCCACAGCGATCACAAATTATGCTTTTATAACGTATTCTTTTGTATTTTCCACAAGCACATTCAAAATCTTTTGTTGGTCCGAATATTTTTTCACAGAATAATCCATCACGTTCTGGACGAAGTGTACGATAGTTAATTGTTTCTGGTTTTTTAACTTCTCCATAAGACCATTCTCTTATTTTATCAGAAGATGCAATTCCAATTTTTAATGCTTCAAATTTATTTACTTCTATCATTATGCATCTTCTCCTTCCACTATTTGTTCTTTTTCTTTTGGTTTTTCATCATTTTCTATTTTTACTGATATACTATCTACTTCATCTAATGAAAATTTATTATCTTCTTTATCTTCATCTTCTTCTATTTGTTTTAATTCTACTGTTTTTCCTTCATCTGTTACTATTGAAATATCAAGTCCAAGAGCTTGGAACTCTTTCATCAGAACTCTAAACGATTCAGGTACTCCTGCTTGATTTATTTGTTGTCCTTTAACAATTGACTCATAAACTTTTACACGACCTACAACATCGTCAGATTTTACAGTTAAGATTTCTTGTAATGTATGAGCAGCACCATATGCATATAATGCCCAAACTTCCATTTCTCCAAATCTTTGTCCACCGAATTGAGCTTTTCCTCCAAGTGGTTGTTGAGTAACAAGTGAATAAGGTCCAGTTGAACGAGCATGTAGTTTATCATCTACCATGTGGTGTAGTTTAATCATATACATTACACCAACTGCAATTCTATTATCGAATGGTTCTCCGGTACGTCCATCATAAAGAACTGTTTTTCCGTCTTTATCCATTCCTGCTTCTTTCATCATTGCTTCTATATCTTCAATATGTGCTCCATCAAATACTGGAGTTGCGATATGAACATTTAGTTTTTTAGCAGCCATTCCCATATGTAACTCTAGGATTTGTCCTAAGTTCATACGAGATGGAACACCTTGTGGATTTAACATGATATCAACTGGAGTTCCGTCTGGTAAATATGGCATGTCTTCTTGTGGAAGAATAAGTGAAATAACACCTTTGTTTCCATGACGTCCAGACATTTTGTCTCCTACTTGAATCTTACGTTTTTGAATTATATATACACGAATTACTTTTGATACTCCTGCTGGTAATTCATCATTATCTTTACGTGAATAAATCTTGATATCATGAACTATACCATCTCCACCATGTGGAACACGTAATGATGTATCACGTACTTCACGTGTTTTTTCTCCGAAAATTGCATGTAATAATTTTTCTTCTGAAGTAAGTTCAGCCATTCCTTTTGGTGTAACTTTACCAACTAGAATATCTCCTTCTTTTACTTCTGTACCAATTGTGATAATTCCGTTTTCATCTAGGTTCTTTCTTGCTTCTTCACTTACGTTTGGAATATCTCTTGTAATTTCTTCTGGTCCTAGTTTAGTTTCACGACATTGCATTTCATAATCTTCTAAGTGAAGAGATGTATATGCATCACGTTTTACTAAGTTTTCATTTAAGATAACAGCATCCTCATAGTTATATCCATTAAATGTCATGAATGCTACTACTACGTTTTTACCTAAAGCAAGTTCTCCTTTATCTGTTGAGTTACCATCAGCAAGGATTGTTTTTCCTGCTTTTACTTTATCTCCTACATGAACTATTGGTCTTTGATGATTACAAATTGATGAGTTTGCTAGTTCAAAGTTTGCTAGATAATATGTATCTTTTCCTTTTGCGTTTTTAACAATTATTTTCTTTGCGTCTACATATTCTACAATACCATCTGCTTTTGCAACTATTTCAACTCCTGAGTCTTTGGCTGCAATATATTCAACTCCTGTTCCGATAAGTGGAGCTTCTGTTTCGATTAGTGGCATTGCTTGACGTTGCATGTTGGCACCCATTAGGGCACGAACTGCATCATCATGTTCCAAGAATGGAATACAACTTGTTGTAATAGATACAACTTGTTGTGGTGAAACGTCTATGTAATCTACTTGATCTGGAGATGCTAAAATGTTTTCTCCACGGAATCTAGCAGGTACGTTTTCTTCTATTATTTTATTATCTTTATCTGTTTTTACAGTTGATTGAGATATTATAAATTCTTCTTCTTCATCTGCTGTTAGATATTCTACATCTTCTGTAATTTTACAATTTTCTACTTTACGATATGGAGTCATAATAAATCCATATTCATCTACTCTTGCGTATGATGCTAGAGATGTTATAAGTCCGATATTAGGTCCTTCTGGAGACTCTATTGGACAAATTCTTCCATAGTGAGAAGTATTAACGTCACGAACTTCAACTCCAGCTCTATCTCTTGAAAGTCCTCCTGGACCTAAAGCAGATAGACGACGTTTATTAGTAAGTTCTGCGATAGGGTTTGTTTGATCCATAAATTGTGAAAGTTGACTGCTTCCAAAGAATTCTTTCATTGCAGCAGTAACTGGTCTTATATTAATAAGTGTTTTTGGAGTTACTTCTTCCATCTCTTGAGTTGTCATTCTTTCACGAATAACTCTTTCCATACGAGATACACCAATTCTAAATTGGTTTTGTAAAAGTTCTCCTACTTGACGAATACGACGATTTCCTAAATGGTCTATTTCATCATAGTTACCAACACCATGTAATAGGTTTAAGTAATAAGAAATTGATGCATATACATCAGAGATAGTTAATCTCTTTTCATCTATATGTGGTTCATTTCCCATTACAATAAGTTTTTTCTTTTTGTTTGTTGGATCTACTATTTTTATTGTTTGAACTTCATTATAAGTATCTAATTCTTCATTGATTGCTACTTTTTTAGTTCCATATCCTGTATTGAATAATTCTTTTAATTTTTTAATATCTTCTTTATTAATAACAGTTCCTTTAGGATATAATACTTCACCTTCTACTTTGATATCTTCTGCTAAAGTTTGTCCTAAAAGGCGGTCTGTTATGTTTAATTTTCTATTAAATTTATAACGTCCAACATTAGCAAGTTCATAACGGAATTCATCAAAGAATCTTGTAATTATTTGGTTTTTAGATGAATCTAGTGTTGCTGGTTCACCTGGTTTTAATTTTTCATAAATTTCTATTAATGCTTCATCTGTATTTTTAGTTGAATCTTTAGCAATTGTATTTTCTAAATATTCGTCATTTCCAAATGTATCTAGAATTTCTTTATCACTTGAAAGACCAAATGCTCTAAGTAATGTTGTTAATGTTACTTTTCTTGTACGATCAATCCTTACATATAACACATTTCTTGCATCTGTTTCAAATTCTAACCATGTTCCACGTGATGGTATGATTTGTGATGTTATTAATTCACGTCCATTTTTATCTATTTCATGGTTAAAGTATACGCTTGGTGAACGTACTAATTGTGATACTATAACACGTTCTGCTCCATTGATAATGAATGTTCCACTATCTGTCATTATAGGCATATCACCCATGAAAATTTCTTGTTCTTTTACTTCTCCTGTTTCACGATTAAAAAGACGCACATCTACTTTTAAAGGTGCAGAAAAAGTTGTTTCTCTATCTTTACTTTCTTTTATTGAAAATCTTGGTTCATCAAAATGATAATCACCAAATTCTAAAGATAGAGTTCCTGAAAAGTTTTCTACTGGGAATAAATCTTCGAAAACTTCTTTTATACCAGTTTCAATAAACTTATGGTATGATTTTTTTTGGATTTCTAGTAAATCCTTTAGTTCATAAGTATTTCTTATTTTTGAATAATTTCTTCTTGTACGATAATCTCCACATTTTACATTTTTATATGACACGTTATTCACCCCTATACACATATTTAAACTCAAAGAACTATCTATTTTACAAGTAATTTACTTTTTGTTTTTAATGACGAAAAAATCAACAAAAAATAAAACGTTGCCAATTTATATTATTAGCATAAAACCGTCAAGTTGTCAATGGAATTTTGCATTTAATTATAAAAAATCTTTTCTTTTTTGCAATTACTTCTACATTATATAATTTTTTTAAGTCGATTATTAGCGATTTTGCTCCTTGTTCTTTACGTATTACTAAAAATAAATTTCCATTTTCTTTTAAATAATCTTTTGCTTTCATAACTATTTCATAAACTACTTTTTTACCTGCTCTTATTGGTGGATTAGTTATTATAGTTGAATATTTATTTTTTACGTTTTCATAAACAAAACTTTCAAAAGCAGTTGCATTTTTACATTTATTTTCTTTTATGTTTCTATTAGTTAAATGTATGGCTCGATGGTTAATATCAACCATATCTACAGGAATATTTAAAATTTTGTTTAAAACTATTCCCATAACACCATATCCACATCCTACATCCAGAACATTATCTCCAATTTCTTCTAATGGAAGGGATTCTAATAACAATCTGCTTCCAAAATCTATTTTTTCCTTTGAAAAAACGCCGTTATCCGTTAAAAAAGTAAAGTTTTTTCCTAATAGTTCAACATTAATTTTTTTGATATCACTTGGTAAGTTTAAATTATCAAAATATTGTCCCATTTAATCATCCTTTTCTAATAAGTAAAAGACAACTATAATCAAAAATAATTATAGTTGTCTCCTTTCGTACTAAGTATAATACATTAATTTGTATTTTTAGTCAAGAATTTTTTTCATTTTACACAAAAAATTGATAATTTTACACTTTTTAAGAAAAAAAGAAGTTAAATTATTTAACTTCTACAGTAGCTCCAGCTTCTTCAAGCTTAGCTTTAATATCATTAGCTTCATCAGTAGGCACGTTTTCTTTTACAACACCATTGTTATCAACGATGTCTTTAGATTCTTTTAATCCTAGTCCAGTGATTTCACGAACTACTTTGATTACTGCAACTTTAGCAGCTCCAGCATCAGTAATACTTACAGTTACTTCACTTGGTCCTTCACTTGCAGCTTCTCCTCCTGCAGCTGGTGCAGCAACAGCAACTGCTGATGGATCAACACCAAATTCTTCTTTCATTGCGTCTACTAATTCTTTAATTTCTAAAAGATTCATTTCTTTTAATGAGCTAATAAATTCTTCTTTTGTTAATTTTGCCATTTTTTATCCTCCTATATTTATATTTTTTTAATTTTCTTCTTTTTCTTTTGCATATAAGTCTAAGCAAATTGATAAGTCTTTAACAAGACCAATCATACCTCCAGCTAACATAGTAAGTAGTCCTTCTCTTGATGGAAGTGATGCATACTCATTTAATTTTGCTTGATCTGCTATTTCTCCATCAATGATTCCTGCTTTTACTATTAATGCTGGATGTGTTTTTGCAAAGCGTGAAATTGTTTTAATTGCACCAACTTGATCTTTACCAAAAGCAAAAGCACTTGGTCCAACTAGAACGTCTTTCATATCAATATTTAAATCATCGAAAGCACGAGATACTAAAGTATTTTTATATACTTTATAATCTGCTTCATTATCTCTTAATTCTCTTCTTAATTCTTTTACTTCTTCATCTGTAATTCCACGATAATCGAATACTACAACTGATGATGCATCATTTACACGATTTTTTATTTCATCAATTGTTTCTTGCTTTCTTTGTAATATTTTCTCGTTTGCCATAACACACCTCCTTTATTTTTTGTACCATAAATAAAAGTTCTTGATAGATGCACCAAGAACTTAAACTTTTAATTATTTAGTCCTCGGTAGGATTTACTTTTATACCTACTGTCTATGGCACCAACAAATTACATTTATTATATAATATTATTTTTTATTTGTCAAAATTATTCATTACTTTTATACCAGGTCCCATTGTTGATGAAATAGAAATGTTTTTAACATATTCACCTTTAACTGTTGCTGGTCTTATTCTAATAATTGTACTCATGAAAGCATTTAAGTTTGCGATTAAATCTTCTTCTGTAAATGATACTTTTCCAATTACTCCATGAACATTTCCAAAACTATCTGTTCTATATTCTACACGTCCTGCTTTTACTTCTTTTACTGCTTCTTCTACATTTGTAGTAACTGTTCCTGTCTTAGGATTTGGCATTAAACCTTTAGGTCCTAAGATACGACCAAGTTTTCCAAGTAAAGGCATCATATCTGGAGTTGCAATCATAGTATCGAATTCGAACCAATTTTCTTTTTCGATCTTTTCTAGCATATTAACGTCTCCTACGTAATCTGCTCCTGCAGCTTCAGCTTTTTTAGCTTGTTCTCCTTTAGCAATTACTAAAACACGAGTTTCTTTTCCTGTTCCTTTTGGTAGAACGATAGCTCCTCTTAATTGTTGATCAGCTTTTTTAGTATCTAGATTTAATCTTACTGCGATTTCTACTGAGGCATCAAACTTACAATTTGAAGTTTCTTTAACTAATTTTACTGCTTCTTCTTTTGTGTAAAGTTTTCCTCTTTCGATCTTAGTTGCACTTTCAGAATACTTTTTACTTCTCTTTTTCATTTTCTTCCTCCTTATGTGGTATTTAGCGGATATTTCCTTCCACATAGATTAACTATATGAAAATTTATTATTCAGATTTTTCTTCTTGTTCTTCTTCTGGTTTTTCAGTAGTTACTTCTACTTCTTGTTCATCTAAGTGTTGTGCTTCTTCTTCCATTGCTTCTAGTTCTGCTTCACGTTTTGCTGCTTCTTTTTCTGCTTCTGCAGCTTCAGCACCTTGTTCTGCTAATTCTGCATCATTTACACCTTCTACAGCAATTCCCATATTTCTTGCAGTTCCTTCTACAATTTTCATTGCTTCTTCTACTGTATAGCAATTTAAATCTGGTAATTTAATTTCTGCAATCTCTCTTATTTGTGATTCTTTTAAAGTTGCAACTACTTCGTTAGCACCTTTTACAGATCCTTTTTGAAGTTTTGCATATTTCTTTAATAAGAAACTTGTTGGTGGAGTTTTAATTACAAAGTCAAAACTTCTATCTTCATATACAGAAATTTCTACTGGTAAAACATCTCCCATTTTATCACGAGTTGCATCATTATATTTAGTACAAAATTCTTGTAAGTTGATACCTGCTGGTCCTAACACAGTTCCTACTGGTGGAGCTGGTGTTGCTTTTCCTGCTGGTATTTGTAACTTAATTTTATTAACTACTTCTTTTGCTGCCACGAAAAACACCTCCCATTTTTAGTTTTCGCGAGTGGTCATAATAGCTTGATCTCCGCTTAAATGCAAACCATGCTTCCCACTAAATCTATATGTAATTTCATATAGGCCAATTTATAATAACATAAAACTTACTCTTTTGCAAGATTATGCCCTATCAATTTCATTAAGATTTACTTCTACTGAAGTCTCTTGTCCAAATAAGTCTACAAGTAAATTAATTTTTTGATTTTCCATATCAATACTATCGATTTTACCAAACATTCCTTTAAATGGTCCCCCGATAATTTTAACTTGTGTTCCAACTTTAAGATTTTCATCTATTTCCATTCTACTTATTCCCATATTAGCAAGTACTCTATCTACTTCTTCTGGTTGTAATGGTGTTGGTTTTGCTCCTTTTCCACTTGATCCGATGAATCCTGTTACTCCTGGTGTATTTCTTACAACATACCAAGCATCATCTGTCATAACCATTTCTACTAATATATATCCTGGGAATAATTTTTTGATTTTTTCTTTTTGTACTCCGTCTTTTACTTCTATTTCTTTTTGTTCTGGTACTATAACTCTATAAATATAATCTTCCATATTCATAGACTCAGCACGCATTTCTAATTTTTCTTTTACTTTATTTTCATGTCCTGAATAAGTATTAACTACATACCATTGTTTATCCATTTGATTCACCTCTTTACTATTCTATTAGTTAAATAATGATTTTACAAATACAAATATTATGTCTACTATATAAAAGAATACAGAACAGAACAAAACAAAAAGTATTGTAGCAACAGAATATTTAACCATATCTTTTTTGTTTGGCCAATGTACTTTTTCTGTTTCACTTTTTACTCCATGACAAAATATTCTAAATCTAACCCATAAACTTTTTTTATTTTGTTTATTCTTTTTTGTTTTCTTTTCTTCTTTTTTCATATAATTCACCTATACTTTTCTTTCAAAATAAAAACACTTCGACGTGTTTCAACATTAAAATAACATAAGTTAGTCGAAATGTCAATATTTTTACGATAATACTATCATCCAGTATAAAAGTGCAAGGATAAAAAATAGATAAAGTGTTATAAATGGAAATAATACCATACTTATAAATGCATTAGGTTGGTTTTCTGTACTTTTGTAATGACCATTGTTGTAACTATAACTTCTGCCTTTGTTGTTAGTATTACTTTCTGTTGATATATCATTATTTAATTCATTATTATATTCTTCTGTTATTTTTCTTATATCTTTATATAATTCAGTATGTCCTTTATAAACTTTTTTTACATCTTCATCTGTTATATTTGAATCTTCTTTTAAAAGATTTTCTACTTTTTTTGTTGTATTTGTATAGTAGGATTGTGCTAAAATGAAAAATTTAAAAATATCTTTATGTTGTTTTTCTTTTATATTTTCTGTGGTGGATGATAATTCAATAAATTCTATTTCACCTTTTGAATTTTTTAAAATATTACTTGGTCTTAGATCTCCTATTACTTTGTTTTCATTGTGATATTGTAATATTTTTGCATATAAATTTTTTAAATTATAAGGATCTTTATTATACATATATATCACCTATCTTACTTATATATATAATATAATAATTATTATAAAAATTCAATTATTAATTAAAAATTGGTCTAGGTTGCGTTTTTTCATTTCTTTTTTTACTTGTTTTATACTTCTTGCTACACGATATACAGGAATATCTAGTAATATAGCAATTTCTTTATAAGTAAATCCATTACAACGTAATTCAAATATTTCTCCTAATTCTCTATCTAAGTCTAGTTTTAATTTATTTAGTTCAAAATAAAAGTTTTTATTTAACATTATATTTAATGGTTCTTCTGTTGAATCATCTGATATTACATTTGAATATTCTTTGTTTGTATTTGGTTCACAAACTTCGTATGAAAATGCTTCATTTAAAATTTTATAACATTTATTTTTACTTTTAAGACAAGATGTTTGAATGTTTCTATTGATACAAGCAGTTACATATGTACAAAATTTAATATTTTTATTTATTTTATATGTATTGATTGCTTTAAAAATAGCATATATTCCTTCTTGAACTAAATCATCCAATTCTAAACCTTGATTTTTATTATTTTTATAATATTTAATCGCAAGATGTTTTACAATGGGCATATATTTTTTTATTAATAGTTCTTTTGCTTGTTCGTTGTTTTCTAATATTAAATCTAGTAATTCATAATCGTTTAGTTCTTTATAATAATCCATAATCTCCTACTTTCTATTTCGAACTACTTCATATATCATTATACCAGCAGCAACTGATGCGTTTAAACTGTTAACTTCACCATACATTGGAATTTCTGCGGTAAAATCACATTTTTTACTAATTAAATTACTCATTCCCTTTCCTTCATTTCCTATAACTAAGACTGTTTTTCCTTCATAATTTATGTTTTTATAATCTGTTCCATTCATATCTGTTCCAATTATCCAAAAGTCATGTTTTTTTAATTGGTCAATAGTATTAGCTAAATTGGAAACTGTAACTATTTTAGTATTAAATACTGTACCTACACTTGTTTTTATTACTGTAGAATTAACTAAAACTTGTCTGTCTTTTGGTATTATAATAGCATCTATACCTGCGGCTTCACATGTTCTAATGATTGCTCCAAAATTATGAGGATCTTCTATGTGGTCTAGCATAACAATTGAGTTTATTTTATTATCATTTAAAATATCTGTTAACTCTAAATATTTGTAGTTCTCAATATCTAATATTATACCTTGATGAAGTCCATCTAGCAAATCGTCCATTTGTCTTTTTGAAAGTATTATTTTATCAAAATTTTCTTTTTCTATAAGTGAAATTAATTTTTTATCATTAAAATTGTCTTGTAAATATATTTTCTTTATTTTTATATTTTTTTTAAATATTTCATAAGCAACATTTTTACCATATACTAACATGTTATACCTCCTGTAATATAATTCATTATTTCATCTATTCTTTCTTTTTTATTTTCTAATTCTAAATATCCTATTAATGCTTCTAATCCTGTTGCATATTTATAAGTTATAATATCACAGTTTTTTGGGTGAGATTTTGTTTTGTAATTTCTTGCTCTTTTTACTATTGTTATTTCTTCTTCTGTTAATAAGTTCTTTTCTATTAATTCCGTTAAAAATTTAGCTTGATTTGTTGCACTTACATATGAAATTGCTGCTTTTTGTAGAGCATCTACATTAGCAATATTTTTTTCTATTAAATATCTTCTAATATAGTTTTCGTATATTGTATCTCCTAAATATGCTAAAACTAATACATTTATCTCTTTTGTACTCATATAAATCACTTCCGAGTCCATTATACACTAAAAAAACAAAAGAAGAAACTATATAAGTTCAAATGTAGTTCCTTCTCTTGTATCTTTTAATTTTATATTTTCTTTTAATAATTCATCTCTTATTTTGTCTGCTAGAATATAATCTTTGTTTTTCTTTGCTTCATTTCTTTCTTTTATTTTTTGATTTATATATTCTAATTTGTCTTTATCTATTTTAATTGATTTTTCTATTAATAAATCTAAAGATAATACTTTATCAAAGTTTTTTACTAATTCTTTTTTTGTTTTATCATTTAAGTTTTTATCATTTATTACTTCATAAAGCGTTGTTAACATCATGGAAGTATTTAAATCATCTTCAATTGATTGTTTAAACTTTTCTTGATACTTTTCTATCTCTTTTTGAGCTATTTCTCCTTCTTCTGTTAATCGTGATATTTTTTGTAATAATTTTTGATAAGAGTTTTTAGCTATATCTAAAGATTCATAAGTAAATACTAATGGTTTTCTATAATGACTTCCTAAGCAGAAATAACGATAAACTAAAGGGTCATAACCTTCTTCTGTTAATCTATTTATAGTTAATATACCACCTTTTGATTTACTCATTTTTCCTTGTTTATCATTTAAAAATTCTCCATGGCACCAATAATTACACCATTTATGTCCTACATATGCTTCACTTTGTGCTATTTCATTTGTATGATGTGGGAAAATATTGTCTACTCCGCCACAATGGATATCTAATCTATCTCCTAAGTAAAGACATGCAAGTCCTGAACATTCTATATGCCATCCTGGATATCCTACTCCCCAAGGAGAATCCCATTTCATAGCTTGGTTTTGAAATTTTGATAAAGTAAACCATAAAACAAAGTCTCCTGGATTTCTTTTGTTTTTATCCTCTTCAACATCATCTCTTACGGCAACTTTCATTTCTTCTGGATTTCTTCCTGATAATTCATAATAGTTTTTAGCTTTTGTTACATCAAAATAAACATTTCCATTTGAGATATATGCATATTCATCTTGTAACATCTTCTCTATCATTTTTATATACATATCTATATGTTCACTTGCTTTTTCTATTATTTCTGGTTTTTTAATGTTTAATTTTTTCATATCTTCAAAGAAGGCTTTGGTATAAAAGTCCGCTATCTCATAAACTGTTTTTCCTTCTCTTTCTGCACCTTTAGCCATCTTATCTTCACCGTAATCTGCATCACTTGTAAGGTGACCTACATCTGTTATGTTCATGACTCTTTTTACATCATATCCAATATATTCAAGGCCTTTTTGTAAAATATCTTCAAATATATAAGTTCTTAAGTTACCTATGTGTACATAATTATAAACAGTAGGTCCACAAGTATACATCTTTATTTTTCCCTCTTCTATAGGAATTAGTTTTTCTACTTTTTTAGATAATGTATTATAAATATTCATAGTATCACTCGCTTTTCTATAGCAATTATACCACGTGAGCGTTTATTTTCAAAATATATCAAGATATTTTTAATGTTTTAAGTTCTATTTCTTTTTGGTTTTCCATTAATTTTGATGTTATTTTAGATATTACTTCTTCATTAATAATTTTAGATATTTTTCTTGCACCATAGTCTTGATAATTACATTCTTTTAGTATTTCTTCCACAAGATATTGTGAATAATTGAATTTTATTTGTTCTTTGAAAGAGTTTTTCAACAATTTTAGTTGATAACTTATTATTTTTTTAATATCTTTTCCACATAAACTGTGGAAATAATAAATTTTGTCTACTCTATTTAAAAATTCTATACTGAAAAAGTCTTTCATTTCTTTTGAGATAGTTTTTGGTGTTTTGGCAAATCCTAATTTTGAATTTTCATATCCTAAATTGGAAGTCATAAAAATTAAAGTATTATTAAAGTTTATTTCTTCTCCTTTTGAATTTTTTATTTTACCTTCATCTAATATTTGTAAAAATAATTTTATAACATTAGGATGAGCTTTTTCTATTTCATCTAGAAGTATTATAGAATATGGATTGTTTTTTACTGCTTCTAAAACATTGTTATTATCATCGTATCCTATATATCCTGGTGGGGATCCTATTATTTTACTAATACTATGAGATTCTTTATATTCACTCATATCTAATCTTATAAATGAATTTTTATTATATAGTGTTTTGGCATATTCTTTTACTAAATAAGTTTTTCCTACTCCTGTGGGTCCGATTAGAAGGAATGAGTATGGTTTATTCTTTAGAAAATTACATTTTAATTTCATTGTAAATTCACAAAGGTTTTCTATAATATCGTTTTGTCCTGCTATTTTTTCTAAAAGAGTAGTTTTTAATTTTTTTACTACTTTAATCATGTCTGATGCTTCATAGATTGGAATTTTACTCTTTATAGAAATAACATTTTTTACTAAATCTTTAGTTATTATTTTGGGTTTATTAGTTTTAGATATTTTTAGTTCTAATTTATTTGTTTTATCTTCTAGTGTTTGTTCTTCTTTTTTATAAAGGGAAGCTTGTTCATAATCTTGTTCTGATACTGCTTTTGTTTTTAATTTTTTGATTTTTTGTAATTCTGTTCTGAGTTCTATTTGTCTTTTTTCTTCTTTATTTAAAGTAAGAGATGCTTTAGCACAAACTTCATCTAAAATATCAATTGCTTTATCTGGTTGTTTTCTATTATAAATATATTTATTGCTTAATTCTATAATTAAATCTATTATTTCATCATTTATTATAGTTCCATGGAAACTTTCATATAATGGTTTTAATTTTAATAAGATATCTTTGACTTTTTTATCATTAGGTTCAGTTATTTCTAGTTTTTGAAATCTTCTATCTAAAGCTTTATCTTTTTCTATAAAAGTTTTATATTCGTTTATAGTGGTTGCTCCTATTATTTTTATTTTGCCTCTGGCTAAAGCAGGTTTTAAAATATTTGATGCATCTATAGCTCCTTCGGCACCTCCTGCGCCTACCATGGTATGAATTTCATCTATAAATACTATGACATCTTTATTTTCTTCTAATTCTTCTATTACTTTATTTATTCTTTCTTCGAATTCTCCACGATATTTTGTACCTGCGATTAAAGAAGACATTGCCATAGAGAATATTCTTTTATTTTTTAAACTTTCTGGAACTTTTCCTTCTTCTATTCGCCTTGCTAACTCTTCTACTATAGCAGTCTTTCCTACTCCTGCTTCTCCTATTAATAAAGGATTATTTTTAGTTCTTCTTGATAATATTTCTATTAATCTTTGTATTTCATCATCGCAACCTACTACTGGGTCTATTTCTTTTAATCTTGCTCTTTTATTAAAGTCTGTTGCATATTCTTCTATCATGAGTTTTTGCTTAGAATCATTTTTTCTTGGATTTAATTTATCTATAAATTCATCATATAATTCATCTATATCTATATTCATACCAATTAATAATCTTATCGCAACTCCTTCTCCTTCTTCTAAGAGTGCTAAAAAAAGATTTTCTACTGTTACTTCTTCGTTTTCATTTTCTTTACTATCTAATATTGCTGATTCTATTACTCTCTTTAATAGAGGAGTATATAAAAACCAATTGTTTCTTTCTTTTCCTTCTCCTATTACATTTACTATTTCTTGATGAAAGTTTTTATAGTTTATTCCTAATCTATTAAGTTTTTTTGTAATATATAAATCTTGGTTATGTAATATGGACAATAATAAATGTTCACTTCCTACATATGGGTGTTTTAATTTTTGCATTTCCTTTTTTGAATTATGTAATACTTTTTGCGATTCTTCATTAAATTTTGAAAACATTCTATCTCCTCCTAATTATATTCTATGAATATTTTGGATGAGAATGCAATAAAATATGTTCCAAAAAAAATGACAGATTATTTAAAAAAAAGATATTAAGAATATTCTTAATATCTTTAATTTCTTATTAGATTAAAACTAGAACAGTGAATAAAATTACTAATCCTAATAATATTTCTAATGCCACTTTCCAAATATGTTTTAACCATTCTGTATAAGAAATGTTTAAATATGAAAGTGTAGTCATTAGTACGACACTTGTTGGTGCGACTAACATTACAAGTCCATACATAGATTGGAAAATTAGTGTAATTGTTGGATAAGCAGATTTATCACTAACTAAGCTTTGTAAATAAGGTACTGCACTTTGGAATGCATATGTTGGATCTACATTGAAGAATCCAGCAAGTGAAGCAGCAATTGTAGTAGTTGCTACATTAAATCCTTTTGTTAATCCATATAACCAATCATAAATAACTAATTGGAATGGATGATAAGTAACAATTACTAAACATGTATAAATTAATACAACTAATAGTGCAGGTCTTAATGCTCTTCTTGCTCCTGTTAACATAGTTTGGAAGTAATCATTAAATTTAATTTTGTAAATTAATGCGATTACTGCAGATGCAATTAATATAACTACTGTAAACTCTGCTACTGTCCAAGCACCGAAAGCATTAACATTACCTAAAAGTTTTCCAAAGATAGCAAATTTAGCAATTTCAAATTCTTTTATAGAGTTTGTTGCAGTTTCGAACCAATCTAGTTTGAATGCTCCACTCCATGAAACGAAAGCTAAAACCATTATTAAGAAAATTAAATCTAGTATTACAACTAAAGGCCATACCTTTGTTTTTTTACTATCTTTAACTTCTGCTGGTGCATAATCTTCTAGTAACTTTTCATGCTCTTTTGTTTTCTTCTTACCTTTTTTATCAATATATTTAATAACATTGAAAATAAGCAATGCTAATCCAGCAACTACAATTATTACTTCAGAAATAATATTTTTTGTTATATCTATAGAGAATATTTGAAGTAAAACACCATTAACACTATATGCAAATGTTGTTCCAGCAAGTCCTACTATTACAGAACCTACTGTTGTTGTAGCTGCAACCATTTTATCATATCCCATTAATAGAATTAATGAAATAAGGAATGGAAATACAAATAAAATTGGAATTTGTACTCCGCATACTGATACAGCGATTGCTACTAATATCATTATTACTGATAAAACAATTTTTTCCTTTCCTTTAATTTTCTTAACTATTCGATCTAATAATACACGGTATGCTTTTGTTTTATTTAAAACTGCATAGAATCCTCCAATAGCTAACATATACATTGCTATAAAGCCAAAATATGATAGTGTTGTTATTGGATAATTAAATAAATCAAATAGTCCCATTTGTACTCTACCTTGGTCAACAAAGCTTTCTTGGAAATATGCTGCTGGTATAATCCAAGTTAGAATCATTAAAACTACCATTGCAATAAGTACAACTTTTAATCCATTATTTCTTTTCATAAATAACCTCCTAACACCATTTATTATACTATAAAATATAGAAAAAACAAGTTTTTATACCTTTTTATAAGAAAAAAATATAGAAATTATTCTATATTTTCATCTTCTGTTGGTCTCATAAGTGGAAACATTACTACATCTTTTATGTTTTCACTATTTGTTAAGAGTTGAACTACTCTATCAATTCCCATACCCCATCCTGATATTGGTGGCATTCCATATTCCATGGCATTAATATAATCATAGTCCATACTCATTGCTTCTTCATCTCCTGCTTCTTTTAGTTTAGATTGTTCTATTAATCTATTTTCTTGATCTTGTGGATCAACAAGTTCTGAGAAACCATTGACTATTTCTGCTCCATTAATTACTAATTGAAAACGATCTGTTATTTCTGGTCTATCATCATTAGCACGAGCAAGTGGAGATAGACTAATTGGGTGTTCTGTTAGATATATTG
This sequence comes from uncultured Bacilli bacterium, assembly GCA_947632065.1. Lineage (GTDB taxonomy): Bacteria > Bacillota_I > Bacilli_A > RF39 > UBA660 > CANRDQ01. The sequence goes on along the minus strand of CANRNO010000002.1, from coordinate 70,305 downwards.
GTTCGATTAAATGTACTCTTGCTACTTTTTTATAAAGAACATCTACTAAATTACCAAATCCTAAATCTTCAAGTGGTGTTTCACTTTCTACTTCTATTTTATCTTCTTTTATCTTATTAAATAATAATTCTTTTGTATTATATTTTTCTATATCTATATTAGCATATTTTATTAATAGTTCTCTAAAAGTTACAGTTTTCCAATCACCACTAAAATCTATTTCGTTTTCTCCAATAGTTAATGTTAATGTATTAAATATGTTTTTAATTATTGTTTGAAGCATATTTTGAATTAATTTCATATTATCTTTGTAATTATAATAAGCTTGATATGCTTCTATCATTGTAAAATCTTGTAAGTGAGTTGGATCTATTCCTTCATTTCTAAAACAACGAGCTACTTCAAATACTTTTGGAATACCTGCGATGACTGCTCTTTTCATATATGTTTCTGGTGCTATTCTTAAATATAGCTCTAAATCTAGAGCATTATGATGTGTTATGAATGGACGAGCTGTTGCGCCACTGGCTTTAGTATTTAATATAGGTGTTTCTATTTCCATATATCCTAAATTTTCTAAATAATTTCTTAATTCTCTTATAAATTTTATTCTTGTTAAGAAACGGTCTCTAGTATCTTGATTCATAATTAAATCAACATATCTTTCTCTATAACATAATTCTTGATCTGTTAGTCCATGAAATTTTTCTGGAAGAGGTTTTAATGCTTTTCCTAAGAATTCAAAACTAGATACACGTATTGTCTTTTCTCCTGTGTGTGTTGTGAATACTTCTCCTTCGGCACCAATAAAATCTCCTACATCAAAACACTCTTTAAAGAAAGCATATTTCTCTTCTCCAACCATATCTATTTTAATTGATAATTGAATTTTTCCTTCTATATCACGAATGGTTAAGAAACTCATCTTCCCCATTTTTCTCATAAAGACTATTCTTCCTGCAACTTTAACATTTTGTGTTCCATCTTCTAAGTCTTTTACTTCTTTGATTTCATAATTTGTTTCATATCTTTCAGGATATGGGTTACAATGTTCTCTTATTTTTTCTACTTTTTCTCTTCTTACTGTTTCTTGTTCTGTAAATTCTCTCATGCTTTACACTCCTCTTCTTTTAATATATCTTTTTTTACTACTATTGTATTTGCGATTATATCATGTAATCCTCTACCATCTTTTCTAAATATTGTCATAAAGAAAATTGTAATTAAAATTATATATTGTATTGATTCTAAAAATATTGTTGTATATCCATAAAAGTCTTTATTTACAAATAGCATTAATGCAAAATTTAACATATTTACAAATATTGAATTAATTATTAAACTTCTAAAAATTAAATCATTTATTGTTAACGTAGTTCTATTGTATTTGACTATTCCTATATTCATTATTTTTTTACCTATTGTTTGACCTTTATTATAAAATTGAAATACTATAAAATATAATATTATTGTTGTCATTGTTATTAAAGAACTTGTTCCTGTTACTTTCGCTAATTGATAATTAACATCTGATATTTGATAAAAGTAATTTTCTGTACTTATTTTTTTCTTATTATATTTTTCTATTATTTCTGTTGATTCTTTATCTAGTTTATCAACTGTTTTCATATCTATAAATGGACTTGATATGATTGAAACTACCATTGTGATTATTACCATATCTAATAAATATGCAATCATTCTTTGAATAAACGAAGCTTTATTAGATATTAATTGTTCCTCTGTTATATTTTTTTTAATTTTCTTTGGCATTATTTAATTCCTCCTTATAAGAATTTAATAATAAAATTATACCACTAATATCAGTACATTTATATATTTTATTTTTAATTTCATTAGAATTTTTTAGTCCTTTTAAATACCATGCGATATGATTTCTAATTTCTAGTCTAGCAATTTTTTCTGATTTGGTGTGTGCTAGTAAATTTAGATGCTTTAGACATACATCTATTTTTTCTGATGGGGTTGGTGGTTTTGGTTTTTCTTTGTTATCAAGAACATTAATTATATCTTTTATTAACCAAGGGTTACCTAATACTCCTCTAGCAACCATTACAGCATCACAATTTGTTTCTTCTATCATTCTTTTTGCGTCTTCTGCTGTTTTTATATCACCATTTCCTATTACAGGAATATTTACTGCTTCTTTTACTTGTTTTATAATACTCCAATCTGCTGTTCCACTATATCCTTGAGATCTAGTTCTTGGATGGATACATATTGCTTTTGCTCCTGCAGCTTCACAAATTTTAGCTACTTCTTTAGCATTTATATGGTCTTTATCCCATCCACTTCTTATTTTAACTGTGACGGGTATTGGTACTGCTTCTACTACTTTTGTCACTATTTCTTTTATTTTTTCTGGACTTTTTAAAAGAGATGCTCCTGCTTGAGCTCTTAGAGCAACTTTAGGTACAGGACATCCCATATTAATATCAATTATATCTGGATGCATGTGTTCATATATGTATTTTGCTGCTTCTACAAATGACTTTTCATCACTTCCAAATATTTGTTGAACAATTGGTCTTTCATAATCAGTCATATAAAGCATGTCTATTGTTTTTTTATTTTCATAGGTTATGGCTTTATCACTTACCATTTCTGCATATATTAATCCACATCCAAAATCTTTAGCAATTGTTCTAAATGCTGAATTTGAAATTCCAGCCATTGGTGCGAGTACTACTTGATTTTTTATTTTTACATTTCCTATTTGCCACTCCATTTTCGCACCTACTTTCTTATTTTATTTTTTTAATAAATCTCTTATTTCTTCTAGTAAAACTATATATTCTTCTTTTTTCTCTTCTTCCTCTTCATCTTCTTCTGTTCTTTTTAATTTTTCAAATAATTTGATCATCATAAAAATACAGAATGCAATAATTAAGAAATCTACTATTGATTGGATAAATGTTCCGTATGCTATTTTTGCATCTCCTACTTTTAATATTAATGATGTGAAATCTAGACCACCTAATACTGTTCCGATTAAAGGCATTAATATGTCGTTTACTAAGCTAGTTACTATTTTCCCAAAAGCACCACCAATAATTACACCGACAGCCATATCTACTACATTACCACGTGATATAAATTCTTTAAATTCATTTACTCCTTTGTTTAATTTTTTTAATTCTTCTTTTCCTTTTACTTTTTTCATACTACAATCACTCCTAACACGCCTATTATAACAAAAAAATGTAAAAATAAAAAGAATTGAATAAAATTAATTCAATTCTTCATTATCATCATCGCTATCATCTTTTTCGTCTGCTTCTTCTTTGTTGTTGTCATCTTCGCTTTTTTCATCTTCTAATTTATATGAAATATCTAATTTCTTTAGTAGTTCTGCTTTATTCATTTTTTCTGTTTCTTCTACACCTTGTTCTTTAGCCATTTTTCTTAAATTTGTAAGAGACATAGATTCAAGGGTTGTATTCTCATCTTCTTCTGGCATCTTTTTATGTTCTACTAAATAATCAATTTGTTCTTTTGTGATTGTTTCATATTCTAATAATACGTTAGCGATTAATTCTAATAGGTCTTTATTTTCTTTTAATATATCTGTTGCTTGTTTATAACAATCATTTACTATTTTACGCATTTCTGTATCTATTTCATGAGCTACTTCATTTGAGAAATGTTGAGATTTATTGTAATCTCTTCCTAAGAAGACACTTCCTTCTTGATGTTCAAATTGTAAAGGTCCAAGATCACTCATTCCATATTCTGTTACCATGGCACGAGCTATTTTTGTTGCTTTTTCAAAGTCGTTTTGAGCACCAGTTGTAATTTCGTTGAATGTTAATTCTTCTGCGACTCTTCCTCCTAGTAATCCTGTGATTTGTTCAATCAAATCTGTTTTTGTAGCATTTATTTTTTCTTCTGATGGTAACATCATTGTATATCCACCTGCAGGTCCTCTTGGGATAATTGTTATTTTTTGAACATCACATGCTCCTTGTAGTTTAAGTCCTATAACAGCATGTCCTGCTTCATGGTATGCAACTAATTTACGATCATTTTCACTATATTTTTTACTTGTTTTTGCTGGTCCCATTAGAACTCTATCTGTTGCTTCGTCTACTTCGCTCATTGTTATTTTATCTTTATTACGACGAACTGCAAGTAGTGCTGCTTCATTTAATAAGTTCTCTAAGTCTGCTCCACTAAATCCTGGAGTTCTTTTGGCTAAGTTCTTTAATGTTACTGAAGGTGCTAAAGTCTTATTTCTAGCATGAACTGCTAAAATTTCTTCTCTTCCTTTTTTATCTGGAAGATTTACTGTAACTTGACGATCAAATCTTCCTGGACGTAAAAGGGCTGGATCTAGGACATCTGGTCTATTAGTAGCAGCAATAATAATTATTCCTTCATTTTCTCCAAAACCATCCATTTCAGTTAGTAATTGGTTAAGTGTTTGTTCTCTTTCATCATGTCCTCCACCTAATCCTGTTCCTCTTTGACGACCAACTGCATCTATTTCATCTATAAATATTAAACATGGAGCATTTCTTTTTGCTTGATGGAACATATCTCTTACTCTAGATGCTCCTACTCCTACGAAAAGTTCTACAAAATCTGATCCACTTATAAAATAAAATGGAACATTAGCTTCTCCAGCAACTGCACGAGCAAGTAATGTTTTTCCTGTTCCTGGAGGACCAACTAGTAATACTCCTTTTGGAATTCTTGCTCCTAGTTTTTGGAATTTTTTTGGATTTTTTAAGAAATCTATTAATTCTTTTACTTCTTCTTTTTCTTCTTTTAATCCAGCAACATCTTTAAATGTAACTTTTGTTTTATCGGTATTAAGTTTAGCTTTACTTTTTCCAAAATCAAGTGAGTTTCTATTTGCACCCATTTGACGTGAAAAGAAGAAAAATGCTATTCCTATTAATATTACAAATGGTAAAATATTTACTATTACATATAATAGTGAACTTGATTCAGGATCTGCTTCTGTTGTAAATTTAAAATCTTGTACTTCTGATGCTTCTGTTATTTTTTTGATTACTTCTTCACTTAAAGGTAATCTTGCAAAATAAGTTTCATTTTCTTTATATCCTTCTATTTTACCTGTTACTTCATATGTTACAGCTCTTTCTCTTGGAATTAATTCTAACTCTTCGATATTACCTTTATCTAGTTGTTTCATAAATTCATTGTAAGTTAAAATATTAACTTTTTGATTTAATACATTAAAAAAGTAGAATACTGCTAGCATAATTAATGCTAAAAATAAATATGGCAATAAACCTCTTTTAACGTTCTTTTTATTCATTGTATTCATAATACTTTCTCCTTCGTTACTTATATTTCAATATTATATCATAAGTTTCTTGTTTTTTCTTATCAAATTTAGATTTTTTTATTCCTGGTATCCAAACAATGTTTCCTTTAGCATCTGTTACTATTGGCCATAGTTCTCTTTTTATGATTGGTATTTTCTTATCTATAAAGATATCTTTTACTTTTTTTGTACCATTTAATCCTTTTACTGCAATTTTATCTCCAATATTTCTTGTTCTGATTGTAAGTGGTAAAGTTATTTCTTCACTATTTAATCTACATATATTATTGCTATTTCCTTCTATTTCATCTACTTTTTCTATTGTATGATGGTTTGGAAGGGATGCGAATGTATCAAATTGAATTTCATATTCGTTTATATCTTCTGTATTTCTTTTTAAATAAAATTCATTATAACTTTTAATAGCACATACATCATTTGGCATATCAAGAGTGATATTTGATTTTTTTCTATTTATTGTATCTAACATTAAATCTATATGTCTATCATTTATTAATAATAAATCATCTTGATAATATTCTGATACTAAATAATATAATATTTCTCTTTGTAGATATTCATCTATTTTTAGAAATTCATCTATTTTTACTCTTTCTTTTTCTATTACTTTTTTCATGGCTTTATTTCTTTGTTGTTCTATAAATTTATATGCATCAGTTAAATTACGACTAAATTTTAAGAATTTTAAATGAATATCTTTATTTTCTTCTTTTAAAAAAGGTAAAATATATTTTCTATAACGGTTTCTTGTATATTTATCTTGATTATTAGATTCATCTATATAATAAGGTACTTTATTTTTTTTATCGTATTCTAAAATTTCTTCTTTAGTAAAGTTTATAAGTGGTCTTATAATTTTATAACTATCCATATCAACTATTTCGTGAAAGCCACTATATCCTTGTAGGTTTGATCCTCTAGAAATTCTCATTAATATTGTTTCTACTAAATCATCTCCATGATGGGCAGTTATTAAATATTTTGCATCATATTTTAATACTATATCTTCAAAGAAATGATATCTGATATTTCTTGCTTCATTATGGAAATTATCATCACCATATTCTTTGATAATCATTCCTTCAAACGCTACATTATGTGTATCACAATATTTTTCTAAAAATGCATATTCTTCTGCACTTTGTTTTCTCATATTATGATTAACATGTGCACAAATTAAATTTAATTTATATTTTTCTCTAAGCTTTAGAAGCATATGAAAAAGTGCCATTGAATCTGGTCCTGAAGAACATCCTAAGACAATGGTATCATTTTCTTTAAAATGAAAATTATCTAATTCAGTATTCATAACTTCATCTCCATAAATATTGTATCTAATTTAGTAGTGGATATCAATAACAAATTAAAAGTTTACTTTACGGTATTCGTAAAATAAACTCTCCTTCTTTTGAATAATTATATTTTTCTCTTGCATAACGTGCTATATAATCAGAATCTTGCAGTTTGTCTGCATCAACTTTAAGTTCTTCTGCTTTTTCTTTTAATTTTACTAATTTTTTTTCTAATTCTTGTTTTTCTTGGTATTTATCTATTATTTCTACCCAATACTTTCCTATTGTAAAGGTTGTAAAAATTATTACGACAACAGAAAAAATAGCATACATTATAATTCTTTTTTTAGAATGATATTTATTTTTCTTTTTACGTGCCATAATTTTACCTACCTTCCTAACATATATTATATCACTATAATAAGTTTGTACAAGAAAGAAAAAGAGGTTTTTTTGTTTTTTACAATTATTTGACATTTTTATTTTTATGTCAAAAAGAAAAAATCTAGAAAATCTAGGTTTTTGATTTTATTTTTAATTTGTTATATATAGTAGTGGTTAACTCTCTTAATGATTTTGTTTTTACATATCCTAAAGAAAATCCTATAGTTATCATAATATATAAATAATAGTGAATGTATCCATTATTTATATGTTTTATAATTATAAAATATAATAGACCACAATCTATAATAAATACAATGGTAATAATTATTTTAAACCATAGTACTTTAGAAAAAAGAAATTTATAATTAATATTAACTAAACATGAGAAAATATATCCATAAATTAAAGATACTATACTAGATATTATTTGAATTTTTAAATTCATTATTTAAAAAGCCTATTAAAAATACTATTTTCCTTATCTTTGAATTTATTTTCTTCTATATAAGAAAGACTTCTTACCATTCCTTTGATGGCAAGAGAACCTTGTAATGTATCTAATTTAATTAATATTAAGTCTTCTCCTTTTACTAATAACATTCCCATTACTGTTTCAATTAAAAATTGTTCTTTATCGAAGTTTTCTATTTTTTTTACACCTGAAATAACTAGGTTTTTTCTTTCTACTAAATTTATACCATGATTATAATTATTTATGTTCTCTTTATTGTCCATATTATGTCCTCCTACTTTAGTGTATGAGGATTAAGTGTTTTTAAGAACTATTATTTTCTTTTGATAACTACTAAATTTCTTAAACTTTTTTCTTTTGGTAGATTAAATGTTTCAATCTTTGATATTTTATATTTTTTCTTATTTAATATATTTTGAGACTCTTTTATCTCTTCTTCTACACTTGCTTTCATAGCTACAAATATTCCTTCTTTTTTTAAGAAAGGTAATGCATAATTTAGAAGTTTAGGAAGTTTTGCTACCGCTCTTGAAGTTACAATATCAAACTTTTTATTTTCTTGTTTGTAGAATTCTGCTCTAGTATGAATGGCTTCTATTTCTTTTAAATCTAGTTCTTTTATTATTTCGTTTAAGTAATTTACTCTTTTTAAAAGAGAATCTATTAATGTTATTTTTAAATTTGGATAACATATTTTTAATACTATTCCAGGAAAACCTGCTCCTGTTCCTATATCTAATAGAGTTTTCTCTTCTTTTAAGGAAACTACTTTTGATAGAGTTAGGCTATCATAAAAATGTTTCTCATAAACTTCTTGTTCATCAGTTATTCTAGTTAAATTTATTTTCTGATTCCATTCAATAAGTAATTTGTAAAATTTTTTTAATTTATTTTCTTTTTCTTTATCTATTTGTATTCCTAATTTTTTTGTTTCTTGTATAAATTCATCCCATGTCATTATTTAGCCTTCTTTCTTAAATAAACCATTAATATAGAAATATCGGCTGGATTTACTCCACTTATACGAGATGCTTGACCTATAGAGGTTGGTCTTATCTCTGATAATTTTTGTTTTGCTTCGCTTGCTATATTTGAAATTTGACTATAATCTATATCTTTTGGAATTAATTTGTTTTCTAATTCTAACATTTTCTCTGCTTCTTTTTGACTTTTTTTAATGTATCCTTCATATTTTATATTAATTTCTACTTGTTCTATTACTTCTTTTGGATATTCTAAAGGATAGAAATGTTTTATATTTTCTATTGTTATCTCTGGTCTTTTTAATAAATTATACAAAGTTATACCATCTTTTAGTTCTGCAGAATGTATTTCTTTTAAATATTTATTTACTTCTTTTGTAGGAGTTATTTTATTATTTTCTAAGAAAGTTATTAATTCTTTTATTCCTTGTTTCTTTTTTTGGAATTTTTGATAATATTCTTCTTTTAATAATCCTATTTGATGACCATATTCACTAAGTCTTAAATCAGCATTGTCATGACGTAATAGTAATCTATATTCAGCTCGTGATGTTAGTAATCTGTATGGATCTCTTACTCCTTTTGTTGTTAGGTCATCTATTAGAACTCCAATATATGATTCATTTCTTTTTAATATTAATGGTTGTTTTCCTTCAAGTTTTAATGAAGCATTAATTCCAGCTATTAATCCTTGTCCTGCTGCTTCTTCATATCCACTTGTTCCATTGATTTGTCCTGCAGTATATAGTCCTTCTACTAATTTACTTTCTAGACTTTGCTTTAATTGTCTAGAATCTATTGCATCATATTCAATAGCATAAGCATATTTTAATATTTTAGCATTTTCTAACCCTTTAAGACTATGTACCATTTGTTCTTGGACATAGTGAGGCATACTTGTTGAAAATCCTTGTAAATATATATCATCATAATAAAGACTTTCTGGTTCTAAAAATAATTGATGACGATTTTTATCTTTAAATCTTACTACTTTATCTTCTATAGAAGGACAATATCTTGGTCCTACTCCTTCTACATAACCTCCGTACATACTTGATTCATCTAAATGTTCGTTTATTATTTGGTGGGTTTTTTCGTTTGTATATATTAGATGACATGGAGTTTGTTTTTCCGGATCATATTCTGTTTTTTCATAGAAAGAAAAATTATGTACTTCATTATCTCCAGGTTCTAGACTAGTTTGTGTATAATCAATTGATGATTTTTCTAATCTTGGTGGTGTTCCTGTTTTTAATCTTAATATAGTAAATCCTAATTCTTTTAGTTTATCACTTAAATGAAGACTTGGTTTTTCCCCATGGGGTCCACTACTTGTCTTTTTACTTCCGACTAATACTTGTCCTTTTAGATAAGTTCCTGTTGTTAATATTACAGCATCTGATAGAATTTCTTCTTTATTTTCTAATATTACACCTTTTATTATGTTCTCTTCTACTATTAAATCTTCTACCATTGCTTCTTTTATTGTTAAGTTTTCTTCATTTTCTAATGTTTTTAACATTTCTTTTGGATAAGTTGTTTTATCTGCTTGGGCTCTTAGGGCTCTTACTGCTGGTCCTTTTTTTGTATTTAACATTTTCATTTGAATAGAACCTTTATCTGTATTTTTTCCCATTTCTCCACCTAAAGCATCTATTTCTCTTACAACTATACCTTTAGCAGGTCCTCCAATAGATGGATTACATGGCATATCAGCAATATTATTTTTATTACCTGTTATTAATAATGTTTTATGTCCCATACGAGAAGCTGCAAGGGATGCTTCACATCCAGCATGACCTCCTCCTACTACTATTACTTCATATTTCATAATTTCACTTCCTATTTTCCAACACAGAAATTTTCAAATAAGTGATCTAAAATTTCTTCATCATAAACCTCACCTATTATTTCTCCTAATAAATCAAATGCTTCTTTGATATTTACTTCTATTATATCTATTGGTAGTTCTTTTTTTAGTGCTTCTTCTGCTTCTTTTAAACTTTCAATAGATTTTTTTACAAGTGTTAATTGTCTTGTGTTAGTTAAATAATTATAATCTTTTTTAGAAATTTCTTCTAAATCAAATAATTCTTTTATTTTATTTTGTAAATCTTTTATTCCTTGTTCACTATTTGTGTTTATTGATACAATATTTTCTAAATCTTCTTTTATATTTATTTTTTGTTTTAAATCGTTTTTATTTAAAACTGTAATATAGTTCTTATTTTTTAATTTTTCTATTATTTCATAATCTTCTTTTTCTAATTCTTTGGATGAATCTAGTACTAATATCACTAAGTCTGCATCTTGAATTAATTCTATACTTTTTTTAACTCCAATGTTTTCTACTTTATCACTACTTTCTCTAATTCCTGCGGTATCTATCATATTAAGTAGTATTCCATTTAAATATACTTCCCCTTCTACTATATCTCTTGTAGTTCCTGGAATATCTGTTACTATTGCTTTATCATGTTCTAAAAATAAGTTTAGAATACTACTTTTTCCTACATTAGGTTTTCCTACTATAACTGTTTTTATACCATCTTTTATAATGTTCATATTTTGAGACTTTTCTAATAAATTAGTTAGTTTTTCTTTTAATTGTGGTAAAGTTTTTTGCATTTTTTCTTTTGTTACTTCTTCTATATCTTGATATTCTGGGTAATCTATATTTACTTCTATATTTGAAATAATATCTTTTAGTTCTTCTCTAAAGTTCTTTATTAAATTAGAAGTTTTTCCTGATAATTGGTTGACTGCTATTTTTCGTGCTTCTTCACTTTTACTTTCTATTAAATCCATAATAGCTTCACTTTGAGTTAAATCTATTCTTCCATTTAAAAAAGCTCTTTTTGTGAATTCCCCTGGTTCGGCAAGACGAATGTCTGTTGTTAAAAGAAGTTCTAATATTTTATTTGTACTCATTATTCCACCATGACAGTTTATTTCTACTACATCTTCTCTTGTAAATGTTTTTGGCTCTTTCATAACTGATATTAATACTTCATCTATTATTTCATTATTATTTTTTATATATCCATAATTTATAGTATGACTTTCTACTTTGTTCAAATCTTTTCCATTAAAAAAATTATTTACTATTTTTATAGCATCTTTTCCACTTACTCTAATAATTGATATAGCTCCTACTCCTAAACTTGTTGAAATGGCAGCAATTGTATCATTCATTCTATCACTTCCTTTAGACCTTTTTATTTCTTGCGAGGATATTATAACATATTTTTACTAAGAAAAAAAGAAGATTTATTTATCCTCTTTTGGTTTTATAACTACTCTTCTATTTGGTTCTTCTCCTGTACTTTCTGTATAAACATATTTATTGTTAGTAAGTGCATTATGAACTATTCTTCTTTCATATGAATTCATTGAATCCATTTGAGCTTCTATTTTAGATGTTTTTACTTCTCTTGCGATTGATCTTGCTAGTCTTACTAATTGTCTTTCTCTTTTTTCTTTATAATCACTTACATCTATTAAAAATTTAAACGGCATACCTAATTCTTTTTTTACTACATTAGCAGTTATTATTGATAAAGCTTTTAAATTTTTTCCATTTTTCCCTATTAATAATGCATCATTATCTGAATATATTGAATAAGTTGGAATTTCATTACTATTTTTTACTTCTATATTAGCTTCTATACCTAAATCTTTTATTAGTCCATGTAAATATGTTTTTATAAAATCTACTACATCTCTTTTTTCAATAACTTCTATTTCTACTTTTTTACTGAAAAGTCCTTGTTTACTCTCTTTTTCAATTATAATTAAATTTTCTTCTAACTCTTGTAAATCTATGGTTGCATTTTTAATTGCTTCTTCTTTTGTTTTTGCACTATATCTTTCTTTTTTCATTTTTTCTTACTCCTTTTAACCATTTCATTTTGGAAAATAGTAAATATATTAGTAGTTATCCAATAAATTCCTAGTGCACTTGGCATTAGTATACCTGTTACTGTTATTATACCAGTCATTACAATTGGCATAGATTTCATACTATCATCTAATGTATTGCCTGCCATATTCATTTTGAAAGCAAAGAATGTTGTTGCACCTATTAAGATTGCTAAAATTAAGTAAGCAATACTTGATGATGTTCCAAGTCCAACTACTGGTGTTGTTCCCATTTGTAAAGTTAAGAATTTATCTTCAAATATGGCTGGTGTTCTTTGTACTGCTTCAAAAAATGCAATTAAAAGTGGTAATTGAATAAATGAGAATAAGCATCCTGACATAGGATTCATATTATATTTTTTATATACCGCCATCATTTCTTGACTTTGACGCATCATTGATTCTTGATCTTCTTTTCCTTTGTATTTGTTTTGAATACGATTAAGTTCTGGTTGAGCTTTTTTCATAAGTTCTGATTGCATCGCAGTCTTTTTTGTTACTGGATAAAGTAATAATCTAATAATTAAACTTATAAGAATTAATGATATTGCATAACTATTAACTGTTTTTCCTAATAAAATTAGAATGTATGCAAGTGGTTTTATCAAAAATGTTGTCCATAATCCTTCGTATTTACCTGATGTTACTGTGAATTTCTCACAATCTGGCAATTTATCTAATTTTACTTTGTTTTTTTCATAAGCTTTTATTGTTTCTTTGTTAGTTGGTTTACAAAGAATATTTTCTGTTAAGTTTTGACCTGTAACCTCATTTTTTACTGCTTTGTTGTTTTTATCAATTAAAGTTTTAGTACAACCGGTTGATATAAAACATAATGATACTAACAATACTAAGAGAATTACTAATTTTTTTTTGTTTGTTTTGTTCATATGCACATTATCCTTTCTCTATATCTTCCATTAACTTAAAGAAAGATTTCTCCATATCGCGATAAGTTAAATTTATCATGTCTCTTCTCATTATTATAACATAATCAAAATTATTTGGAATAGATTTTCGATAATTATCTACAATACTACGAATTTTTCTTTTGTAATGATTTCTAAAAACAGCATTACCTAATTTTTTACTAACAGAAATACCAAATCTACTATATTCATATTTTGCTTTCTTATAATAGATTATGTAATGTCTATTTTTTTTGAAGGCTCCTGTTTTTATTATTTTTTCAAAATCACGATTACTTTTTACTATAAATTTTTTTTTCATATGACACCTCTTTATAATAGTAAAAAACCACTTTGTTTAAAGTGGAATACTATTTACAAAGTCTTTTACGACCTTTACGACGACGTCTATTTAGAATATTAGTTTTCTTGCGTGCAAAAAATCCATGTTTCTTTGCTTTTTTTCTATTGTTTGGTTGATATGTTCTTTTCATTACAGTCCACCTCCAGTCATAAATCTCCATTATTATAATAGAAAAAATAGGTTTTTGTCAATTAGTATAGCGAAATTTGTTGAAATAAATTTAATTCACAGTTTTCACAGCCTTGTGGATTTCATTATTAACAATTGAGGATTTAAATTTGTGGAAAATGTGGAAAACAATACTTTTTCTTTTTAAAATAAAGTTTTTAATTGAGGAAAAAAATGAGGAAAAGTTGTGAATTAAATTTTTTTTAAATATTTTATTTACCTTTTTCCTCAGATGAGTTACACTAGATTTATCTTTTATATTTTCGTTTTTATAGGGGAGTGGTAGAATGAATGTTGAAATAATTTGGTCTAATTTTTTGAAGCAAATCAATCAAGATTTAACTTCACTTTCTTATAAGACTTGGTTTGCAGAGACTAAACTTTATAGTTTGGAAGACGGGAAAGCTGTTATATTGGTTCCTATGTCTATACATAAGAAACATTTAGCTGATAATTATTTAGAATTGATTATAAAGACTTTAGAAGATGTTACTGGTGAAGAGTTTGATATCGAGTTTCTTCTTCCTGAAGAGGTACAAAAGCAAGAAGTAGAGGAGAGGCAACCAGAAAATTTAAGAGAAGATGTTTTTTTTAGCGGACTTAATCCACCACCTGCTAGGAATAATTTAAATCCAAAATATACTTTTGAAAATTTTATAGTAGGTAGTAGCAATAAATTTGCTCAAGCAGCAGCTTGTTCTGTTGCAGAAAATCCAGGTAAAATGTATAATCCATTATTTTTATATGGTAATAGTGGGCTAGGAAAGACTCACTTAATGCATGCGATTGGAAATTATATTGTGGAACATAGTAATAAGAAAGTCCTTTATGTTACAAGTGATCAATTTATTGATGATTTTATAGGAATAAATAAAAAAGATGAGAAGGGGACAAACTTTGATTCCGTCAATTTTTTCAAAAATAAATACCGAAATATTGATGTTTTAATGATAGATGATATACAATTTTTGGGTAGAGCTACTCAATCACAACAAGAATTTTTTCATACTTTTACTAGTTTACACGATAATAATAAGCAGATTATAATATCTTCTGATAGATCTCCAGATGATTTAAAACTATTAGAAAGTAGGTTAAAAACAAGATTTTGTTGGGGTTTGACTGTTAATATTGATCCTCCTGATTTTAATCTTAGAAAAGAAATTTTAAAGAAAAAGATTTCAGCTGGAAATATAGAACAAGAAATTCCTGATGATGTTATTGAATATATTGCTTCTAATATGGGAAATGATGTTAGACAATTAGAAGGATCTATTACAAGACTTGTTGCATATTCAGCTATTATGGGAAGTTCTAAAATTGATCTTGATTTAGCAATCGAAGCTTTAAAAGACTTTATTAGTAAAGGTCTTTATGAAAAAAATGATGTACATAGAATTCAAAAAATTGTATCTGAATATTTCCAAATTAGTGTGGATGATATTAGAAGTAAAAAAAGGAATGCTAATATTGCTTTTCCAAGACAGATTGCCATGTATTTATGTAGACAACTTACTGATGAATCTTTTCCTAAAATTGGAACTGAATTTGGAGGAAAGGACCATTCTACAGTAATGCACTCTGTTGAAAAAATAGAACAAGAATTAAAAGTTAATAAAGATTTAGTTAATATTATAGAAAAGCTAAAAAAAGATATTCAATAATCATTTGTGGAAAATATAAAATTATTCACTTGTTTTCCACATAGAAATGTTTAATAATTTGTAGTAATAATAAGGAAAAATATAGTTTTAAACTTTTTCCACAGTAATAATATAAAAAATAATTATAAAAAGAAAGAAGGTATATATAATGAAATTTACAATAAAAAAAGATTTAATGATGGGTGCTTTAATGAAAGTATCAAAGGCAATATCAACTAAAAATTTAATACCTGTATTATCTGGTATAAAAATGGAGTTAAATAAAAAAAGATTATTACTTACTGCTTCTGATAATGATATTACTATTCAAGTAGAAATTCCTAAAGATAAAGAAGAAGACTTTTCTATAGAAAAAGAAGGTAGTATAATTGTTCAGGGTAAATATATATTAGATATAGTAAGAAAATTACCTAGTGAATTTATTAATATAGAAGTAATAGATGGTTTTAAAATTAGAATTTATACAGAAAATAGTGAATTTAATTTAAATGGTATTGTAGAATCTGAATTTCCTAATATAGCATTGGAAGAGAGTAAAGATAAAATAGAGATAACAACAGAAGATTTAAAACAAATAGTAGTGCAGACTGCTTTTGCATCTTCTCATGAAGAAACAAAACCTATTTTAACTGGTATTAATTTTAATTTTGTTGGTAATATATTAGAATGTAATTCAACTGATTCATATCGTTTAGCTAGAAAAATAGTTAAATTAAATAAGGAATTAAATGAAAATTTTAATATTGTTATTCCTAGTCATAATTTGGAAGAACTTTTTAAAATATTAGATGATAATAATGAATCTATCGAAATACATATCTTTAATAATAAGGTATTATTTAAGCATAATACTTTAAAATTCCAATCAAGAATTATTAATGGAACTTATCCTAATACTACTAATTTACTTCCAAAAGATTATTTCTTTAATATTAATGTTAATCTAGATCAGTTTTATAGTGTAATAGATAGAGCTAGTATCTTGATGAGTGATAAAGAAAAAAATATAGTTACATTAGAAACTGATGGTAATGAACTTTATATTAGAAGTCAAGCAGCAGAAATAGGAAAAGTAGAAGAGAAAATGAAAATTAACAATAATAGTGGAAAAAATATTAAAATTTCATTTAGTGCTAAGTATATGATGGAAGCTTTAAAATCTTTTTCAACAAAAACTGTGGAAATAAATTTTGTTGGAGAAGTAAAACCTATTATTATTAAATCATTGGATGATGAGAGTTTAACTCAATTAGTTTTACCAATACGTACATATTAAAATACTATTTTTATAGTATTTTTTTTATAAATTTTAATATTTTTTTAAATATGACATTTTTCGTGCTTTTTCGACATAAGGATGTGCTATTATGGTATTGAAAACGGGGGCTCAAGTTTTCAAGATAGGGGGTAATAAGATGAATTATGAAGTAAGTGAAGGAACTTTAGCAATAGTTCCAATGAAGAAATCTTCAAGTAAAGTATTTGAAGATGATAATGAATATGTAGTAGATAAGGTTCCATTTGAAATAATGGATGATAGTTGTAGGTATTTTGGTAGTTCATATGAAGGTAGAAAGGAAGGAGCAAAATCTATTTTAGGAGTAGAATATAAAGTTCCTATTGTTGTTGAAGATTATAATAATTTAGTATTCTTTCCAACAATTTCACCTCAAGATCCTAAATGTGTATGGATTGCTTCTAAACAAGTAAAGGATTATGAAGAATTAAGTAGTAATAGTATTAGAGTAACATTTGAAAATGATACACAGATAATTGTACCTGTTTCATATAGATCTTTTCAGAATCAACTTCTTAGAGCTACAAGATTAGAATCACTTATAAGAAATAGAAAAAAGTTACAGTAGTTGTAACTTTTTTTGGTGCAAAAATAATTCATATATGATATAATAGTAGTGCACGTATAGGAATACCGAAATAGGGGATAGGTGATAATATGAGTCTTTTATTTGGTTTTAAATGATATTAAGTAATATAAAATTGATTAATTTTAGAAATTATTCGAAAATTGAAATTTCTTTACATTCTCGGTTAAATATTTTTGTGGGAAGAAATGCTGCTGGGAAGACTAATATTTTAGAAGGTATTGAAATTTTAGGACTTACTAAATCACATAGAATGGGTAATGATTCTAATTTGATTAAAATAGGAGAGAAAAAGACTAAAATTATTGGTACTGTACGTGATGGTAATATAAGAAAAGATTTAGAAGTTGATCTTACTGAAAATATTAAAAAAGTAAAAAAAAATAATAGGGAAATTCCTAAGATAGCTGATTATATTTCGAATTTGAACGTTATAGTATTTAATCCAGATGATATAGAAATTATAAAAGGATCCCCAAGTATTAGAAGAAATTTTATTAATTTAGAGATAAGTCAATTATCTAAAGAGTATCTTAATATTTATAATGAATATAATAAAATTTTAAAAACTCGTAATGAGTATTTAAAAATTATGATTACTAGTGCTTTAGCAGATAGACATTATTTGGATATTATAACGGATAAATTGATTGAAAAGGCTATTGTTATATATCAGTATAGAAAAAAATATATTGATGCAGTAAATGATAACATAGCAAAAGTTTTTTTAGATATTTCGAAAGTTAATGGATTAAATATTGTTTATGAGACTAATGTTGAATTTGAAAGTTACGATACAGAGTTTATTTCTAATAAATTAAAAGAAGTTTATAGAAAAAATTATCAGAAAGAACTTAATTATGGTATGACTTTGTATGGACCACATAGGGATGATTTTTCTTTTTATCTTGGAGAAAATAATTTAAAGTATGTTGGTAGTCAGGGTCAACAAAAGTTAGCGGTTATTTGTTATAAATTATCAGAGATTCCTATATTTAAAAATGCATGTGGAACTTCTCCTGTTTTGTTACTTGATGATATTTTTAGTGAACTTGATAGTCAGAAAAGAAATAAGTTATTAGATTATTTAAAAAATGATATTCAAAGTATTTTGACAACTACTGATTTGAGAAATATAAAGAAAAAAAATATTGAAGATAGTTATATTTTTTCTGTAAAAGATGGTAACGTAGAAAGAAGGTAAGATAATGGCAGAATTAAAAGAAAAAAAATATGATTCATCAGCTATTCAAGTATTAGAAGGACTTGAGGCTGTACGTAAAAGACCTGGTATGTATATAGGAAGTACTAGTTCTAGGGGACTTCATCATTTAGTTTGGGAAATTGTTGATAATGCAATTGATGAGGCACTTGCTGGATATTGTTCTCATATAGAAGTTATTATAGGAAAAGAGAATACTATAACTGTTAAGGATGATGGTAGAGGAATACCTGTTGATATTCATCCTAAAACTGGTAAAAGTACTGTAGAAACAGTATATACTGTTCTTCATGCAGGAGGAAAATTCGGTGGAGGAGGATACAAAGTATCTGGTGGACTTCACGGAGTAGGTGCTAGTGTAGTTAATGCTCTTTCAAAATGGTTGGAAGTAAAAGTATATAAAAATGGAAAAGTGTATTATCAAAAATATAGTAATGGTGGACATCCTGAAGGTGAATTAGAAGTTATAGATGAATGTTCAATGGATAGAACAGGAACATCTGTTCGTTTTAAACCTGATGATACTATATTTGAAGAAACTACTATTTTTGATTATGATGTTTTAAGAACTAGACTTAGAGAACTTGCATTTTTAAATAAAGGTTTACGTATTAGTTTATATGATGATAGAGAAGAAGATAAAAAGGATTCTTTCCATTATGAAGGTGGAATTAAAGAATATGTTGAAATGCTTAATAAAAATAAGAATCCTATTCATAATACTATAATTTATGGTACAGGAGAAGAAAAAGATATTTCTGTAGAAGTAGCATTACAATATAATGAATCTTATAATTCTAGTATTTATTCTTTTGTTAATAACATAACAACACCAGAAGGAGGAACACATGAAGATGGTGTTAGACGTGCTTTAACAAGAATTTTAAATAAATATGCTTCCAATAACGGATTTATTAAGGGAAATGAAGCATCTTTGAATGGGGATGATGTAAGAGAAGGTCTTACAATGATTATTTCTATAAAACATCCTAATCCTCAATTTGAAGGACAAACTAAAACTAAACTTGGAAATAGTGAAGTACGTGGTATATCTGATAGAATATTTTCTTCTTCTTTTGATAGATTTTTAATGGAGAATCCAGATGAAGCCAAAATAATTGTGGAAAAGGCTATGACAGCATCTCGTGCTAGGGTAGCTGCAAAGAAAGCAAGAGAGTTGACTAGAAGAAAGGGAGATTTAGATATTACTAATTTCTATGGAAAACTTTCTGATTGTAAGAGTAAAGATGCTAGTGAAAGCGAAATATTTTTAGTTGAGGGAGATTCTGCTGGTGGTTCTGCTATTAAAGGTAGAAATAGTATGACACAAGCAATACTTCCTTTACGAGGAAAAATTTTAAATGTGGAAAAAGCAAGATTAGATAGAGCTTTATCTAATGAAGAAATTAGAACTATTATTACAGCGTTTGGTACAGGTATTGGTGAAGAGTTTGATTTATCAAAGCTTAGATACGATAAAATAATTATTATGACCGATGCTGATGTTGATGGATCACATATTAGAGTTTTATTATTAACATTATTTTATCGTTTTTTCCGTCCTCTTGTTGAAGCGGGTCATGTATATGCTGCTCAACCACCTTTATTTGTTATAAAACATGGAAAAAATATAAAATATGTTCTAAACGAAGAGGAACGTGATGAATATTTAAAAACACTTTCTCCTAATACAAAGTACGATATTATGCGTATGAAAGGTTTAGGAGAGATGGATGCTGAGGAATTAAATGAGACTACTATGGATATAGAAAAGCGTGTATTAAGACAAATAACTGTAGATGATACAATGCTTGCAGATGAGATATTTTCTAATTTAATGGGAGAAGAAGTAGAGCCAAGAAGAACTTTCATTGAAGAAAATGCCGTATTTGCAGAAAATTTGGATATTTAGGAGGTAAGGTTATATGGATAGATTAGAACAAAATAATATTGTAAATGAAGTTAGAGATTCTTTTTTGGAATATTCTATGAGTGTAATAGTTTCTAGGGCTTTACCTGATTTAAGGGATGGATTAAAGCCTGTTCATAGAAGAATTTTGTATTCTATGTATGAATCTGGATATACTCCTGATAAACCTCATAAGAAAAGTGCAAGAATCGTCGGAGATGTTATGGGAAAATATCACCCACATGGTGATTCTAGTATTTACGAGGCAATGGTTCGTATGGCACAAGATTTTTCTTATCGTTACATGTTAGTTGATGGTCATGGTAATTTTGGTAATATAGAAGGATATGGGGCAGCAGCAATGCGTTATACAGAATCTCGTCTTTCTAAAATTTCTTTGGAATTATTAAGAAATATTAATAAAAATACTGTGGATTTTGTTCCTAACTTTGATGAATCAGAGAAAGAACCAGAGATTTTACCATCTAGATTTCCTAATATATTAGTAAATGGTACTATGGGAATTGCAGTTGGTATGGCAACCAATATTCCTCCTCATAATTTGGGAGAAGTAATTGATGGTTGTGTTGCATACATAGATAACCCTGATATTGATACAGATGGATTAATGCAATTTATAAAAGGACCTGATTTTCCAACTGGTGCAATTATCTTGGGAAATAGTGGAATTAAAAAAGCTTATGAAACAGGAAAAGGTACTATTACTATAAGAAGTAGAGCTAAAATCGAAGAGGAAAAAGGAAAACATTATATTATAATTGATGAAGTACCTTATGGAATTAATACATTAGATTTGAAAAATAAAGTTGCAGATTTAGTTCATAATAAAGTTATAGATGGTATTGCTGATTATCATACTGATTTGAAAAATGGTGTTAAAATAACTATAACTTTGAAGAAAGATGCTAATCCTCAAGTAGTACTAAATAATTTATATAAACATACTGCATTTCAAACTAGTTATGGTATTAATTTTTTAATGTTAGACCAAGGAGTGCCAAAAACATTAGGTTTAAAAGATATAATTTCTAAATATATTGATTATCAAAAAGAAATTATTATTCGTCGTACTAAGTTTGATTTACAAAAAGATGAAGCTAGAGCGCATATTTTAGAGGGATTAAAGATTGCATTAGATCATATTGATGAAATAATTGCTTTAATTAGAGGTTCTAAAAAAGATGAAGAAGCAATGCAGGGCTTGATGAGTAAATATAATTTAACAGAAGCTCAAGCACAAGCTATATTAGAAATGAAATTACGTCGTTTGACTGGATTAGAACGTGAAAAAGTGGAAAACGAATTAGAAGCATTGTTAAAAGAAATCGAAGAGTTAAAATCAATTCTTGCTTCTGAGGAAAAAGTTTTAAATATAATAAAAGAAGAAATGCTTGAAATTAAGAACAAATATGGTGATGAAAGAAAAACAGATATTGATATGACAGCTATTGAATATATAGAAGATGAATCATTAATACCTGTGGAAAACATAATTGTAACTTTAACTAATAATGGATATATTAAACGATTAAAAGCAGATACTTATCGTACTCAAAATCGTGGTGGAGTAGGAGTTAAAGGAATGAGTACTAACGAAGAAGACTTTGTGGATCATTTAATTTCTATGAAAACACATGATTATATATTATTCTTCTCTAATAAGGGAAAGGTTTATAGAATGAAAGGATATACTATCCCAGAGTTTAGTAGACAATCAAAAGGTATTCCTATTATTAACTTGTTAGCATTAGAAAAAGATGAAAAAATTAATTCTATTATTAAGTATGATGAGAATGCTGAGGAAAAAGTTAAATACTTAGTTTTTACAACTGTTAATGGTTTGGTAAAAAGAACTAAGGTTGAGGAATTTGATAATATAAGAAAAAGTGGAAAAATATCAATTACTTTAAAAGATGATGATCAGTTAATAAGTGTAAAAGCTACAAGCGGAGATGATGAAATAGCTATAGGATCTTCATCAGGTAGAATGGTTAGATTTTCTGAAAACGAAGTAAGAGTTATGGGTAGAACAGCTTCAGGTGTAAAAGGAATAGATTTATGTGGAAATAAAGTTGTAGGTGCAGAAGTAGTAAAACCTGGAGATTATATATTGGTTATATCAGAAAAGGGATATGGAAAACAAACTAAAATCGAGGAATATAGATTAACACATAGAGGTAGCAAAGGAGTTAAAACATTAAATATTACTGAGAAAAATGGAAATATAGTATCTTTAAAATGTGTTAATGATATTGAGAAAAAAGATTTAATGATTATAACTGATAGTGGAATATTGATGAAAATGCCATTATCTCAAGTATCTATATTGAAAAGAGCAACTCAAGGAGTAAGACTAATTCATTTAAAAGAAAAACAAAGTGTATCAACAGTTGCTGTAGTTCAACAGGAAGAGCAAGAAGAAACATCAGAACAAGAAGAACAAATTACTGAGTAAAAGAGGAAATAAAAATATTTCTTCTTTTTTGTTTCACGTGAAACAAAAAAATATATATAGTTTCACGTGAAACTTATAATAAAAATATTTCCCGGGAAATATTTTGATAGTACTAAATATTTCTTGGGAAATAATTTTTTATAAAATAAATAAAAAATGTTGTTAAATTAAAAATTATATAATATAATCATCTTGATGCAATAAGTATCGGTGGAATCAGGTCAGGATTGGAAAATAGCAGCCTTAACATTTGTTACTTATGTGCATCTTTATTTTTTGGAAGTGATTACTATGAAAATAAAATATATGAAAGAAGCAATAAAAGAAGCAAAAAAAGCGTATGATATAGATGAAGTTCCAATCGGAGCAGTTATTGTTAAAGATAATAAAATAATTGCTCGAGGATATAATAAAAAAAATAAACTTAACAATGTATTAAAACATGCTGAAATTATTGCGATAGAAAAAGCTCAAAAGAAAATGGGAAATTGGAGACTTAATGATTGTGATATTTATATAACATTAGAACCTTGTCCTATGTGTGCTAGTGCAATTCAACAATCAAGAATAAGAAAAGTTTATTATGGATTAGAAAATTCTGATAAGAATAATTATAAAATAATAAGACAAATTTTTGATGGGAGTGCTACAAATAAAAAAGTTAATTATGAAAGTAATATTTGTGCAGAAGATATAAAAGAAATAATGAAAGAATTTTTTGAGAATAAAAGATAACATTATTTCTTTTTATTTGGTATAATAGTATTTAACTTGGAGGTTATTATGTATCAGGTATTATATCGTAAATATCGCCCAAAGAATTTTGAAGATGTTGTTGGGCAACAAATTGTTGTTAAAACATTGCAAAATGCAATCAAAAATAATAAAATTAGTCATTCATATATTTTTTATGGACCTAGAGGGACTGGAAAGACAACTTTAGCTAAAATAATGGCTCGTGCTGTTAATTGCTCTCATCCGGATGGTAAGTTACTATGTGATGAATGCGAAAATTGTGTTGTATCTAGAGAAAACGAATGTGTTGATATTATTGAGATAGATGCTGCTTCTAATAATGGTGTTGATGAAATAAGAGAATTAAAAAGCAAAGTTAATTTGGTTCCTAGTAGTTTAAATTATAAAATATATATAGTGGATGAAGTACATATGTTATCTATGGGAGCTTTTAATGCTCTGCTTAAAACTATTGAAGAACCACCTGCACATAGTATTTTTATTCTGGCTACTACGGAGATTGATAAGGTTCCCGAAACTATTATTTCAAGATGCCAAACTTTTTCTTTTGAACGTGTGTCTAATAATGATATTGTTAGAAGATTAAGATATATTTGTGATGTGGAAAAAATAAATATATCTGATGAAGTTTTATTTGAAATAGCTAAGGTTTCTGAAGGTGGAATGAGAGATTCTTTAGGAATGTTAGATAAGTTGTCAATTTATAAGAAAGGTGAAATTACCTTAGATGATTTTTATAAGTTGAATTCATTACTTGGGGAAAAAGAAATAATAGATTTTATTACTGATTTTTGTATGGGAAATAAGCAAGAATTAGTAAGTAGGATAAATGATTATTTCAATAGTGGAAAAAATATTATTCAGATTGCTAATCAACTTGTGTATAAATTATCTGATTTAATTGTGGATTATTATTTAAAGGGAAATATTCCTAAGGCGGTTAATATTGAACGAGTAGAGTTGTTAGCTAATACCTTGAACGAAAAAATGTTCGAAATAAAAAGAAGTGAGCATCCTAATATTTATTTTGAAATATTGATTTTAAATGTTTTGAGGAGTTTTTCTAATGTTTTATTAAAAGAAAAGCAAGAAGTTGCTGAAGTTGTGGAAAAGAAAAATGAAACAGAAGAGATTAAAACTGTGGAAAAAGAAATTATAGAAGACAAAAAGATATCTGTGGATAAAAAGAATGAACCTTCAAAAAGAATAGATAATTCTGTTGAAAATAATTTAAAGTTTTTATATGAAGTTAATGATGTAAGAATAAATAATACTTTTGCCGAGGCTTCTAAGGATTCACTTTTAAAAAATAAAAATCTTTTTTCTAAGTTTAGTGATTTTACTTTTGATACAAAAATAGGTTATCTTATATGTGATATAATGGATGCCACTATTAGAGCTGCTAGTGAAAGAAATGTTATTTTGAGTTATGAATATGATTCGTCTGTTAAGGAGAATCTTAAAAATATAGATAAATTACAAAGTGTTTATAATCAAGTTACAGGTCTTGATGTGTCTCTTGCATTTATTACAGATGAAAATTGGGAAAAAATGAAAGAAGAGTATATTAAA
This sequence comes from uncultured Bacilli bacterium, assembly GCA_947632065.1. Taxonomy (GTDB): domain Bacteria; phylum Bacillota_I; class Bacilli_A; order RF39; family UBA660; genus CANRDQ01. The sequence continues at coordinate 44,990 of CANRNO010000002.1, read as the reverse complement.
AACAAAAAAAATGGTATACTATATGAGTACCAAGAAGAGCCAAAATTAGAAGAAGATAATAAGTCAGAAAGTGATGATGTTAATTCTGAATCTATTGTTGAGATGTTTGGCGATATTGTAGAATATGAATAAAGGAGTGATTAGATATGAATATGCAAGCAATTATGAAACAAGCCCAAGCAATGCAAAAAGATATGATGAAATCAAAAGAGGAAATAGATGCTATGGAATTTGTAGGAGAAAGTTCTTTAGTTAAAGTAGTTGTTAAAGGTACAAAAGAAGTTGTTAAAGTGGAAATAAATAAAGATAGTGAAATAACTGCAGATGAATTAGAGATTTTAGAAGATATGATTTTAGTTGCTACAAATAATGCTTTGAAGCAAGTTGATGAAATAACAGAAAAGAAACTTGGAAAATATACTAGCGCATTACCAGGGTTATTTTAATTATGTATCCAAAGAGTTTGAATGAGTTAATTGAATCTTTTAAGTATTTTCCTGGTATTGGTGAAAAAACCGCAGAACGACTTGCTTTTTCTGTATTAGATTTTGATGATGAAAAAGTGGAATTATTTACAAATAGTTTGAAAAATATTAAAAAAAATATTTCCTTTTGTAATATATGTAATTCTTTTGTTGAAGATAATAATTGTCTTATATGTAATGATAAAACTAGAGATAGAGAAACTTTATGTATAGTAGAAGATGCGAAAAATGTTTTTTTAATAGAAAAACTTCAAGTTTATAAAGGATTATATCATGTTATTAACGGTCTTATTTCGCCATTAGATGGAGTGAATCCAGAAGATATAGGATTAGATAAATTAATTGATAGAATAAAACACGAAAATTTTAAAGAAATAATATTTGCATTTAAGCCTAGTATAGAAGGAGAAACAACTGCTCTTTATGTGAAAAAGTTATTGGAAGGTTTAGATATCAAAATTACCAGACTTGCTAGTGGAGTTCCAATTGGAGCTGATATGGAATATATTGATACTCTTACTTTAGAGAGGGCTTTAAATGATAGAAAGCTAATATCATAAAAATAAATTTTTTTCATATTTTGTATTAATAAGCGAGGTATAAAATATGGAGAAAATTTTTACATATTTAAAAAGGTTTATTTTAAGTTCTTTTGTGTTGTATGGATATAATATAATTGCTGCCAATTTTAATTTAGTAATTCCTATAAATTTAATAACACTTTCCTTGGTTGGCTTTTTAGGAGTACCTGCCATATTTGCACTTATTATATTAAAGATGTTTACATTGTGAGGTAGTTATGCAAAACGAAATTTCAAAATATAAAAATTTTTATGAACAAGTAAAGGTGAACTTTTTAAATAAAGAGAAGTTTTTTCATGCTTATATAATTGAAACAAATGAAAATGAAAATTATGAAAATGCTATAATAGAATTAGTTAAATTAATTTTTTCTAGAAATTATTCTGATACTAATGATGAAGAATATATAAGAATTTGTAATTTAATTGATAATGAGAGTTTTGTTGACTTTATAAAAGTATTTCCTAATAATCAAATTATTAAAAAGGAACAATTAATTAATGTAAAATCTAAATTTAAAAATAAATCTTTGGATAATTTGCAAGTGTATGTAGTTTTTGATGCGGATAAAATGAATAAGGAAGCATCTAATACTATTTTGAAGTTTTTAGAAGAACCTAGTGATGGTGTTATAGCAATTTTAGTTACTAAGAATAAATATATGCTGTTAGATACTATTATTTCTAGATGTCAGGTTCTTAGTATGGATAATCTTGATGAAATTTTTGATGATAGTATTCTTGTCCACTTTTTTGAATTGTTTTCTTCATCAAAACAAGCTTTCTTGAATTATAATAAAATTATTGAAGAATTATTTGTTGATAAAAAACAAACTATTAAGATATTAGATTTATTAGAAAAAAAATATTATAATTATATTAGTAGTTCTGATGATTCTATTAAAATTATAGAAGATGATGATAATTTAAACAATTTAACATTGGATCAACTTTTGAAGTTTATAGAACTAATTAGAAAAGAAAAGGAAAACTTGAATTATAATTTGAATTTTAAACTTTGGTTAGATAATTTTATAATTAAATATATGGAGGTAAAAGATAATGTATGATGTAGTAGGTGTTGCTTTAAATAATTCTAATGAATTAACTTATTATTCTCCTAATTCTTTACCTTTAAAAGTAAAAGATGTAGTAGTTGTTGATACGGAGAATGGATTACAGATAGGTGTTGTAAAAAAAGCTGTTTATCAGGAAAGTAAGGATAATTTATCTATGCCACTTTCTAAGGTAGTGCGTATCGCAACTAAAAAGGATTTAGATGTTGATAAGAGAAATAATAAAGAAGCAAGCAAGGCTTTAAAATATGCTAAAAAAGTTGCAAAAGATTTAGAGTTGGATATGAATTTTGTTGATGCAAAATATACTTTTTCTTGTAATCAATTATATTTTTATTTTGTATCTTCTGCTAGAGTAGATTTTAGAGAACTTGCTAAGAAACTTGCTCAGAAATATAAAACTAGAATTGAATTAAGACAAATAGGAGTAAGAGATAAAGCAAAACGTGTTGGAGGATTAGGTCCTTGTGGTTTATTTTTATGCTGTAATACATTTTTAACAGATTTTACTAGTGTTTCTATTAATATGGCTAAAAATCAAATGTTGGCTTTGAATCCAACTAAAATAAATGGAGTTTGTGGTAGACTTTTATGTTGTTTAAATTATGAAGATGATGTATATACAGAAATGAAAAAGGATTTACCTTCTTTAGGAACAATAGTTGAAACTAAGGAAGGTGTAGGAAAAATAGTTTCAATGGATGTATTTAAGAAAACAGTAAAAGTAGAATATAAAAATCAAGGAATTATTGAATATGATAGTAAAGAATTGTTCGCGAAAAATAACTGATTTAGTTGGGTATAATAGAAAAATTATGCAAGATGAAAATTTTTTGGCTTTTTCTTTGGATAGTTTAATTTTAGCTAATTTTGTTACTATGAATTCAAGAGTAAAAAAAGTATTAGATTTAGGTACTGGTATAGGACCTATTCCGTTGATACTTTCTCTTAGAACAAATGCACATATAGATGCTGTTGAAATACAAAAAGATGTTTCTTTAATAGCAAAAGAAAATATTGAACTTAATAATTTAACAGATCAAGTTACTATTTATAATGACGATATGAAAAGTTTTTCAAAAAAATTACATACTGAAATTTATGATGTTATATTAAGTAATCCTCCTTTTTTTAATGATAGTTATTCTAAATTGCCAATTAGTGATTCAAAGAAAAATAGTAGACATGAAGAGTTAATTAGTCTAGAAGATATTTTTTCTATAAGTAAAAAACTTTTAAAAAGCAATGGAAGACTTGCTATGATTTTTAGGACAGAGCGATTAGTAGAAATAATATCTTTATTTAGAAAATATAATATTGAACCCAAAGTTATTAGATTTATTCATCATAATAAGAATATGGAATCTAAATTGTTTTTTATTGAAGGAATAAAAAATGGTAAATCTGGATTGAAGATATGCTCTCCGTTTATAATGTATGATGATAATGGTAAGGAAACTAATGAATATGAAAGGTTATTAAGTGAGGTGATGTAATATGAGTCAAAAGAGTTATGATAATAGTAAATGTTTATATTTAGTACCTACACCTATTGGAAATCTAGAAGATATTACTATGAGATCGCTTAATGTTTTAAAAAATGTTGATTTAGTTTTATGTGAAGATACTAGAGTTACTGGAAATTTATTAAAAAAATATGATATAAAGAAAAAGTTAGTTAGTTGTCATGAATATAATGAAAAACAAATTAAAGAAAAAGTAATAGAGAAAATAAAAGAAGGAAATGATATTGCACTTGTTACTGATCAGGGAACTCCTATTATTAGTGATCCAGGATATGAGGTGGTTAAAGAAGCAATTAAACAAGATATTAATGTTGTATCTTTACCAGGTGCAACTGCGTTTGTTCCAGCTTTAACTATGTCAGGTATAATGCCTTCACCTTTTACTTTTTATGGATTTTTAAATTCTAAAGATTCGAAAAGAAAAAAAGAGTTAGAGTCTTTGAAAAATATTACTCATACATTAATATTTTATGAAGCTCCTCATAGGATGGAAAAGTTTTTAAAAGATATACTTGATATTTTTGGTGATAGAGAAATATGTTTGTGCCGTGAACTTTCTAAAAAATATGAAGAAGTTTATAGGGGATTAGTAAGTGAAGTATTAGAAGAATTAAATACTTTAAAAGGGGAATTTGTTGTTGTTGTATCTGGTAATAATAATTTAAGTGATTTTTCTTCTATTTCTATTTTAGATCATATTAAATTATATTTAGATGATGGTATGTCAGAAAAGGATGCTATTAAGAAGGTTTCAGAAGAAAGGAAAGTTGCAAAGTCTATAATTTATAAAGAGTATCATACAAGAGGGAAGTGATAATATGAAATTAGTAGTTGGTTTAGGAAATCCTGGTAAAGAGTATGAAAAAACTCGTCATAATATAGGATTTATGTTTTTAGATAAATATTTAGAGTCTAAAGGTATTAGTGGTTTTAGTAATAAAAATAATGGCTTATATATCAAAACAAAGATAAATGGTGAGGATGTTATTTTTTTAAAACCTCAGTCTTATATGAACTTATCAGGTACAGTGGTTAGTTATTATGTTAATTATTATAAAATAGATATTTCTGATATTTTAGTTATTTCAGATGATTTAGACTTAAATATAGGAAATTTTAAATTAAAATCTAAAGGTAGTAGTGGAGGACATAATGGTCTTAAAAATATAGAAAAAATGATTTCTAGTCAGAATTATAAGAGACTTAAAATAGGAATTTCTAACAATAAAGATTATGATACTATAAATTATGTATTAGGTAAATTTTCTCATGATGAGTTAGAAATTTTAAATAAGTTACAAAAAAAAGTTAATAATATAATTGATGACTATTTTACATTAAGTTTTTCAGAATTGATGAGTAAATACAATAGTAAAAATAAATAGGTGAAAAATTATGAGTGTGTTTGATAGTTTGGTAAAAATAAGAGATCCTAAAAACATCGGTAATAGGGGTATACTTGGTATTACGGATGAGTTTTTTTGTGTTTATTTATATAATTTATTGAATCAACAGGATAAAGATTTGCTTGTTGTTATGAATTCTTTGTATGAAGCTAATAAAATATATAATTCTTTATCAAATTATACTGAAGATGTTTATTTGTTTCCTATGGATGATTTCTTAACTAGTGAATCTTTAGCTGTTAGTCCTGATTTAGAAGTTACAAGACTTGAAACATTAAGTATGATAGTAAATTCTAAAAAAAATAAAATAATTGTTACTAATCTTATGGGATATTTAAGATTTTTGCCTACCAAGGAGAAATATAAAAATAGTATAATTTCTTTAAAAGTAAATAAAGATATAGATTTTGAAGAGTTTGCTAGTAATTTAGTTAATATAGGATATAAAAAAGATTCTATTGTTACAAACACTTCTGAGTTTGCACGTAGAGGATATATAGTTGATGTTTTTCCAATAGGTGAGGAAAATCCTGTAAGAATAGAATTTTTTGGAGATACTATTGATTCAATTAGGACTTTTGATCCAGAAACTCAAAAGTCTATTGATAAATTAGATAAGATAAAGATATATCCTTGTTGGGAATTTTTAACGGATAATAATTTTGATGAGTTAGAAGTAAAACAAAAATATTTAGAAAAGTATTCTAATGAAGTAGTATCTATTTCATCTTATTCTTCGTTTATTACAGTTTTTAAAGATTATGAACAAATTAAAAATAGTTATTTACAATTAGAAGAAGAAATATTAGTTTATAGAAATAGTAGAGATAAGGATTTTAAAGGAAATTATATGCATTCTTTAGAAAATATTTATTCATCTCAAAATATATATTATATGAATCTTAATAATATTTCTTTAAAAGATATTGAAGTAGATAAATTTGATGTAAAAGATGTTCCTATTTTTAGTGAGAATATTACTAGAATAGAGTCTTTTTTGAAAGAGGTAATTTCTAATAAAAAAACAGTTGTGATATGTCTTAAAAAACATCAAATAAATGCGATTGTAAAACATTTAAATATAGCGTATGTATTAACCAATGAACAGAATATAAAAGAAAATAAGATTAATATAATAGAAAAAGCATTAGATAAAGGTTATATGTATGATAAATATATTTTTATAACTGAAAAAGAATTATTTAAAATAAAAAATGAAAAGAAAAAATATAAGACTAGATTAAAACATGTTAGTAAAATTAAAAATTTAGAAAAATTAGAGATAGGTGATTATGTAGTTCATGAAATTCATGGTATTGGAGTATACAATGGTATAAAAGAACTTACTAGTAATGGACTTAAAAAAGATTATATTGAAGTTTTATATAAAGGAAATGATAAACTTTATATTCCAGTAGAGAAAATAGATGTTTTAAATAAATTTTCTGGAAAAGAGGGAATAGTTCCTAAAATTAATAAATTAGGTGGTAAGGAATGGATTAATACAAAAAGTAGAGTTCGTAAAAAAGTTCAGGATATCGCTAAACGTCTTATAAAACTTTATGCTTTAAGAGAAAGTCAGAAAGGTTTTGCTTTTTCAAAAGATAATAATTTATTAAAGCAATTTGAAGAGGATATAGATTTTGATTTAACAGATGATCAAAAATTAGCAATTTCACAGATAAAGACTGATATGGAGTCAGCTAAGCCTATGGATAGATTACTTTGTGGTGATGTTGGTTTTGGAAAGACTGAAGTTGCTTTTGTTGCATGTTTTAAAGCTATATTAGATTCTAAGCAAGTATTGTTTTTATGTCCTACTACTATTCTTTCAAATCAACATTATAATAATGCGATAGAGAGATTCAGTAATTTTCCAATTAATATAGGTATTTTGAATAGATTTACTACTGAAAAAGAAAAGAAAAGAATAATTGAAGGATTGAAAGATGGCACTATTGATTTAGTGTTTGGTACACATAGATTATTGAGTAAAGATATTCAACCTAAAGATTTAGGACTTTTGGTTATAGATGAAGAACAACGTTTTGGAGTTGCTCATAAAGAAAGAATAAAGGAATATAAGAATAATGTAGATGTTTTAACATTAACTGCAACTCCAATTCCAAGAACTTTACAAATGTCTCTTACTGGTATTAGAAGTCTTTCTTTGATAGAAACTCCACCAGTTAATAGATATCCAATTCAAACTTATGTAATAGATGAAAATGATCAAATAGTAAAAGATGCTATTTATAAAGAGTTATCACGTGGAGGACAAATATTCATACTTTATAATAGGGTTGAGTCTATTGAAAGAAAAGCATTTTCTATTCAAAAGTTAGTGCCTGATGCTAAGATAGTATGTGCTCATGGGCAATTAACAAAAGAAGAGTTAGAAAATAGGATGTTGGATTTCACTAATCATAAGTATGATATTTTACTTTGTACTACAATTATAGAAACTGGAATTGATATTCCAAATGTTAATACATTAATTATATTTGATGCTGATAGATTTGGTCTTAGTCAGTTATATCAAATTAGAGGACGAGTAGGAAGAAGTGATCGATTCGCATATGCTTATTTGATGTATAAACGAAATAAGGTATTGACAGAATCTGCAATTAAAAGACTTAATGTTATTAAAGAATTTACTGAACTTGGTAGTGGTTTTTCTATTGCTACAAGAGATTTATCTATTCGTGGAGCAGGTGATATGTTAGGAAGTGAACAGGCAGGATTTATAGATTCTGTTGGAATGGATTTATATTTAAAAATATTGAAGCAAGAAATTAGTAAACAAAAAGGAGAGGACATAGAAGATACATCTGAAGAAGAAAAAAATCCATTATATCAAGTTAGTACTCATATAGATGATGATTATGTAGAAGATGAGGATTTGAAAATTGAAATTCATAGAAAAATTAATTCTATTGATAGTTTAGCTAAATTAAATGAAATTAAAAAAGAGTTAGAAGATCGTTTTGGTAGTCTTAATGATGACATGATACTTTATATGCATGAGGAATGGTTTGAAAAGTTAGCAAACAAAGTAAAAATGGAGAAGTTAGTTCAAACTAAAAATTCTGTAGAGATGTATTTTGATATTAGTCTTAGTAAAAAAATTAATATGGAAGAATTGTTTATGGAGTCTTTTAAAATTTCTCCAATGTTTAGATTTAAAAGTACAAGTAGTAAGATAATTATAATTTTGGATACTATAAAGTTAGAAAAAAATCCATTATATTATTTAATTGATTTATTAGAAAAGATTGTTTAATTTTTAAAACGGTATTGACTAAAAAATAAATGATTGATATTCTTTATTAGAAAGTAGAAGAGGAAAATATATGGAAGAAGAAGTTGCGAAAATAAAAGAAAAAAATTTGAATAATTATAAAGAATCAGTAAAGGAAATAATTAAAAACAATAATAAAGCATTATTTATTGATGATATTAATTCATTATTACAAAAACCTCCACTTGATTCTATGGATTCTATAAAAAATCAGCTTTTGGTACTTGCAAAAAAATATAATGTTGTTTTGAATACTGAAAATATGGAAAAACTGTTACAAGACTATCGTGATAATATAAGTAAAGATTTTGAATCTATTCAAAAAGAAAGAGAGAAGTTGTTAATTTGTAATGTTTCAGACTTTTCTCCTAAAAAAGATATGGATACAATTAAGATAACAAAAAAGCAATTTTCTGATATTAATAGAAAATTAAAAAAAGAGTCAAAAAGCATTATAGAAAATAATATAGAAAAATATATTTTGAAAGATATAAAAAAATATATTTCGAGTGATGATTTAGAAGATATGGTTTTAAATAAATTTTCTGATGAATTTGTTAAATATATGAAAAAGAAATATTTTAAACAATTATTAGAAAGTATAGAATTAAAAGTTTTAGTTAAAGATACAACTTTATTTAATGGAATTAAAGAGCAAAGTGAAAGATATATATTTGTAAATAGAAAATCATATCTTTTTAAAGGAAATAAAGATGTTAATTAGGTATATGAAGATTTACTGTGAGAAATCACAGTAATCTTTTTTTGTTTTTTCTTCTTATCCAGAATTTACCAACATTAAAATCAAATATAACTATTATAATATAAATAGATGCAGAAAAAATAGTATAAATTTTTGATATTTAGAAACAATAATATTAGTTTGAAAGCGAGGAAGATAAGATGAAAACAACGGGAGTAGTTAGAAGAATAGATGATCTTGGTAGAATTGTTATTCCAAAAGAGATAAGAAGAAATTTAAGAATTAGAGATGGTGAGCCTTTAGAGATTTTTGTAGATAAAGAAACAATAGGTTTAAAGAAGTTTTCTTCAATTAGAGAAATGAATGAACTTGCTAAATCTTTTATTAGTATAGTAAATAATACTATTGGTAAAAATATCTTTGTTTCTGATAGAGATTGTTTTTTAGCTATTTCAGGAGAGTTAAAAGAAAAATATTTAAATAAAAATATTTCTACATATCTAGAAGACGTTATGAATAATAGAAAAATTGTAGTAGAAAAAGATTTTAATAAATTAGAATTAGTAGAAGGGCAACAATTAAATTGTACTTATGTAATATATCCAATTATTATGAATGGGGATGCTATTGGTTTAGTATTAGTAGTATCAACTAAAGAGAATTTATCTGCTACAGATGAGAAGATTGCTAATGTTACTGCTAGATTCTTAGGTGAATATGTAGAACAATAAATGTAAAAAATAATGTAAAGTTAGAAAAAAATATGGAAAAAAACTTTTTTCTTTCTTTTTTTGTGTTATAGTAGAAAGGTAGCAGTGAGAAGTAGAAATAAAAAAAGGAGAATATATGTTAGATAAAATAATGCAGAAGCACTCTTTAGATATTGCTTATTTCTCAGTAGCAATTTATTTATTGTTAATTATCTTACATAGTGGGGAGTTGGTTGATATTGCCTATCTATGTACTCTGACATTTTATTATGTTAGAATAAAAATACATAGAAGACATACAAGATATCTTATTTAATTAAGATATTTTTATTTTTCAAAAATATTTATTATTACTTTTTAGTGTATTATATTTGTTTTAAGGAGGATGAAGTATGTTAATAGATTCACATTGTCATTTAAGTAAAGAGTATTATAGTGATATAGATAAAGTTATAAAAGAAGATAGAGAAGCTGGTGTTGATGGTATTATTGTTAGTTCTTGTGATGTTTTAGAATATGATGAAGTTATTGAATATTCTAAAAAATATGATTTGATATATTTAAGTTTAGGTATTCACCCTGAATATGCTTCTAATATCAAAGAAAAAGATTTAAAAAGATTAGAGAGTTTACTTTTGAGTACTCCTAAAGTAGTAGCATTAGGAGAGATAGGGTTAGATTATCACTATACAAAAGATGAAAAAATACAACAGCAAGAATTATTTAGAAAACAACTTAAACTTGCAGAAAAATTATCTTTACCTGTAGTTATACATTCACGTGATGCTTCACAAGATACTATTAATATTTTAAAAGAATATCCAAAAGTAAAAGGAGTAATTCATTGCTTTTCAGGTTCTTTGGAAACAGCAAACATTTATATAAAAATGGGATATAAATTAGGAATAGGAGGAGTTTTAACTTTTAAAAATAGTAAGCTTGGAGAAGTGGTTAAAAATATTCCTATAGAATCCATTGTTATTGAGACTGATAGTCCTTTTTTAACACCAGATCCTTATAGAGGAAAGAAGAATAGTTCTAAATATTTACCTTATATTTTGAAAAAAATTTCAGAAATAAAAGGTATTAATTATGAGGAATGCGAAAAAATAATTGTAAATAATACTAAAAGTACGTTTAATATGTAAAATGAATACTATTAAACTAGATTTTTAGTTTTAAATATGTTATGATAATTTATATTAATAGGGTAAAGAAGGGTGATTCATAATGAGAGAGGATATAAATGCAGAATATAAACCTCATATAAAAGTATTTGATACAATAAAGTTATCTCTTCATTATGTGTCAAAAGTAATTTTATGGTCTATATTTTTAATATTAATTATTGCAGCTATTACTTTAGTTGTATATGTTGTAGATCTTAAAAGAAATATTGAAACTGGAAAAGAGACAATACCTCTATTTAATGCTTATGTAATTATTAGTCCTAGTATGGTACCTGCAATTAAGGTGCAGGATGCTGTAGTTGTAATGAGGACTGATGTAAAAAAACTTAAAAAGAATGATATTATAACATTTGATTCAAAAGATCCAAGATATGATGGTATTACAATTACCCATCGTATAGTAGGAATTGAGAATAAAGGAACAGATAATGTTTTATTTAGAACAAAAGGTGATAATAATAATACTGAAGATACGGCTTTAGTAAATGGAAAAAATATTTATGGTAAAGTAATTTTAAGAATACCTAAGATAGGTTATATACAATATTTCTTATCTCAAACTTATGGTTGGATAATTGCAATCGTTATACCATGTCTTGCTATTATTATTTATGATATTATAAAACTTATAAAGACTATTAAACATGAAACTTCAAGATTAAATAAAAATCGTAAAAATGGTAATTTATCTGTACCTAAAACAGTTAGTAGTTCTGATTTGAAAGATAGAAATAAATTTATAGATGATGAGATAATAGATGATGAAATTTTAGATTTTAAAGAAGACAAGAAAAAGGAAAGCTATAGTAATAAATCAAATAAAACTAAGGAAAATATTGAAAAATCAAAATCTAGTAAGGCAAAAGAAAATATAAAGAAAAGCAAAAAGAAAGAGTCTAAAAAAGAAGAAAAATATGCCGATGATGAATATTTAGAAATTTTAAGAAAATATAGTGAACAGAAAAAAAATAAAAAAGGAGGGCGTTAATATGAAAAAGACCGGGGTGGTTCTGCTATCTGCTTCTGCCATAGTAATTTTTACTGTTGTAGTTGCAATATTTTGTTTTAGATTATATTCTAATAATGAAGAAAATAGGCTAGGTAATGTTGAAATTGTTTTAGGTGATTCTGGAAAAGGTGTAGATATAGAACAGTTAGAGCCTATTAAAGAAGATGAAGTAGAAAAGATGGACGCTTATAAATTTAGTGTTAAAAATAATGGAAGTACTGATTCTAGATATCAAGTTTTGATTGAAGAAGTAGAACTTAGTAATAAAAAGGGATATAGAAAAAGTGAATTACTTTCAAGAAATCAATTAAATTATGAATTAAAATTAAATGGAAGAGTGATTGCTAAAGGTGATATGTCTGAGATTAATAATAATATAATTGACGAGAGAATAATAGGTGTTTCTACAATTAATAAATATCAATTAAAAGTATGGATTCCAGAAAGTGCTCGTAATACAGACTGGTTAAATAAGTATTATCGTTATAAGGTCAATATTCAATCAGTATCGGAGGAAAAGTAGATGATTAAATTATTAAAAGAATATATAAAAGTAATAGGTTATACTTTTACAGGGTTGGTTTTTGGTGCTGCATTTTTCTTATTGTTTATAAATTTTTATCATTATAAAGATATTAGTACCAAATTAGAAAGAAAAGATGAAGACATTCAAACATATAAACAGTATGTTAATGATAGGTTATCAGAAGTAAAGAGTATTACAGAATCTTTTAATCCTAATTTATATAAAGGACCAAAAGAGAGAGTTATGTTAATGACAATCAATTCAAAACTTCAATTATGTGTTAAAGAATTTGAAGATGAAAAATTAAATGAAGCATTAGATAAAAAAGAGCTTACTATAAAAGATGTTTATAATTTTCAAAACTTGTATAGAAGTAAAATAGTAAATGGTTGTATTGTTAATCAGTTATATGATTTAGGTGTAACTGGAAATGAAGCAAAATTCCATGATGCAGATCTTGCTAAAATAGCACCATTTTTAAAATTAAATGCTGATAGCATAAGAACAGATGATGATTATGTTGCAAATGTATTACTTAATAATGGAAGCTACTTCTTTAGTAGTGAAAACTCTAAGTCTAATATATATGAAATGACAAGAGATAGTTTTTATGAAATAAGAAATTCTTATACAAAATCTATTGATTTATTGTTAGAATTTTCTAGATGGTTTAAAGGAATAGTGTAGGAGGTGCCTAATGGTTAGAATATTAAATGGAATGTTTTATTTCTTAAAGTTTATATTGTTACTTGTAGCATTTGGAACTTCTTTATATGTATTAATTGCGATGTATCAAAGATTAGAAAAAGATATGTTTAATTTAATTTATGTATTTATACCTTATGCTGTGTTACTTGTGTTATTTATAATTAATATGTTTTTTAAGCAAACAGGAGTTACAAAAAATGTATTCTTTAATTTAACTTGTTGTTTAGTATTTTTTACAATTGCTTTTTTAGCATTAAGAAGTGTTTTTGATGTTAACATGATTTATAGATGGAAGAATACATATCATATTAATTTTAATTTCTATTCTGATATGTTAACTTTTATAAATGTTATGATGTATGGTTTATGCATTGCAGATGGTTTTTTAATGTTTAGTGAGGGTGGATTTATATTTAAAAGAAAGAATAAAGAAAATAAATCTTTAAAAGAAAAAAAAGATAAGAAAGCAAGAGAAGAAAAACCAATTGCTGTGCAAGTTGATGATGAAGAAACTTTGTAATTGTTACAAAGTTTTTTTCTTGAATAAATATTAAAATTTTGTTATGTTATAGAAAAAGAATTTAGGTGTTTTTATATGAATGATAATTTTAATTTTAAAAAGAAGTTTGGTCAAAATTTTTTGAAAAATAAAGTAATTATAGAAAATATGGTAAAGAAGACAGATATTTTAAGTAATTCTTTAGTAATTGAAGTAGGTCCAGGAAGTGGTGCTTTAACCAAAGAGTTAGTAAAATATTCAAAATATGTTTTGGCTTATGAAATTGATAATGAGCTTAAAGAAGTTTTAAATGAAGAATTTAAAAATGTAGAAAATATTGATTTTATATTTGATGACTTTTTAAAAAGAAATATTGAAGAAGATATAAAAAAATATAAAGTTGATAATGTTTATTTTGTAAGTAATGTTCCTTATTATATTACTACACCTATTTTATTTAAATTGGTTGATTCTTCTATTGGATTTAAAAAGATAGTAATGATGGTTCAAAAAGAACTTGGAGAAAGGATGAGTGCAACTAGTGGAACTCGTAGTTATAATGCTTTGAGTGTAATACTTAGTTATTCATATGGATTAAGAAAAATGATGAATGTTTCTCGTTATGAATTTAAACCAGTACCAAATGTAGATAGTGTTGTAATTGAACTTATTGAAAAACAAGAGAAACTGAAAGTGAAAAATATAGATACTTTTTATAATTTAGTAAAGGATAGTTTTCAATTTAAAAGAAAAAATATAAGAAATAATTTAAAAAAATATGATTTAGAGAAGATAGAGAAAGTATTAAAAAAATATAATAAAGATTTGAGAGTTAGAGCAGAAGAACTTCCTCTTGAGGTGTTTGTAGATATTACTAATGAGATTTGTTAGTAATATTTTCTTTTTGTTTTCATATAATTTTTTGGAGATGAGGAATATGAATTTTAAAGTTGGTGATATTGTAAGTCGTAATTCTCATGATAATGACATAATTTTTAAAATTTTGGAAATTAATAAAGGTGTTGTAATTTTAAAAGGTGTTGATTTAAGACTTTATGCTGATAGTTATATAGAAGATTTAAAAAAAGAAAATGATGATATAGATTCTTTAAAAGATGATAGAAAAATAATAGAAGAAAATAAAAAGGATATTAATTTGGATAGAAGTCAATATTTTTATATACCAGGAACAATTTTACATATAGATGGAGATCAAGATTATTTAGAAAGATGTTTGAAGTTTTATAAAGATATAAAAGTAAAGGCTTATGGTGTTGATTTAAAAGAGAATGCTATGCCTTTAGAAATAAGAAATTATTTAGAAAAGTATAAACCTGATATTGTAGTTATAACTGGTCATGATGCCTATTATAGACGTAAGAATGATATAGAAGATATTAATAATTATCAAAATAGTAAGAATTTTGTAAGTGCTATTAAAGAAGCTCGTAAATATGAAAAAAGTCAAGATAAACTTATTATAATTGCTGGTGCTTGTCAATCTAATTATGAGCAACTTATAAAAGCAGGAGCAAATTTTGCTTCAAGTCCTAAAAGAATAAATATTCACGCACTTGATCCTGCTATTATTGCTAGTTCTATTGCTTTGTCTGAGAAAAATAAAAGTATAGATTTGTTAAGTATGATAGAAAAAACAAAATATGGTTCTAATGGGATAGGAGGAATTATTACAAATGGTACTATGTATGTGGGGTTTCCTAGATGAATGTTGAAAAGATAAGAAATGAAATGAGTCAAAAAAAAGGTAAATTGTTAAAATTTAAATTTAATGGTGCAAGAAATCAAATTGAAGAATTTGAAGGTAGAATAATAGATACATATCCTGCTGTTTTTATTATAGAAACACAAACACAAGATAATAGAATTAAGTCATTTACATATAGTGATATTCTTATTGAAAATTTAGAAATTATCGAATAAGTATTTTTTTAAAAACTGTTGCATTTTCTATGTATTTAGTATAAAATATTATTATAAAGTTTAAATGCTAAAAGGAGGATAAAAGATGAAGATTACATCAGTTAATGTACGTAAGATCGAAAAAGAAGGATCTCGTATGAAAGGAATTGCATCAGTATTATTAGATGATAGTTTTGCAGTTCATGATATTCGTATAATTGAAGGTGATAATGGATTATTTATCGCTATGCCTAGTCGTAAGACTGCAACAGGAGGATATCGTGATATAGCACATCCTATAAATCCTGAAGTAAGAGCAATGTTTGAAGAAGCTGTAATTAATGCTTATAATGAAGCAGAAGAGCCTCATGAAGAAGAAACTGAAGAAGAATAATTTCTTCTTTTTTTTGTAAATTATAATAAAAGTAAGAAAATTTATTGTAATTTTATAGGTTTTAATGATATAATGTATATTGATAATAGGGGTTTTGTTATTAAAAGAGAATAAAAGTGGGTGATTATATGCATTCAGAGAATGAGGTTGTATATTTATATTTAGATGATATAATACCTAATCGTTTTCAACCTAGGGAATTATTTGATGAAAGATCTTTGAAGGAACTTGCTGTTTCTATTAAAGAACATGGTGTTATTCAACCTATTATTGTTCGTAGAAATGGTGAAAAATATGAGATTATTGCTGGTGAGAGAAGATATAAAGCTTCTGCAAAAGCAGGTCTTACTAAGATTCCTGCAATAATTCGTGATTTAGATGATAAAGAAAGTTCTAAAGTTGCTTTACTTGAGAATTTACAAAGAAAAAATCTTAACCCTATAGAAGAAGCAAAGACTTATCAAAAAGTATTAGAAATAGATCAAATGACACAAGAAGAACTTGCAAAGACTATGGGAAAAAGTCAATCAGCAGTTGCTAATAAATTACGTTTATTGTCTTTATCAGAAGGTGTACAAAATGCACTTTTGAATGCGAAAATTTCAGAGAGACATGCAAGAACTTTACTTTCTGTTCCTGATAAAGAGGAGCAAGAGAAACTTGTTAAGAAAGTAATTCAAGAACGTATTACAGTAAGAGAATTAGAAAGATTGATAAAACATGGTCAACATATGAATGAAGAAATGAATAAGACACGTCCTGATGAAGAAGAAAGACAAGAAGAAAAATCACAGGAATTTAAATTTGATTCATTTGAAAACCCAGATCCAGAAGAAAAACATCATGTTCCACCTAAACCTGATACTTTAATAGATTTTGATGATGTTACAAAAGAGTTAGAGCATAATAATAAAATAGATAAAGAAAATGATAGAGATGATTCTTATAAGCCACAATTGATAGATGAAGCTAAGAATGAAGATAAATTAGATAATGATTTTTTGGATATCGAGAAACCTAAGTTTATTAATTATGGTGAGATTGATCCTGATTTAGATAATGATGATGACGATGATGATTCTTCACAGAAAAATTTTGAATTTACTTCAACACCAAGGGAAGATAATGATTTATCTGAGAGTAATAGATTCTTTTCTACAGAAGAAAATTTACCAAACTCAGATAATGATAATGGTCCTTCTGTTTCATCTTTGGATAGTTTATTAAATATTAGGCCACCTAAGATGAGTCCAAAAGAGGAAATGGATGAAAATGATTCTTTTGATGTGAGTGAAGATAGTGATGATTATGATGATTCTTTTGATGAAGAAGATTTAGAAAATTATAAAGAACCTGAAAAAGATGAAAAAGCAGACCAAGAAGAGAAAGAACCAGATTTTGCTCATTTTGATGAAACTTTATTTAAGACTCCAACAATAGAAGAATTTGAAAGAAAAAATAAAAGTGGGGGAGTTAGTTCTGATTATTTGAAAGCTACTTCTTATCGTGATGCTTTAAAAGAAGATGCTTATCCAGAATTGAAAGAAGATAAGGAAGAAGCGAATAGAAAACGAGCAGTTAATTATGATGTTCAAGCTGGAATAAATACTATACGTGATACTGTTAGAAGTTTAGAGAAAAATAATTTAAAAATAGATACAGAGGAAATGAATTTTGAAAACTCATATCAGATTGTTATCAAAATTCAAAAGCCTCAAGTAGAAGAAGAAAATGATTGATTAAAACAACATATTAAAAATTAATATGTTGTTTTTTGTGTGATAGAAAAAAACAAACTTAATTTTTTTATGTAAAAGCATTTCAAAATATTTCATTTTTTGGTACAATATTGTAAGTAGAGAAGAAAGGTGAGGTATGTATGGGCAAAGTAATATCTTTAGTAAATCAAAAAGGTGGAGTAGGTAAAACAACAACAAGCATAAACCTTTCAGCATCTTTAGCTTTACTTGGAAAAAAAGTTCTACTTATAGACTTAGATCCTCAAGGTAATACAACTACTGGTGTTGGTATTAATAAAGGGGATATTGATAAAAGTATTTATGATGTATTAGTTTCAAAATGTTTAATTAATGAAGCTATTATTAAAACAAAGTATAAAAAATTATATGTTATTCCAGCGACTATTAATTTAGCTGGACTTGATTTTGAATTGATTGAAAAAGGAATAACAACAAAGGATTTTTCTAAGGGTACACAATTAAAAAGTCATTTAGATACTATAAAAGATTCTTTTGATTATGTAATTCTTGATTGTCCTCCTTCTCTTGGTTTAATTACAACTAATGCACTTGCTGCATCTGATTCAGTAATTATTCCAGTACAATGTGAGTTTTTTGCATTAGAAGGTATAATGCAACTTTTAAATTCAATTATGTTAGCACAAAAAAGTTTGAATCCTGATTTAGATATAGAAGGAGTTCTTCTTACTATGTTGGATTCTAGAACTAATTTAGGATTTGAAGTAGTGGATGATATAAGAAAATTCTTTAAAGAGAGAGTATATAATACAATTATTCCTAGATTAATTAGACTTACTGAGGCTCCTTCTCACGGAGAACCAATTATTGCTTATGATCCTAAAAGTAGAGGGAGTGAGGCTTATATAAATTTAGCTAAGGAAGTGATTGAAAGAAATGGAAAGTAATAAGAGAAAAGCTTTAGGACGTGGATTAGAAGAATTATTTTCTAATGAACCAATGGATTATAATAAAGTTGAAGAAAGAATTATTACAGAAACTCCAAAAGAAGCAATTGTAAAAGTTAATATTTCTGAATTACGTAGTAATCCATATCAACCTCGTCAAAATTTTGATGAAGAATCATTGAAAGAATTATCAGAGTCAATAAAAGAACATGGAGTTTTTCAACCTATTATTGTTAAAAAAAGCATTAAAGGTTATGAAATTATTGCTGGTGAGAGAAGAGTAAAAGCCTCAACAATAGCAGGACTTAAAGAAATTCCTGCGATAGTACGTGATTTTACTGATGATGAAATGATGGAAATTGCTTTGCTTGAAAACTTACAAAGAGAAAATTTAACTGCAATAGAAGAAGCAGCTGCTTATAAAAAAATGTTAGAGCATTTAAAAATAACACAAGAAGCACTTGCTAAACGTTTAGGAAAGAGTAGAAGTCATATTACTAATATGATAGGTCTTCTTAATCTCCCAAGCTCTGTTAAAGATTTAATAACAGAAAAAAAGATAAGTATGGGACACGCTAGAGTTCTTAGTAAATTAGAAAATGAAGGACAAATTAAGTCTTTAGCAAGTAAAGTTGTTAATGATGGTCTTAGTGTTAGACAGTTAGAAGAAGTAACAAAGGAAGATGAAGAATATACTAGAAAAAATAAAATTGCGACTCCTAAAAAGAAAGAGTCTTCAGAATATAAATATTTAGAAGATGTTTTGTGTGAACAATTAGGAACAAAAGTAAAAATTAAAAATAATCGTTTAGAAATTCAATTTGTTAATCAAAATGATTTAAATAGATTGTTGGAAATTATGAATTTGACTAATTAAAAGTGGGTGATAATATGGCAGTGTTTGGTATTGAGTTAACATTAATATTAGAAAAGTTATTTGCTTGTTTAACAAGTATAATACTTGGTATTTGTGTTTATAAATTTGTAAAGAATTTTATTATTTCTACTATTAAAAAAAGTAAAACTAAATCTAGATATAAAAAGAAAAAATTACAGACATTGCAATCATTATTTATAAACTTTACAAAGTATATAATTTATATATTTGTCGGTCTTTATATTTTATCTGTATTTGGTGTTAATGTTAGTGGTATAATTGCTGGTATTGGAGTTTCTGCTGCATTAATAGGACTTGCTTTTCAAGATACAGCGAAAGATATTATTGCGGGTATTTCTATGATTGCAGATGATGCATTTGAAATAGGAGATACTGTTAAAATAGATAATTTTATGGGAGAAGTTATTTTTGTGGGTTTAAGATCTACTAAAATAAAAAGCATTGATGGGTCTACTATGATAATTGCTAATCATTCTATTAGTAAAATTATCAATTATAATATTAATGATTCTGTTGCTATTTTGAATTTTTCTGTTGCTTATGAAAGTAATTTAGATGAAGTGGATAAAGTTTTAAATAAACTTGCAAAGAAATTAACTAAAAAATTAGATTATCTAAAAGGAGAAGTTGAAGTATTAGGTATTGACGATTTAGACGAAAGTGCGATAATATATAGAATGACTGCTCCTGTTGAATCTATGAAGCAGTATGATGTTCAAAGAATTATGAGAAAGGAAGTTGCGAAAGCATTGAAAGATGCTTCGATTAAAATTCCTTATAATCAGATAGAGGTACATAATGCAAAATAATTTAGAATATAAGTTAGGTAGTAGAGTAGTTATGAAAAAACAACATCCTTGTGGTACAAATGAATTTGAAGTTACTAGAGTGGGTGCTGATATAAAAATAAAATGTATAAATTGTGGAAGATCTATTTTACTTCCTAGAATAGAATTTAATAAGAAAATAAAAAAGGTAATCTCTTAGGAGTGATTGAAATATGAAGTTATCAAAGAAAAGAAAATTAAAACTTAAAAAGTTTTATTTTCATCCTATTACAGTATTTCTTTTCTTAAGTCTTATTGTAGTATTATTAAGTGCTTTATTAGAAAAATTAGGTTTTCAGAGTACTTATCAATTGGTTAATGAAAATATAAATGATTTAGAGACAACTATGGTTTCTGTTGAAAGTTTGTTAAATTTTGATGGTATGAAATATATAATTAGTAACTGGGCTACTAACTTTGTTAGTTTCGCACCACTTGCTAGTTTATTAATATCATTAATAGGTATAAGTGTTTGTGAAGCAACTGGGTTTTTAGAAGCATTTAGTAAAAAGTATTTAAGAAAATTAAATAAACCTAAATTAACATTTATTATTTTATTTTTAGGAATACTTTCTTCTTTAATAAATGATGTTGGATATGCTATATTGATACCACTTGCTGCTATAATTTATGGTGTTTTAAAAAGAAATCCATTGCTTGGAATAATAACAGCATTTTGTGGTGTTGCATTTGGATATGGTGTTTCTGTTTTTATTGGTTCTATGGAAGTATCACTTATTCCTTATACAACAAGTGCTGCTCATTTGATAGATGAGACTGCACATATTAGTTTAAGTTCTAATCTTTTTATAATTATATTTAGTATGTTTGCACTTGCTATATTTGGTACTATTGCAATAGAAAAATTTATTGCTCCTAAATTAAGTGCTTATAAAGAAGAAAAGAATTTTAGTAAAACTCAAGAATTAGATATTATAGATATAGAAGAATTTGAACAAAGAAAAATAGAAAAAGAGAAAAATCAAAAACGTGGATTACGTTTTGCATTAGTTACTGGATTTATAGTTGTAGCACTTTTTATATATATGCTGATTCCTAATCTTCCACAATCAGGTTTACTTTTAGATATGAAACAAGAAACGTATTTAAATCAAATATTTGGAGATAGTGCTTATTTCCAAGATGGATTTACTTTTATGATGAGTGTTTTATTTCTATGTGTAGGACTTGCTTATGGAATAGGTGCTAAAAGTGTAAAGAATGATAAAGATATAGTAGAAAAAGCAACTTCAAATTTTGAAAAAATAGGTAGTATTATTTTACTTATGTTTGTTGCTTCACAGTTTATTGCAATATTTAAGAAAACAGAAATTGGTACTGTAATCGCTGGTAATCTTGCTAATTTAGTTCAATCACTTAATTTTACAGGAATTCCTTTAATTATTTTAGTTATTGTTGTTATTGCTGTTTCTAATTTATTTTTAACATCTCCAACAATAAAATGGCAAATATTTTCACCAGTAGTTGTTCCTTTGTTAATGCAATCTAATGTGTCACCACAGTTTGCTCAATTTATAATGAGAGCATCTGATTCTATGACTAATGGAATAACACCTTTACTAGCAGCATTTACAATTTATTTAGGTTATATGAATATTTATAATAAAGAAAAATCAAAACCAATTACAATTACAAAATCTATAAAATTAATTATGCCATATTTCTTAGTTAGTTTAACTGTTTGGTTAGTTATTATATTTGGTTGGTATTTATTAGGTCTTCCAATCGGACCAAATGTATACCCTACAATTTAAAAGTGTTGAAATACACTTTTTTTGTTGGTATAATACAGTAGAGAAATGAGGGATAATATGAGTTTATGTGCAGGAATTATAGGACTTCCTAATGTAGGAAAATCTACTTTGTTTAATGCTATTACAAAACAAAAAATTTTAGCGGAAAATTATCCGTTTGCGACTATTGATCCAAATGTTGGTGTTGTAGTAGTGCCTGATGAGAGAATTGAAAAATTAAATGATATGTATAAACCTAATAAGAAAATACCTACTACTTATGAGTTTACTGATATTGCAGGATTAGTAAAAGGAGCATCTACTGGAGAAGGTTTAGGTAATAAGTTTTTATCTCATATACGTGAAGTTGATGCGATAGTTGAAGTGGTTAGATGTTTTGATGATGGAAATATAATTCATGTTGATGGTGAAATAAATCCAATTAGAGATATTGAGACTATTAATTTGGAACTTGCTATTGCAGATTTAGAAATTATTCAAAATAGACTAGATAAAGTATCAAAGAAAGCAAGAACTACTAAAGGAAAAGAAGAGCTTATGGAACTTGATGCTTTAGAAAAAGCTAAAGAAGCATTAGAGGAAAATAAACCTTTGAGATTAGTTGAATTTACTGATGAAGAGAGAATTGCTTTGAAGTCATATAATTTTTTAACTATAAAACCTATAATATATATTACTAATATTTCAGAAGGTATGATAGGTAAAGGAGATAATGATTATATTAAACAAGTTAGAGAGTATGCAGAAAAAGAAGATGCTAAGGTAGTGGTTGTATGTGCAAAATTAGAAGAAGATTTATCTGAGCTTGAAGATGAAGAGAAAAAAGAGTTACTTGAAGGTTTAGATATGCAAACTTCTGGACTTGATGATTTAATTCAAGCAACTTATGATTTACTTGGTCTTGCAACTTATTTCACAGTTGGTAAGGATGAGGTTAGAGCTTGGACTTTTAAAAAAGGTATGAATGCTAAACAATGTGCTGGTATTATTCATACTGATTTTGAAAAAGGTTTTATTAGAGCAGAAGTAATGTCATATGAAGATTTAATATCTTGTGGAAGTGAAATTGCAGTAAAAGAGGCAGGAAAAGCAAGACTTGAAGGAAAAGATTATTTAATGCAAGATGGAGATATTTGTCATTTTCGTTTTAATGTTTAATAAAATTATAAAGTAAATAACTTTACATTTTGAATTGTTATTTACTTTATTTTTTACATAGTAAAATGTCTATTATTATAAAATGTGTTTTGATATATCATTTTAAAGTATAAAAAATGTAGTTTAGGAATATATTTTGATATATAAAATATATTCTTGCTAGTTTGTTAAAAATCTGTTATAATACATTCGAGTATTTTAAATACTCCTTGCCTAGTAATAGGCCTTATGTCCAGAAGGAGGTGTAATAATGAGAAAATATGAATTAATGTTTATCGTTAGAACTGATATTGAAGATGGTGAAGTTAAGAATGTAGTAGATTCACTTAAAAAACTTCTTCAAGAAAAGAAAGCTAAAATTTTAGAAGAAAAAGAAATGGGTCAAAAAGAATTAGCTTATGAAATTAAAAAACATAAGACTGGATACTATTTCTTATTTACTGTAGAAGCAGGTAACGATGCAATTGAAGAATTTGAAAGAGTAGTATTAATTAATGAAAATATTCTACGTCATATTGTTGTAAGAGTAGAAGATTAAGAGAGGTTATTATGAATAAAGTTTTTTTAATAGGTAGACTTACTAGAGATCCAGAATTAAGGTATACCTCTAGTAATATAGCAGTTGCAACTTTTTCATTAGCAGTTAATAGAAATTTTACTAATAATTCTGGTGAAAGAGAAGCAGATTTTATTAATATAGTTGTTTGGAGAAAGCAAGCAGAAAATGTAAAAAATTATTTATCACAAGGAAGTCAAGTTGCTATTGATGGTCGTATTCAAACAAGAAATTATGATGGAGAAGATGGCAAAAGACGTTATATTACTGAAGTAATTGCGGATAATGTAGAGTTTTTAGGTACTAAAAAGAGTAATCAAGGAGGAGCAGTAGATAGTCCTGCTACAGGTTCTAATACTAATCAAGAAGTAACTCCATATGATTTTCCTGATGCAAAAGCTCAAACTACAGATGTAGATAATAATCCTTTCGCAGATTTTGGTGATAGTGTAGAAATAAGTGATGATGAATTACCTTTCTAATTAACTATACTAAATATTAAAATGAAAATTAAGATATAAAGGAGGAGAATTATGGCAGATTTTTATCGTAGAAAGAAAAAAGTATGTATGATGTGTACTAAAAAAGCTGTTGTTGATTATAAAGATGTAGATACTTTAAAAAGATATGTAAATGAAAAAGGTAAAATTTTACCAAGACGTGTTACTGGAAATTGTGCTCGTCATCAAAGATTTATTGCGACTCAAATTAAAAGAGCACGTGCAATTGGATTACTTCCATATACAAAATAATATAAAGGATGAATTTTATTCATTCTTTTTCTTTTTCTTCAATTGATATTAGTTATATTTTATTATATAATAAAAAAGAGATTGAAAGGGATGAGGAAATGAGTATTTTAGATAATAGAAAAAATCTATTAAAACAAATAAAAAAATCTAGAAAAGTATTTTTGATGGCACATAAGAATCTTGATTTAGATGCTTTAGGAGCATGTATTGGAATGTCTTTAATAGTTAGTCATTTTAATAAAGAATCTTATATTGTTATTGATGATAAAAATCACGAACTTGGTGTTAGTAAAATACTTGCTGAACTTGAAGGATGTTTTAATTTTATCAAAAGTAGTGATGTAGATGATATTTTATGCTCATATCCTAAGAAAAATTTACTTATAGTTTTAGATACTAATAAAAAAGAACTTGTTCAAAATATTGATTTGTTAAGTAAGATATCTAGAAAGGTTATAATTGATCATCATGAATATGAGAGAAAATCTATACAAGATGGATTAATTATTGTAGATAATAATGTTTCTTCTACTTGTGAAATGATTACTTCTTTAGTAGAAAAAGAAAAAATAGATATTGATTCTTATTATGCGACTTTACTACTTTCTGGTATTGTACTTGATACAAATAATTTTACTTTGAAGACAAATTCAGAGACTTATTATAGTGCTTATTTTCTTTCTTGTATTGGTGCTAGTACTAAAAAAGTTCAATATTTATTAAAACAAGATTTGAAGGAATATACTGAACGTCAGAAATTAACTACTGATATTACTATAATAGATAAGATTGCTGTTGCTAAGGGTACTAATTATGCTAAATATAGAAGAGAAGATTTAGCTAAAGTTGCTGATAATTTACTTTTCTTTAATGGAGTAGAGGCGTCTTTTGTAATTGGAAGACTTACTGATAAGGTAGTAGGAATTAGTGCTAGAAGTATGGGTAATTATGATATAGGTGTTATTTTAAAATCTTTTAAAGGTGGAGGAGACCAATATAATGGTGCTGCACGTATAGAAGGTGATACTATAGGTAATATAAATCAGAAATTAATTAAATTAATAAAAGAACAAGATAAGGAGGACTAATGCAAGTAATATTATTAAAAGATGTTAGAAAGGTAGGAAAAAAAGGGGAAATAAAGACTGTAAAGGATGGTTATGGACAAAACTATCTTATTAAAAATGGTTTAGCTAAAGCTGCTAATAATAAAAATTTAAATGAGTTAAAGAATCAAAAAGTTAGAGAAGCAAGGAAAGATAAAGAAAATAAAGCTAAAGCAATAGAAGATAAAAAGAAATTGGAGAAGACTAAATTTAAATTTGTAGTAAAAGCAGGTGCTAATGATAAAATGTTTGGCAGTATTTCTACAAAACAGATAAAAGAAAAACTAGAGGATAATGGATTTAGTATTGATAAAACAAAGATAGATTTAGATCATCCTATAACTAGTTTAGGTTTTCATGATGTTATAGTTCATCTTTATACAGGAGTAGATGCAAAAATAAGAATAGAAATAACGAAGTAGGTGATGAAGATGCCAGGAAGAGTAATGCCTAATAATATTGAGGCAGAACAATCTGTTTTAGGAGCATGTTTTTTGAGTAGACAAGCATTACAAAAAGCTTGTGATATATTAAGTCCTGAACATTTTTATGATGAGAAAAACGGGGAAATTTTTGATGCTATGAGAGATTTAGTTGAAGAGAAAGTACCTATTGATTTAACTACTATTACTGGAAAATTAAAAAAAGATAATAAACTTAGTGAAGTAGGTGGAGTTGAATATTTAACTGAACTTGTTAATTTTGTTCCAACTGCTTCTAATATAGATTATTATATAAATACAGTAGAAGAGTCTGCTGTTATTAGAAATTTGATTCAAACAGCAACTGATATTGTTACAAGTGGTTATCAAAATGAAGAAGATGTAAATACATTACTTGATGATGCAGAAAGAAAAATTTTGAATATAAAGAAACGTCAAACTAGTGAGTTTCATTCAATCAAAGAAGTTTTAAATAAAACACAGTCTAATTTAGAAAAGTTATATGATGCTAAAGGAGAAATAACAGGACTTGCTAGTGGGTTTTATGAACTTGATAAGTTGACAAGCGGTTTTCATGAAAATGAATTTATAATTATTGCAGCACGTCCTGCTATGGGTAAAACTGCATTTGCACTTAATATAGCAACTAATATTGCAACTACAACAGATAAAGCTGTTGCGCTTTTCAACTTGGAAATGGGTGCTGAACAGCTTGCAAATAGAATGCTTTCATCTCTTGGACAAGTAGAAGGATATAAATTTCGTACAGGTAAGCTTTTAAATGATGATTGGAATAGAATATATGAGGCTATATCTCAGGTTGAAAATACTAATATTTTTATAGATGATACTCCTGGTATTACTATTGGAGAGATTAAAGCTAAGTGTAGAAGACTTGCTAGTAGTGAAAAGGGATTGGGAATTGTTATAATCGATTATCTACAACTTATTTCTGGTGGTAAAAATTATGGTAGTAATCGTCAACAAGAAGTATCAGATATTTCTAGAAGTTTAAAGACACTTGCAATGGAGTTACATGTTCCAATTATTGCTCTTGCACAACTTTCTCGTGCAGTTGAAGGAAGAGAAGATAAAAGACCTTTAATGAGTGATTTACGTGAATCTGGTTCTATTGAACAAGATGCTGATATTGTATCTTTCCTATATAGAGATGATTATTATAATAAAGAAAAAAGACGTGAAGATGATATTAGTATTAGTGAACTTATAATTGGAAAACATCGTAATGGACCAACTGCAACAATAGAGTTATTATTTAAAAAGAATACATCGACATTTTTAAATATGAGAAAAGAATATCATAAGGAGGAAGAGGGATGAAAAAGAAAAGTTTAATTTTCATCATATTACTTTTAGCTTGTTTTATATCTACAGGTTTTAAAAAACTTTCAACTGAACCACAGACTGTATATAGAATATATTTGGAAGGAAAATCTTTAGGTATTATTAAATCAGATAAAGAATTAGAAAATTATATTGATAAGCAACAAAAACATTTGAAAAATAAATATGATGTAGATAAAATATATGCTCCAGATACATTAGATGTTAAAAAAGAAGTTACCTATAATGAAGATATATCTAGTGTAGAAGAAATTTATAAGAAAATTGAAGATAAAGCTCCTTTTACTGTAGATGGGTATGCTATAAAAATTAAGGGAGTTAAAAATACTGTTAATGAAGGTAAAACTAAAAAGACAAAAGATCAAACGATTTATGTGTTAGATAAAAAGATTTTTACTGATGCAGTGGATAATACTATAAAGTCTTTTATTGATCAAGATAAATATAAACAATATAAAAATGATAGTCAACCAGAAATAAAAGATACAGGATCTATTATTGAAAATGTATATATTCAAAATAATATTTCTATTAAGAAACAAAAAATACCAGTTAATGAAAAGATTTATATGGATACAGTTGCTCTTAGTAAATATTTATTGTTTGGAACAACAAAAGAACAACAGAAATATACTGTACAAGATGGAGATACTATTAGTGATATATCATTTAATAATAAGATATCTACAGAAGAATTTTTGATTGCTAATGATTCTTTTCAAGATACTAATGCATTACTTTATCCAGGAGAAGAAGTTACAATTGGTGTGTTGAATCCACAATTTAATTTAGTAGAAGAAGATCATACTGTTATAAAAGAAGAAAAGAATTTTGAAACTGAAACTACTTATGATAATAGTAAACCTATTGGGTCAATTGATATAACTCAAAAAGGTGTTAAAGGAGAAAATAAAGTTACTCAAAAGGTACAGAAAATAAATGGAGAAATTGTTAATATTGTTCCTGTTGCTACAGAAGTTATTACTGAACCAATAAAAGAGATAATTGTTAAAGGTGGTAAAGAAAGCAATTATTCTGGTGGAGGATATGGTAGTGTAGTTGCAACTAGTGGACAATGGGGATGGCCTGCTTCTTGTTCATCAATATCTTCTGGATTTGGATATCGTTGGGGTAGTTTACATGATGGAATGGATATCAGAGGTTGTGGATATGGATCTAATATTTTTGCAGCAGGAGATGGTACTGTAGTTGAATCTGGAGTTGGATTTATTTGGGGTATTGGTGAAGGTGTTGTTATAAAACATCCGAATGGATATTATACAATGTATGCACATATGTGTAGTGGATGTCGTCGTGTGGCAACTGGTGCACATGTTGTTAAAGGACAAGTAATAGGAGGAATGGGTCAAACAGGTAATGCCTATGGAGTTCATTTACACTTTTCATTATGGACTGGTTATCCTTATAGAGGTGGGCAACCTATTAACCCTATGAGTTTATATTAATATGAAATTTAGAACAATAGCTAGTGGTTCAAAAGGAAATTGTTCAATTATAATGAGTTCTAATACTAAGCTTATTGTAGATTTGGGTATTTCTTATTTGAAACTACGAAAAAATTTAGAAAAATTAGGTCTTAGTGTAGAAGATTTTGATGGTATTTTAATTACTCACTGTCATGATGATCATATTAGAGGTTTAGTATCTACTCTTAAAAAGAATAATATTTTGGTATATGTTCCTTATGAAATGACAAAAGAGTTAAGTAATTTTATTGATAAAGATAAAATTAGAATAATTAATGAATTTTGTACTATAGGAGATATAGAAATTAGTTATTTTAATACTTCTCATGATGTTGATTGTTCAGTTGGATATATATTAGAATCTGATAATAAGTCTATTGCTTATATTACTGATACAGGATATATAAATAGAAAAAATTTTAGTAAAATTTATGGAAAAGATTTATATTTAATTGAGAGTAATCATGATGTAGAAATGTTGATGGAAGGTCCTTATCCACCTTATTTAAAGCAACGAGTTATTTCAGATAGAGGTCATTTATCAAATGAAGATACAGCTAAGTATTTATCAAAATTGATTAGTGATAAAACTAAACATATTGTTTTAGCACATTTAAGTGAAAAAAATAATACAGAAGAAAAAGCATTGGGTGCTACAGTATCTATGTTAGATGAGATTGATAGAACGGATATAGAAGTGTTGATTTCAAGACAAGAAGAGGAAACTCCATTAATAGAGGTATAGTAATGATAAGAATTATATGTGTTGGAAAAATTAAAGAAAAATATTTAAAAGATGCTATAGATGAATATGTAAAAAGACTTAGTAAATATACTAAAGTAGAAATAATTGAATTAAAAGATGAATCTAGGTTAAGTGAAAAAGAAATAATACAAAAAGAGGCTTCTAATATAAGAAGATATATAAAGGATAGAGATTATAATATTTCTTTAGCAATTGAAGGTGAAATGTTATCATCTGTTGATTTTTCTAAAAAAATAGATAATATATTTAATAATTATAGTGATATAAATTTTATTATTGGTGGTAGTTATGGACTTGATGATTCCATTAAAGAAATATCTAATTTAAAGTTATCTTTTTCTAAGATGACTTATCCTCATCAATTATTTAGAGTAATTCTTTTAGAACAAATTTATAGAGCTTTTAAAATTATGAATAATGAAAGTTATCATAAGTAGTGGAGGGTTTTTGCGGTTATGATAGGAAATAGTTGGGATTATTATTTAGAAGAGGAATATGATAAAGAATATTTTAAAGAACTTCTTAATTATGTTTCTTTAGAGTATAAAAATAAAGTTATTTATCCTAAAAAAAATGAGATATTTAATGCTTTTAGATATACAGATTTTGATAATGTTAAGGTAGTTATATTAGGTCAAGATCCATATCATGGACCTAATCAAGCAGAAGGACTTTCTTTTTCTGTTTCTAATAGTGTTGGTAAACCTCCATCACTTCAAAATATTTTTAAAGAATTAGAAAGTGATTTAGGTATACCTTTTCCAAAGCATAATTCTTTAAAACCTTGGGCAAGAGAGGGAGTATTGCTTTTGAATGCTGTACTTACAGTAGAAGAACATAATCCTACTTCTCATAAGGGAAAAGGATGGGAAACTTTTACTGATGAAGTAATAAAAATTATAAATGAAAAAAATACTCCTGTTGTTTTTATACTTTGGGGAAGTTATGCTAGAAATAAGAGAGATTTGATTACTAATAAAATTCATTATGTTATAGAATCTCCTCATCCTTCTCCATATTCTGCGAATAATGGATTTTTTGGAAGTAAACCGTTTTCTCGAACAAATAAATTCTTAAAAGAAAATGGTATAGAAGAAATAAATTGGAGTATAGATTAAAAAAAAGAAAGGAATTTCGATTATAATACCTTTAAGGTTCACACTAAATAAAAAGAATGGTAAAATTTATTTAGAAAGAATCAAGGAGGTATTTTTTTCATGGGAAAACATAAAAAGCGAACTTTAGAAGAAAAAGTCAGAATAGTTCAAGAATTTAAAAAAGGCGCTACTATCTCATATCTAAATAATAAATATGGTATATCTAGTACGGGAACAGTAAGTCGATGGAATCAAGAATATGATAAAGGAATATTAGGAAAAGATAATCGAGGTAAAAAGAAATATAATCAAGAATTGGAGGATATTGATATATTAAAAAAATCCTATGCTCTTCTGATGGAAATCCGCTCTCAGCAACACAAATAGAAAAATATCAAATCATCGATAAATTAAAAAAGAATTATCCAGTATTAAGGATATGTAGAGTTTTAAATATAAATAGAAGAAGTTATTATAAGTGGTGTAAAATCGGAAAACCAATTGCAAATAATTATAAACAAGAAATTGCTGATATGATATCAGAAGAGCATAAAAATGTTAAAGGAATTTATGGAACAATAAGATTAAAAAAGCATATAGAAAATAAATTAAACATAATTTTAAATCATAAATTAATTAGAAGATATAAACATATTTTAGGATTAGAAACAGTAAAACGTACTAAAAAAGGATTATCTGTTTCTAGTGCAAAAGAAAAGAACCTTGCAAATAAGGCTCAATACTTAATTGAATGTAACTTTAAATCAGAAAAACCAAGTCAAAAGTTCTCTTCTGATGTTAGCTATATTAAATGTAGTGATGGGACACTATATTTATCAGCTATTAAAGATTACTTCAATAAAGAAATTGTATCACTTTCTACATCAAATCACAATGATATTAATTTAATAAAAGAAAGTTACAAAGATTTAAAACTACAAGAAGGTTCAATAATTAATACTGATCAGGGTGCCGTTTACTTTGCATATGAATATGTTGAACTTGCAAATACAATGGGGTTTACTAGAAGTATGTCGCATAGAGGCCATTGCTGGGAAAATTGTCCTATCGAAAATTGGTTTTGTCAGCTTAAGCATGAATGGTTATGTCAATTCAGCAAAATAACTAAAAAGCAAGCAGCAAAAGAAATAAAAAAATACGTTCATTGGTATAATAATGAACGTATTCAAAAAGAACTTGGATACTTGTCTCCTGTACAGTATCGACTTAAATATTCAAATTAATTTCACTTTTTATTTAGTGAGTACTTGACAGGTACTAGCATCTTCATTTCCTTTCTTTTTGTTATTTATTTTGTGCTTGTACTGCTGTTATAGCAACTACACCTACAATATCATCTTTGTTACATCCTCTTGATAAATCATTAATTGGGGATGCTATACCTTGACATATTGGACCGAAAGCATCAGCTTTTGCAAGTCTTTGAACTAATTTATAGCCAATATTTCCAGCATCTAAATCTGGGAAAATTAATACATTAGCATTACCTGCAACTTCACTATTTGGTGCTTTCATTTTTGCAACTTCTTTAACTATTGCTGCATCGGTTTGTAATTCTCCATCTATTTTATATTGTGGATATTTTTCTTTTGCAATATTAGTTGCTTCAATTACTTTAGTAACTTTTTCATGTTTAGCACTACCTTTGGTAGAATGAGAAAGTAAAGCAACTATAGGTTCTTTATCAACTAATTGTTTAAAACTTTCAGCAGAACTTGCTGCGATGGTTGCTAGTTGCTCTGAAGTCGGATCTTGAACAAGTCCAGCATCAGCAAAAATAAAAATGCCATTTTCACCATATTCACAATTTGGAACATCAAGTAAGAAGAATGCTGATACTATGGAAGTATTAGGTTTAGTTTTGATTATTTGTAAGGCAGGTCTTATAGTATCTGCAGTGTAGTGGCAAGCACCTGATACAACACCATCTGCTTTATTTGTTTTTACTAACATACAAGCATAATACATATAATCTTCTAAAATAAGTTTTTTTGCTTCTTCATAAGTTAAATTTTTATTTTTTCTTATATTTACTAATTCTTGGATTAACTGTTCTGTTAAATCGCTTTTTTGAGGATTAATTATAGTTGCTTTAGAAATATCTAGACCAATAGATGATTCTTTTAAATCATCATCTGTTCCAATAATAATGATGTTTGCTATTTTTTCTTTTAAAATTATTTCAGCTGCTTCTATAACTCTTCTATCATTTGATTCAGGTAATACAATAGTTTTTAAATCTTTTTTTGCTCTTTCTTTAATTGTTTCAATAAAATTCATAATTTTGCCTTTCTATTTATCTTTTAAAATTTCAAATTCTTCTCTTTGTTTGTTTTCATAAAATTCTTTTCTTTTATATCCGAAAAATAGTCTAATTATATTTGCTGGAAATTTTTCTATTTTTTGATTAAATATATTTGCGTTATCATTATAATATTTAATTGAAGCATTTAATTCTACTTCATTATCATTAATTTTTTCTATTAATTTTTCTATTTCTTCTTTATTTAAGAGTTTATCATTTTCATCTATTGTTGAAGTAAGTTCATCTTGAAAATCAGCTAATGATTTAATATTATTTAAATAATCATTATTATCAATATTAAAATCTTCGATACCTTCTAAAAAGTTATTTTGATCAATTTCTTCTAAGATAAGAGGTTTTATTTTACTTAAATATTTTTTCTTTTTATTTAATGATTTTTTTATACTGTTTTCTGCTTCGTTAGTTTTGATAGTATAAAATTTTATTTTTTTACGAAAAGATAAAGTCGCAATTATTACTAATATTAGAAATAATAATACAACTCCCACTATAATTAATTTAATCATTATATACATCACCTTCTACTTTACAATTATAACAAAAGAATTGTTTTGATACAATATAAAACCTACTTAAAAAATTAAGTAGGATGTGTGTTTTCTAATTTTTCATCAAATACAGTATCTGTATCTTTTGGTTCAGTACCTTTTATAAAATACATTAATTTTTTCTTTTCACTTTGTTCTGTTGCTGGTCTTCCTGATATAGGATCTACTAGTACACCTGTAATGTTACTAGGTGTTTCATACCAACTGTCTTCTTTTCCATTTTCATAATTTTCTATTGTTTTATACCAAATATTTTGTCCATATTTATAATCTGAACTTAATAAAGTCTTATTATTATCATATCCAACCCAGGTTGATACAAGAATATCTTTGTTGTATCCCATATACCAGTTATCTGTATCAGTTGTACCACTTTTTAGAGAATATTTATGTGTTAATTTGGATGCTAAAGATATAGCAGTTGGATAATTATAATCTATAAAATCAGGATCATATGTACCTGTTAGCATATTGTTTAAAATAAAAGTAAGGGAAGAATCTAATACTTTTGTATTTTGTTGTTTATATTGATATAAAATATTTCCTTTACTATCTTCTATTCTTCTAATAAAATGTGGTTTTACTTTATATCCTTCGTTTGCGAAAGTACAGTAAGCTCCTGAAAATTCCAACATATTAATTTCTTTAGTTCCAAGAGGAAGGGATGCTACATTATCAAATTTTGTAGTTATTCCTGTTCTTTTAGCGACATTGATTAATGCACTACTTCCAAGGAACATATGTGTTTTTACAGCATATACATTTTCAGAGTATGCAATAGCAGCAGCCATAGATATTGGTTTATTTCCATATTTATCATTATAATTTTTTGGTGAATATGTAGTGTTGTTTGAAAAAGTAAATGTTGTTTGTTCACTAGTGAAGGAAGTGCTTGATGTGAAATTATTTTCTAAGGCAGCATAGTATAAGAATGGTTTCATTGTTGAACCTACTTGTCTTTTAGCAGATATTGCTCTGTTGAATTCTGAAATGTTATAATTTCTTCCACCTACTAGGGCAACAACTTCTCCTGTTTTTGGTTTAATCATTGTACTAGCAGCTTGTATTTCATTATTATCATTTGGCATTAATTCTTTAATATTAGTTTCAAGATTAGTTTGAGCATCTTGATCTAATGTTGTATAAATTTTTAATCCATTAGTTTCTGTATATGATTTTGGAATATTATCAATAGTTTCTAATTCTTTTAATACTGCATCATGGAAATACATTTGAGTATTTGGTTTTTCAAGATTATTTTTACCTACTAGATTTAATTTTTGATTATATGCAGTATCTTTTTCTTCTTCTGTTATGATGTCTTGTTTTACCATAGTCTCTAATATTTTTAATTGTCTTTCTTTAGCAGTCTTAAAATTTACTAGTGGAGAGTAATTAGCAGGTGATTTAGGAATTCCCGCTAACATTGTTGCTTCTGCTAGAGTGAGGTCTTGTGCACTTTTATCAAAATAGAATTTACTAGCATTCTCTATACCATACATTCCATGTCCATAATTAATTGTATTTAAATAACCTTCTAATATTTCTTCTTTGTTATAGTGAGTTTCAAGTTCTACTGTATACCACATTTCTTTTAATTTTCTTTGCCATGTTTTATCAAAATCTAGAAATAAGTTTTTAGCATATTGTTGAGTTATGGTGGATGCTCCTTGAAGTTTTTCTCTATTAACTACATTAGTATAACCCGCTTTTAAAATTCTTAGATAATCAAATCCATTATGTTTATAAAAATTTTTATCTTCTGTTGCGATAGTAGCATTTATTAAATTTTTAGATATTTTTTTAAGTGATACCCATTCTTTGTTACCGCTTCCTTGAAAGAATAAGTTTTCATTTTTATCATATAAAGATATACTGTTGGCACTTTTAATCTCAAGTTTAGGTGTTATTTTAGCATAAACAATAATACCAGAATATATAGTTAATAATAGAATTATTGTAATTAATGATACTTTTAATAGTCTTTTTAGTATTTTCATTTTTTCACACCTTTCTAAATTTTAGTATGAAAAATTAATTTGAAAATTATGTATATAAAAATTTAATTTTGTATTATAATTTTTAAAAGGAGTGATACTTTTGAGAAAATTTGCAAATATGAAATTAGAAACTAATGATAAAAAAATAGATTATGATGTAGAAGTGTTTATCAGTGATAATAATAAAGAATTGTCATATATAGAAAAAGACAAAGAAAAAACATTTGTAAGTTTTGATTATGAGAATAATATTTTAAAAAGAGATAATAATAGTTTATACATGGAATATGATTTTAATAGTAAAAAAGGTTATATTTTAGTTAAAAGTTTAAATAATAAAATTATGGTTGATATTGAAGTGAAAAAATTAAATGTATCTAGAGGATTTATTAATATTGAGTATATTGTGAATGGTCAACTTTATAATTATGAATTGACATCTATAAAATAAAAATATAAAAAGGTGTTGCATTTATATTTGTTTCGTGTTATAAGTTTGTTTGTAATGAAAGAAGTCAAATTTTATTTTTTTACATATAGTATCTAGAAAGTATTAACGAAAGGAAGTAATAAATATGAATAAAAAAAGTATAGAAGAGTTAGAATTAATGTCTAATAAAGATATTGCTTATATGATTTTAGAAGAGAGAAAAAGATCTATAAGTACAGCTGCTTTATTTAAAAAGATAATTGATTTATTAAATTTACCAGAAGGAACTTTTGAAGAAAAGATTGGAGAATTTTATACTACTTTATCTACTGATAAGAGATTTATTTTACTTGATAATGGTAATTGGGATTTAAAGGGTAGACATAGTTCTGATAAACTTAAAAAACCTTTAAGTGAAGATGATGAAGAAGATGAAATAGAGGAAGATGAAGAAGAATTAGAAGAGGAAGAAGATATATTAGAAGATAATTATGATTCTACTGATGATACTGATGATTATGTGGATCCTAATGAAGATATAAAAGATTTAGTTGTCTTAGAAGAAAATGAGTTAGAAGGAGAATAATTCTAACTTTTTATTTGGAAAGACATTATATTGTTTACATATAATAAGTTGAGAGTTTTTACAAATTATAAAACTCATGTTATAATACAGATGCAGAAGGGCGTGTATAAAATGATAGAGAGATTAGAGGCAATAGAGGAAAAAT
The DNA here is from genome assembly GCA_947632065.1 of uncultured Bacilli bacterium. Classification (GTDB taxonomy): domain Bacteria; phylum Bacillota_I; class Bacilli_A; order RF39; family UBA660; genus CANRDQ01. The sequence continues at coordinate 8,005 of CANRNO010000002.1, read as the reverse complement.
ATGAAGAGTTAGAAAAAGAGTTGACTACACCTGAGGTATTAAATGATTTTAAAAGGACTAAAGATATTTCTAAAAAGATTTCTGATATGGAAGAGGTAGTTACTACATTTAAAAAATATAAAAAGTTATTACAAGATATAGAAGATACTCGTGAAATGATGAGTGATAGTGAACTTGGTGATATGGCTAAAGAAGAATTACCTGGTTTAGAAGAAGAAAAAGGAAAATTAGAAAAAGAATTAGAAGTGTTACTTATACCTAAGGATCCTAATGATGATAAGAATGTTATTGTGGAAATTAGAGGAGCAGCAGGTGGGGATGAAGCTAATATTTTTGCAGGAGATTTATATAGAATGTATACTCGTTATGCAGAAAAACAAGGATATACTTGCCAAGTTTATAATGCTGTTGAAGGAACTGCAGGAGGTTTTAGTCAAATAGAATTTATTATTAAGGGACAAAATATTTATTCTAAACTTAAATATGAGAGTGGATCTCACAGAGTTCAAAGAGTGCCAGTTACTGAGAGTAATGGTAGAATTCAAACATCAACCGCAACAGTTTTAGTTATACCAGAAGAAGATGATAGTATAGATATAGATATTAATCCAAATGATTTAAGAATAGATATATTTAGATCTTCTGGATGTGGAGGACAAGGAGTTAATACAACTGATTCTGCAGTTAGAATTACTCATTTACCTACTAATACTGTTGTTACTTGTCAAAATGAGAGAAGTCAAATTCAAAATAAAGAACAAGCTATGAAAGTTTTAAAAGCAAGACTTTATGAACAAATGAGAGAAAAACAAGAAGAAGAAATGGGAAGTGTTCGTCGTAGTAAAATAGGAAGTGGAGATCGTGCAGAGAAGATAAGAACTTATAATTATCCACAAAATAGAGTTACTGATCATAGAATTGGATATACTACTAAGAATTTAGATAGAGTAATGGATGGAGATTTATCTGACATAATAGATGCTTTGATTCAAGAAGATCAAAAGAGAAAATTAGAAGAACAAGAATAAAGAGGTTTATATGACAGTAGAAGAATTATTAATTTATGGTAAAAAACAAATTCATTCTGATCATGCTAAGATTTTACTTGCTGATTTGCTTGGATATAATCCACTTGAACTTTTAAATCATTTGAATACTAAAGTAGCTGATGATAAATGTAATATGTATAAAGAAGAGATTGCTGCAATTGAGGATGGTAGACCAATACAATATGTTACTGGTAAAGTTAATTTTTATGGTAATCAGTTTTTGGTTAATGAGAATGTTTTGATACCTAGGTTTGAGACTGAACAATTAGTGGAGAAAACAATTGAATATATAAATAGATATTTTACTGATAAAGTAAGTGTAATAGATTTAGGATGTGGAAGTGGTGCGATAGGAATTACTCTTTCTAAAAAGTTAAAAAATGTTGATATTACTTTACTTGATATTAGTAAGAAAGCACTTAATGTTGCATATCGTAATGCCTTATATCAAGAAGTGGATGCTAAATTTATAGAAAGTGATATGTTTTCTAAAGTTGCGAAAAAGTATGATGTGATTATAAGTAATCCTCCTTATATAAAAACTAATGAAGAGATAGAAGATATAGTTAAGAATAATGAACCTTCTATTGCATTATATGGTGGAGAAGAAGGACTTGATTTGTATATAAAAATTTTAAAAGATATAAAATATCATATGAATGATAGATGTTTAGTTGCTTTTGAAATAGGTGCTACTCAAGGTATGGATGTTTATAATTTGATACAAAAGTATTTACCTGGAGAGATAGTAGAGGTCAAAAAAGATTTAGCAGGCAGAGATAGAATGGTTTTTATATTACATAATTTAGAAGAAATTATTTAAAAAATGAATAAAATTTATAACCACTAATCACTATTATAAGTGAAAGGTGGTTTTATTATTAAAAAAACTATTATATTGGTATTAATATTAATTTTATTGATTGGATTTTTGAGTAGAGAAAAGGAAGAAGTTTTAATACCTAATGAAGCTATTAGATTTAGAGTGATTGCAAACAGTAATTCTTTTAAAGATCAAAATATTAAATTAAAAGTTAGAGATAATTTACAAAAGAAGATGACTTCTGTTTTGAAAGATTCTAAGACAATAGAAGAATCACGTAATCTTTTAAAAAATAATGTTTTATCTTTTCAAGAGAATGCTTATAATACATTAAAGAAAATTAATAGTAATCAGAATGTAGATGTTAAATACGGTAAAAATTATTTTCCAGAGAAAGTTTATAAAGGGGTTACTTATAAAGAAGGGGAATATGAGTCTTTAGTTGTTACTTTAGGTGAAGGTAAAGGAGATAATTGGTGGTGTGTTCTTTTTCCTCCTTTATGTCTTTTAGAAGCAGAGAAGACTCAAGAAAAAGAAGATGTTGAGTATAAGTTTTTTGTTAAAGAATTAATTGATAAGTATTTTAATAATAATTAGTTAATAAAATATATAAGGTGATAAAATGAGTGATATCCTTATATATTTTTTTGTGGCATTAGGACTTAGTATGGATGCTTTTTCTTTGGCTATAGTATATGGTGTTAATAAAATTAGTCATAAAAATATGTTTAAACTTTCTTTTTGTGTTGGACTTTTTCATTTTCTAATGCCTATTATGGGTGGTAATATAGGAGTATTATTTCAAGAGAAGTTAGCACTTGCTTCTAATATTATTGTTAGTATTGTATTTTTTATAATTGCTTTTTCAATGATTAATTCATTAAAAGATGAAGAAAAAGCTGTTGTATTAGATAAGTTTGTTTATTTTATTATATTTGCGTTTACTGTTAGTCTTGATAGTTTATCAGTTGGAGTAGCATATGGAATTTTAAAAGAAAATGTGTTGATGTCTTCTTTTGTTTTTGCATGTGTTAGTTTTATATTTACTTTTTTAGGATTAATTATAGGTAATGTTTTTGGTACAAAGTTTTCTAAAACTTCTAAAATAGTAGGGTCTGTTATTTTAATATTTTTATCTTTAAAATACATTTTATTGTAATTTTTTAAATTTGTGATATAATCATTATTACTAATCGAAGGAGGCATTATTATGTCTTTTGGTATACATAAATTTGAAAGAAATTTAGAACAATCAGTAAAAGATGCAGATAAGGTAATAATTTTACCTCATAAATATCCAGATTTTGATGCGATAGGTTCTGCGATTGGACTTTCTGTTTTAATGAGTTCTTTTAATAAAGATGCATATATTTTAGTTGATGATGATGAGAAGGTTATAAATAATAAAGTCTTAGAAATAATTAACCAGTCTTCTAAAATTTATAAATTTATAAATTTGGAAGAATATTTAAAGATAAAAAGTGATAATGATGTGTTGATAGTTACTGATACTAATAAAAAAGATATGATTCATATAAGTGATTATTTAGATGATTTTAGAGATATTTTTATAGTTGATCATCATAGGGTGGATTCTAATACGATTGATACTATTGATGATAATATATTTATTTCAGAATTAATGCCTAGTGCTAGTGCAATAGTTACTGAAATGCTTATGGATTATAATATACGTTTTAGTTCTTCAGTTGCTGATTATTTATATTCTGGTATAGTTTTGGATACTAATAGTTTTACTAAATCTGTAAATTCTTATACTATGAGGATAATTACAAAATTACTTGAAATGGGAGCAGAAGTAGATAAAGTAAATAATATGTTTAAAAGAGATAATATTCAAAATTTAAAAATATTTAAATTAGCAAGTAAAGTTAAAATTATAAAATATCCTTTGGGTTTTGCAGGTGTTTCTTATGATGATGAAAATTATTATACTAGAGAAGATATTGCTAAGGCAGCAGATGATATACTAAATTGTAGAATGTTACAAACTGATTTGGATGATAATGTTATTAATAATTTGAATGCATCTTTTGTGATGGGATTAATAGATGATAATAACTATCATGTTAGTGCAAGAAGTAATTCTAGTGGAGTTGATGTTTGTAAAGTAATGGAATATATAGGTGGTGGAGGAAGTAAACATAGTGCTGCTGCTTTAGTTCCAGTAGATAGTTTAGAAAAAACTTTAAAAAAGGTTTATAAAAAGTTAGAGAGTAAATGAAAAATGTAAGCTAAAACTTACATTTTTATTTTGTTTTATCAAGTAAGATTCATTGACAACTACTTATAAATTTTATATGATATAAGTGGTGATAATGATGTTAGAGAATTTTAATAATATGTTGCTTGATGCAAAGAAAAATAAGTATGCTGTTCCACAGTTCAATATAAATAATTTGGAGTGGACTAAATATATTTTAGAGGAATGTCAAGAGCATGGTGTTCCTGTTATTTTAGGAGTTAGTGAAGGTGCAGCTAGATATATGGGAGGATATAATATTATTTCTTCTATGGTAAATAGTATGATTAAAGATTTAAAAATTACTATACCTGTGTGTCTTCATTTGGATCATGGTTCATATGATGCTTGTTTTGAAGCTATTGATGCTGGATTTTCTTCTGTTATGATAGATGCATCACGTAAAGAGTTAGATAAAAATATTGAAATAACTAAGAAAATTGTAGAATATGCTCATCCTAAAAATGTAAGTGTAGAAGCAGAAATAGGTCATATTGGTGGTACTGAAGATAATATTACAAGTGATATGTTTTATGCTAAAGTAGATGAGTGTGAAAGGCTTTATAAAGAGACTTCTATTGATGCTCTTGCACCAGCTTTAGGTAGTGTTCATGGTCCTTATAAAGGGGAGCCTAAACTTGATTTTAAAACTATGAAAGAAATAAATGATGTTCTTCCTATACCGCTTGTTTTACACGGAGGAAGTGGTATTCCTGAGGTGCAAATAAAAGAGGCTATTTCTTGTGGTATTTCTAAGATTAATGTTAATACAGATTTACAAATAGTTTGGTCTAAGGCGGTTAGAGAATTTTTAAATGATAATAGTGTAGTTTATGATCCACGAAAAGTAATAGGAAGTGGAGAGAGTGCTATTAAAGATAAAATAGACGAATTAATTTCTATTTTTGGAACAGAAAAAGTAAAATAAAAATATAATAATGTGGAGGAAGTATGAAAGTATTAGAAATAACTGGAGGTAATACTCTATCTGGGACAATTAGAATTAGTGGTGCTAAAAATAGTGTTGTTGCATTAATTCCAGCAGCAATTTTATCCGATGAAGATGTTACTATTTGTAATGTTCCTGAAATTACAGATACAGATGCTTTATGTGAAACTTTGGAATATTTAAATGTTTCTGTAAAACGTGCTAGTGAAAGTTTATTAATTAATGCTAAAGATTTAGAGAATAAAGAGATTACAATTCATTATTCTCAAAAACTAAGGGCTTCATATTATTTTATGGGGGCTTTACTTGGAAAATATAAAAAAGCTGTAATGTACTTTCCTGGTGGATGTGCTATAGGTAAAAGACCAATTAATTTACATTTAAAGGGTTTTGAGGCTTTAGGTGCAAAAGTTACAAGTGAGGATAATAAATATATAGTAGAAGCAGATGAACTTAAGGGTGCTAATATTTATTTAGATATTGCATCTGTTGGTGCAACTGTTAATATTATGCTTGCTGCTGTTTATGCTAAAGGAGAGACTGTTATAGAGAATGCTGCAAAAGAACCTGAAATTGTAAATATTGCGACTTTCCTTAATAATATGGGAGCAAAAATTACAGGTGCTGGAACATCAAGTATAAAAATACAAGGTGTTTCTAAATTGCACGGATGTTTTCATGAGGTTATACCTGATAGAATAGAGGCAGGTACTTATTTAATCGCAGGTGCTTTATGTGGTCATTATTTAAAAATTGATAATATAATTCCAGAACATTTGGAATCTTTAACATCAAAATTACAGGAAATTGGTGTTGAACTTGAAATAGGTACAGATTATATAATTGTTAATAAGGGTAAAAATTATAAAGCTACTAATATTAAAACTTTAACTTATCCTGGTTTTCCTACAGATTTACAACAGCCTTTTACTACGTTACTTACTCAATGTAAGGGAAAAAGTAAAGTAGAGGAGACTATTTGGGAGAACCGTTTTATGCATGTTCCATATCTTGAAAAGATGGGTGCTGATATTGAGGTTTGTGATAGGACAGCAATTATTTTAGATAAGACTCCACTCGTTGGAAGTACAGTTACTGCAACTGATCTTCGAGCTGGGGCTGCTCTTGTTCTAGCTGGGCTTATTGCTGATGGAACTACTATTATAGATAATATAGAACATATTTTAAGAGGATATGAACAAATAATTGAAAAATTAACTAGCGTGGGTGCTAAAATAGAATTAAAAGAAATATAGTATTATATATTCTTTTTTTGTGGAGGACTCATGAAATATAGAAAAATTCTTTTCTTTATAATAGTGTTTGTAGTTATTTATTTAATATATTTTTTATATCATGATAAGACTATTTCTTATATTGCTTTAGGAGATGCCTATGTTATGGGAGAAAATCCTTATGGAGAAGTTGGTTTAGGATATCCTGATTATTTTATAGATAAGATTTCTAAAAATAGAAAGATAAAACTTTATACAAAAGATTTTTCTAAGAAGAATTATTATGTTCATGAACTTTATGAAGATATTATTTCTAATAAGACTATTTTAATTGATGATAAGACTTTGTCTTTAAAAAATGCTTTAAGAGATTCAAATTTTATAACTTTGTCTATTGGTGCGGATGATATTATGTCTAAAGTTTCTTTTAATGATGTTAATAAATTATCTAATGATAAGATAGTTAAAGATACTATATTAGAGATAAATAAATTATTAAATGAAATATTAAAATATAATAAAAATATTGTAATAGTTGGATATTATAATTTTTATATTAATAAGAATGATAGTAATATTTTTAGTCTTTTAAATAATGAACTTAAAAATCTTACTAATAGAAAAAATATAGGATATATTGATATTTATAATTTAATAGATGGTAATTATTTAGAAAATCCTAAAAGTTTTTATCCTAATGTGGATGCTTATAAAGTTATAGGTGATGAAATTATTAAATATTTAAAAAAGACTTAGTTTTCTAAGTCTTTTAAGGATATATTCCATTTTTGTAAATATTTATATATAGTTTCTACAGGTGCTCCTAAAATATTAAAGAAACTACCTTCTATTTTTTCAATAAAATTTGATATTGAAGTTTCTATTATAAAACCTGATACATTTAAAGCGTCTTTTTCTGTTTTAATGTAGAAATCTATATCTTCATCTGATAGATTTCTTAATGTGACATAAGTAATAGTATAATCAGTAATTATTTCATTAGTCTTTTTATTAATTAGAGTAATACCAGTAATAACTTCTGTTGTATTATTTGAACACATTTTTAGAAATTTTCTAATTTCGTTTTTGTCTTTTGGTTTTTCTAGTGTTTGGTTATCTACAAAAACTACTGTATCCATTCCTAGAATTATACCTGTTTTAACTTTATCTTTTATACTTAGAGCTTTTTGTAATGATAATTCTTTTACATATTCATATACATTATTATTTTTTATTGTTTTTTCATCAAAATTACTTTCTATTTGTATATGTTTTAATTTAGTTTGATTTAATAATTTACTTTTGTAATTAGAAGTACTTGCAAGAATTAATTTCATTTTTATCACCATTTATATCGTATCATAAATTGCTTTTTTAACAAAATGTGTTATAATATGGGCGTTTTGAGAGAAGGTGTAGAAATGGAAAAAGAATATTTATACACTAAGAAATGTGAATTACTTAAAATGTTTAAAAATGTTAATGTAGGAAAACGTGAAGATACTAATTTAAGTAAACCATCTAAGATTGGTAATGATACGATTAAAAAGACTCTTATAAAAAGTAAATATGAAAAAATTAAAAGATAGATTATTGCTTTTAAAGTAAGTGTTAGTGTAGAATAAGTGTGGAGATTTAACTCCTAAAAAATAAGATTTATAATTTAATTAAATTTTATTATGTAAA
>CANRNO010000001.1 GCA_947632065.1 uncultured Bacilli bacterium | reverse complement strand
AAGCAAGAGAAAATATTGCATTTTCTCTTGTAAATCCAACAATTATATTAAAGTTGCATTTTACTATTTAACTAACTGTCGATAGACACTTAATTATTCTGATATTACTTTTTTAAAGGCATCTATTAAATCTTTTACATATGTACATCCCATGAAGCAAACAACAGAGTCTTTTTCATCTTTTAATTTATACATTTCATTGGCACTTATGATTTCAGCATCCTTTATGAGTGAGGTAATCATTGATGATGATACACCTGGATAATCAGAAGGAGACTCTCTATTACATACTATTTCTGTTAAGTATGTTTTGTCTGCGATTTTAAGACTATCAGCGAACTCTTTTGTAAAATCTTTTGTTCTTGAATAAGTATTTGGTCTAAAAATAACTACTAATCTTTTATCTTTATATTTTTGTTTTATAGCTTCTAGTGTAACTTTTATTTCTGTTGGATGATGAGCATAATCATCTATAATTACACAATTATTTATAAAAGTTTCTGCAAAACGACGTTTAGCATTTTCAAATGATAAAAGTAATCTTTTAATTTCTTTTATTTCTATTTTTTGAAGATATGTAGCAATAATAGCAGCAGTTGTATTTAATACCATATGATCTCCAAATAGTGGTACTTCAAAACGATCAAGGAGTTTACCATTCATATAAACATCAAATGATTCTCCATTCTCTTCTAGTTTTACATTTTTTATTACTACATCATTATCTTCATTAAATCCATAGAAAATAACTGGTGTTTTATAATTTATTTTACGAACTTCTTCTACATCACCACAAGCAATTATTTTGTTTTTAGTGTTGTTAGCAAACTCTTCGAAAGCTCCTCTTATATCATCTATATCTTTATATACATCTAAATGTTCTTTTTCTATATTAGTTATAACAGAGTATTCTGGTCTATAAGCTAGGAAATGTCTATTGAATTCATCACTTTCAATTACAAAGTAATCGTTGGCTCTTGTTGCATATCCATCCCCTGCTCCTATAAAATAATTACATCCTACAGTATTTGATAATATATGTTTTATAAGAGATGATGTAGTTGTCTTTCCGTGGGTTCCAGCAACTGATATTGTATTAAACATATCAATTATTTCAGCAACCACTTCACTATATGCTTTTATAGTTGCATTTTGTTTTCTTGCTCTTTGTAATTCAGGATGATCTTCTGTTAGTGCTACTGAATAAGTAACTATAGTATCACTATCTATTTCATAAGAATCGTCATAATATATTTTTATATTTCTTTTTTCTAATCCTTCTTCAGTAAATTTATGTTTAGTAGCATCATCATAACCACAAACTTTATTACCTAAATCAAATAGAATTTGGGCTAAAGTACTCATACCAGTCCCTTTTATTCCTAAACAATAATATTTCATATTAAGCCTTCTTTCTGTTATATTATATTAATTTGTTAGTTTATTGTACAATCAAAGCCCTCTTTTTCTCTTTCTGCTTTTACTTTTTTATATGTTTCTTTGTAATTGAATTTTAACTCTATATCTTTAGTTAAACTAATAAAATCTACTGTGGCATTTCCATTTTCATCTGTTGTTATTGCATCAAGTGTCTCTTGTGGTGCTTCTTCTGTAGATGTTTTTTCTTCTTTTGTTGTTTTCTTTTTAAAATCTTTTAAATTTATTCTCATAGTATAGCTTATAAGTTCTTTTTCTCTGTTATGTTTTTCTTCTAATCCATTATATTCTTTAAAACTATCTATGACTTTTTCCATACTAGTATAATATCTATTTAATTTTTGCATACTTTCTTCACTTTTATCAATTGGTGCGATTTCTGCTTTATCTTCTATTTTAGTAAGAAGTCCTTTTTCTGTAAAAAACATTTGACTTTTCTCGTTAACAGTAAGTTCTGCTTCTAAGTTTTTCTTTTTTCTTGCACACAATATAGACTCAGGAAATTCTCTTTCTTGTGTTGTTGTATTAAGACCTAAATAATTTAAAACGTCCTTATAATAAATACCACATGCTACCATGCCAACTCCTAGAAGTAATAAAAAAAATGCAAATAACTTTTTCATATTTTTTCATCCTCTCATTTTGATTATATAATAAAATTTAAGAATTGTAAATTATGAAATTTTGTTGCATTTTATTTATCTCTTTTTGAATATATACATCCACAATAATCTTGTCTATATAAATTATATTTTTTAGATAGTTCTATACTTCTTTTATAACCTTCTTTTTTCTTAAAATCAGAATATAAAAATGTTGTTTGATATTCTTTTTCTAAGTCTTGTCCTATCTCATTTATCCATTTAGCATTTTTATGAGGACTTAGAGAAAGTGTTGTAGTAAAGAAATCAAAGTTTTTTTCTTTGGCAACTTTAGCTGCCTCTTCTAATCTTAGTTTGTAGCACAAATAACATCTTTTACTTCTTTCTTTTTCTTCTTCGAGTCCTTTAGAAATACTAAAATATTCTGAAGGTAAATATCTTCCTTCTATTAAAGATACTTCATTTTTAGTTTTAAACTCTTTAATAAATTTCTTTATTTCAGCAAGTCTTTTATTATATTCCTTTTCATCTGTAATATTAGGATTATAAAATAATATTGTAATTTTAAAAATATCTGATAGTCTTTCTAATACACTAGATGAACAAGGAGCACAACAAGCGTGAAGTAAAAGAGTTGGTATGCCTTTTATATTTTCTATTTGCTTTTGCATTAATAAATCATAATTCATATTATCACCTTACTATAGTAGGTCTTAAATAAGAAAATATATCTATATTTCTAAGTATGCCATAAATTACTAAAACAACTATTATTACATAAAAAACATAATCAGGAATTTTTCTACAAATAGAAGTTTTATTACATATTTTACTAATATTTATTTCTAAAAAATAAAATATAATAAATGGCGTTAATACAAATACAAGAGGATTATATCTAAAAGCTTGATATAAGTCTCCTTTTAATATAGATAAAATCATTCTAGTAATACCACATCCAGGACAATAAAGGCCTGTTAAAGATTTGATTGGACAAGGTATATAAAAGTTTAATTTTTCTCCTACTAATACATATATAAAAAGTAGTATTATAAGTATGATAGAAATAATTATTTTTTTATATTTTTTCATAGAACAAAAAAGAACTAAGTTCTTTTAAGCACTCTTTTCTGCTAAAGTATTTAAGTCGTTTTGAATCAAACAATAATCAATAACTCCAAAACCAAAGATTGCAAGTATTAAATATAATATAGAGTTATCAGTTACAGTAGCACCTTTTTTCTCTTCTGCAATAGCTATATTTTTACCCATCTTATAAGCCCAATAAATACTATAAATTCCGCAAGTAATTAGTGTTAATAAAAATGCAACACCTCCTGATGTCATATCATCATCTTCACTTAATTTCTTTACATCGTCAGTAATTACAATAAACCAATAGATTGCAAAAATACCACAAGTAATTATTGAAAGAATCAAATAAACTCCAATATTTCTTTTCTCTACCATAAATACTCCTCCTTAATGACTTAATAATAACATAATTTAAAAAAAATAGAAAGTTGTTTATACTTTTATTTTTTTGGATTATAAAATATTGATATAAATTTAGAAAATTCATATAAAATAACATTACTTTTGTTAATGGCAAAACTTTTACCTATTGCTTTACCACAAATAGTTAAAACTGATATGATTGCTGTTACTGTCATCGTAACTATTAATGCATTTATGGATAATGCCTTTGTAGTAAGTACTGCAATTGTAATTCCGGCAGATCCTGATACTACTCCACAAATATCTCCTATTACATCACAACAAACACTAGATACTTTATCAGCATTCTTTTTAAATTTAACAGCAACAGATGCTCCTTTTACTTGTTTAGCATTCATTGAATGGAATACTTTTTCATCTGCTGTTGTAACAGAAACTCCTATAATATCAAATAATACTCCTAGTAAAATAAATAAAAGTGTAATTATTATACCAAGTATTAATGTTGCATTTGGTATAGTTGTCTCTGATATAAAAGACATAAAGAAAGATATGGAAAATGTCATTATAAAAACTATAAATATCCATTTTTTATCAATTAATCTTTTTTTCTTTTTTCTATCATCACGTCTTAATGTTTCTAATATTTCTTTATTAGAATATTTTTTTCTTATCATAATTAATTACCTCTTTTTCTATAATAAAAATTATAACATAGAAATAAAAAATAAAAAACCGTCATTAAGACGATTATATTACTTCTAAAATTAATGGCTTTTAACATAGTAAACTTTGAGTCTTAGGTCAAGTAGGATTTCCCTAATTTCTACATTCCGTTACCAGATATGCGGTTCCCCTTTAAAGAAATTAATACATAATTAATCTATGTATGACTTGATTACCACTTAGTACCCACTGCAATCCTATATCAAAGGCACTCTAGGAGATTTCCTCACCACACTTTATTATTAATTCTTTTTTGCAAAGATAATTTCAAGATGCAAGTAACATTTATTTGGCCGAATAAATGCACCAGATCATCTATCCCAAAGTCTTCACTCAAGACAAGCTACACTACTCGTAACTTTCGCCACATAGTAGGTTCAATCTCAAGTCGTCATAAGTCCATCAGTTTACACGTATAGGCTTATAACAAGCTTAAGTCTCCAATAGATAGTGGGTCGTTTGTCACATGCCATTGTGAGCGCCCATTATCCTTTTTCCTTTCAGCAACCACCCTAAACTGGGCGTATAAAGCAATCACCAAAAGTTTCACAGATATGCTCTTTAACGGTATTTTATCCCCGTCTTCATAATAAAGTAATTGACTAGAATAGTGTGCCATCAATTACGTTGTTAATTATACCAAAAAAAAGGTATTTTGTCAAATGTTTGTATGTCTTTTCAACCTATTATATGCATACTTTTACAAATATATACAAGTTAATTTATAAGAAAAAAAATGCCCGAAGACATTTTTTATGATGCTCTTATTTTATTTATATAACTATTAACTTTAGCAGGCCATGCGCTACTTTCGGCATATCTTGGTCCGATTGACTCAACTGTCATTAGACCACGAGCATAATAGTTATTGTATAGGTTATCAACAAATCCTATAATACCTTCATCAAGTGTTGGATAACCTTTCCAAGAACCACTACAAGAAGGATATCCTTTTTGACCACCTACATTATTACAGCTTCTAACTAGACTACTACATCTTCCTTGACCACAACCAGTCTCAAGTAATATTATAGCAACTGCCATATAAGGATCTACTCCTTTTTCAAGACATTTAGTTGCGATTAAGTTACCTTTACCTGCTAGTAAATCAGCTAAGTTTCTATCCAATTTAGCACTTAATTCTTCTATAGTCATTCCCTCATATACTTCAATTCTTTGAGGTTGTACTTCTACTGGTGGTTGTTCTTCTTTTTTCTCTTCAACAACTACTTCTCCACTAGGTAAGATAACTGTAGTTTTACTACTACTTTCTTCTTTTCTCTCTTTACGAGATGCAGTAGCAATCTTTTTTATATCAACTTGTTCAGTTTTTGTTTTTACTTTTGTTTCTGAATATTCTACATTATTTTGAACCATAATTGCGATTGCAATCATACCCACACCAAGTATTGATAAGACAACACTTATGAGCTTTGGCTTTTTCATAATTTCACCTCTAAAACAGTTTTTTCAACCAAACTGATGTTATTTATTTTACCATAAATGTAGTGTTATGTCAATTTTGTAGGATGTTGTGTTATAATACTATATGAATAAAAAATATATTTAGAAGGGACTTTTAATCATGGACAAGATTGAGAAATTAATAGAAATCATTAAAGAATCTGATAATATTGTTTTCTTTGGAGGTGCTGGAGTATCTACTGAAAGTGGTCTTAAAGACTTTAGAAGTAAAGATGGTCTTTATAATGAAAAATATAAATATCCTCCAGAAGAAATATTAAGTCATACTTTTTTTATGAATAATACTTTAGAGTTTTATAAATTTTATCGTGATAAGATGAATCCTAATTCTTTTAGACCAAATATAGTTCATTATACTCTAACTGATTTAGAAAAGTGTGGTAAATTAAAAGCAATTATTACTCAAAATATAGATGGTTTTCATACTGATGCTTTAAGTAGGAATGTTTTAGAGTTACATGGGACAGTTAAAAGAAATCATTGTATGAAGTGTGGTAAGTTTTATGATGATAGTATCGTTTTTAATTCTAAAGATATACCTAAATGTAGTTGTGGTGGTATTATAAAACCTGATGTTGTATTATATGAAGAAGGACTAGATGATGAAGTTGTAAAGGATGCTGTTGAGAAGATTAGTAATGCTGATGTTTTAATAGTTGGAGGTACTAGTTTAGTGGTTTATCCTGCAGCTAGTTTTATACAGTTTTTTAAAGGTAGACATTTAATTATAATTAATAAAGATATTACTCCTCTTGATAAGCAAGCAGAACTTTTAATTAATGATAATTTAGCAGATGTTTTTTTAAGAATAAAAGAAGCTCTATTTACTTCAAACGAAAAGTAAAAGGAGCTTTTTTCTTTACAAGTATTAAAGATATTAAAATATATATAATAGATATTATTGTTACAAATATAGTAAAATTCATAATAGAAAATGTATGTGTTGTACATAGGTAACAGATATAATAAGTTAAGAAACTTATAACATTATAAGACATACTTTTCATAGACATATCTTCATCATATGGTTGTAGTAAGTAATAGATTACTAGATAATGAATAGAAAATAATATACTCATAATTAATATAGATATAAAAATCATTAAATATGTAATTAAAGGTATTTGTTTTCCTGTTAAAAATAATATTGATATTATACCTAACGAAAATACTATAGCTGGTATTATATTTACTTTTATTACTGTTTTAACTCTTGTTTTAAAGTTATTTATAATAGCATTTTCTTCTCTATAAAAATTATATTTTAGCATACTTCTATCACAATTATAAAACATAGCACCAGTAACTATAGCTCCCCTATTTAGAAAATACATTATGATTAATGTCCAAGTAAAATTATTATTAATTGCGTTATAGGCAAATGCTTTATATTCAGGATGTATAGATATATATAGACATATTCCTATAGATAATATTAAAAGTATTAAAGAATAGTTTTTAGCAGATGTCATAAGTATTTTTTTATGTCTTAAGAAAAATATAGTGTTAAAGTAATCATATCCTTTTTTCCCTTTAAGCTTTTTTTCATCTATTTTTATATCTTTTTTAGATACTTCATAAATTGATGCCATAGATATTTTTTTATCATCAAGTCCAATACTAGATTTAGTACTCATTCTTTTATATATTATTTTATAATCACTTATATTTTTTAGATAAACTATACTAATAAGTGTTAAGATTATAGATATTATAAATATAATAATTACTATATTAAAGTCCATTGTAATATTTAAATATGGAAGTAAATAAGCACATAGTATTAGTATTGTTACTAAAGTAAAATAATCTCTACTATTATTGATTAGAATATCTCCTTTAGTTTTATAATAGAAAAGTCCAAATACTTCGCTTAGAATACGACAGAAAGATGTAAATAAAGAAAGTATTAATACATAAATATATGAGTATCCTATTATATATTTTAACACTATTAGGCAGATACCATTTAAAAGAAATGTAAATATAAATTTAGATATTAGACTACTAAAAGTATATATTTTAGCATCCATTCCTAGTAAATTAATTGAATAATAATTTCTTTTACCAGGAACAAATAAACTTGTATTTATAAATATTCCTAAAATAGTTAATATTATTAAAATATGAATAAAACTACTTTCTTGATTTTCTTTAAAAAAGAATATTATACTACTATAAATTATAGAGTAATAAATTATTTTTATTAATAAGCTTCTAATAAATGAATATATATTGATAAATAAAGAAAAAACTTTTTTATCAGCTGTATTTGAATAAGTATCTTCTGTAATTATATTTTTTATAATAGGTATTTTAGATAATCTATAAAGAAAAGAATTTATATTATAAGTATTTTCAAAGCTTTTATATATACTTATAGTCTTAAACATTTCTATCTTCCTTTAAACATTTAATAATCTTATCTTTATATTTTTTAGTATCTAAATCTTTCTTTTCTACTTTTTCTAGTTTTTTATTATTTATAATAACTATTTCATCACATAAATCCATAGCAATCTCTAATATATGAGTTGAAAATATAATAATACGATCTTTTTTTATACTTTTTAATAGTTTTTTTATTTCATCTTGTACAACTACATCTAATGAATTAAGGGGTTCATCTAATAATAATACTTTTGGCATGATAATGATTTCTATTAACATTTGTATTTTATTTTTCATTCCTTGAGAGTATTCTTTTAATAGTTTGTTTTGATCTTCTTTTTTTATATCTACCATAGAAAAGTATTCATCTATTGTTTTTTTATCTTTTATTTTATCTTTATTTATTTCTAAAAAGAAAGTTAAAAATTCTTTGGCAGTTAAAAATTCAGGTACATTAGGTGTACTTACAACGTATCCTATATCATTTATATCTATATTATTAGTAAAGATATCATCAAGTAGTATTTGTCCTTTGTCTATATCTATATCTTTATTAATAGAATTAAAAAAAGTTGTTTTACCTGCTCCATTTCTACCTATTAATCCATATATTTTACCACTATCAAAAGTGAAGTTAACATCTTTTAAAACTACATTATCTTTATAACTTTTAGTTAAATTTTCAACTATTAAATTCATACTTCTCGCCTCTTTATAAATTATAACATTAAATAAATAAAAAAAGAAGTATTACCTTCTTTCTATAGAACATCTTTTCTAATTTTTTATTGTATAATTTGTTTACCTATTGTATAATTATATTAGGAACATTTAATAAGTTGGGTGGAGCCAATCTTCTTTTGAAGGGAGGCGATGTTTATGACTAAGAAAGATTTTTTAATTCTATCTTTAGTAATGATCATCTTCCTTTTATTATTATTACTATTTATAGTTTTAAAATAAAAGAATTCCACCTAACTCAGCAATGATTTAGGTGGATACCAAATTTAATGGCAACACTCAACATGCGAAATTAAGTGTTCCTTTTTTATTTTATTCAAGTTTCCTTGATAGATACATTATAACATAAAATATTTTTATTAACAAGATGTTAATTGTTTAGTACTGAGACTTATTTTTTAAAAATCTAATTCTTTTTTAATCATTTTTATTTCTTGTTTAGTTTGAAATTTTTTTAATCTATAATTTTTAGGTAATATATCAAGTAGTATTTCTCTACTTTTTAATTCTCTTTTATAATACTCTTTAAACATATTATCTTTTTTAGTTAAAAGAATGGGTCCGAAAAACATATCTTTTTTAGTATAGTATTTTCTTCCTTTTTCAAGTTTTATAACTTGATATATATATTTACCGTCTTTAACTAGTGTTTCATCACTTATATAATAACCTAGGTGTGTTAAACATTTTTTTATATCACTTTGATAATTATTTGGTGATATAATTATTGTTTTTATGGTTTTAAGTTTTTTCTTTGAGTATTTGAAAATACCCATCATACTTTTACCACCTAGACCTGATACTACTACTGTATCTAAATCTTTTGTATAAGTATCTAGTCCAGCACCTAGTCTTGTTTCTATATCATTTGTAAGTTTGTGTCTTTTAATATTTTTTTTTGCTTCTTTTAATGGTCCTTCTTTTATATCTGATGCGACTGCTTTGGAAACTAGTTTTTTTTCTGTTAAGTATATATCTAGTTTTGCATGATCACATCCTACATCTAATAGTTTTGCGCCTTTTGGAACAAAAGAAGCAACAGAGGATAATCTACTTCCTAATTTCATTAGTCTGTTAAGAAATCCTTTAATTTACGAGAACGTGATGGATGTCTTAATTTGCGTAGAGCTTTTGCTTCTATTTGACGAATTCTTTCTCTTGTTACACCAAAGATTTGTCCAACTTCTTCAAGGGTTCTACATTGTCCATCATCTAGACCAAAACGAAGTCTTAAAACTTTAGCTTCTCTATCTGTAAGTGTTAAAAGTACACAACTTAATTCTTCTTTTAGCATTTCAACAGTTGCATATTCTTCTGGTCCCATTGTTCTCTCATCTGGTACGAAATCTCCTAAATGAGAATCATCTTCTTCACCTATTGGTGTTTCTAAAGATACTGGGTCTTGAGATATTTTATAAACTTCTCTTACTTTATCTACTGTAATACCTAATTTTTTAGCAAGTTCTTCATCTGTTGGTTCACGATTTAACTCTTGAGTTAGTTGTCTTTGAACACGAGCAAGTTTATTTATTGTTTCAACCATATGAACAGGAACACGAATAGTTCTTGCTTGGTCTGCGATAGCACGTGTTATTGCTTGTCTAATCCACCAAGTTGCATATGTAGAGAATTTATATCCTTTTTCTGGATCGAATTTATCTACTGCTTTCATAAGTCCAATATTTCCTTCTTGGATTAAATCTAAGAATAACATTCCACGTCCTACATAACGTTTAGCAATTGATACAACTAAACGAAGGTTAGATTCTGCTAAAACTCTTTTAGCCATTTCATCTCCTTCTACTGCTAGACGAGCATATTCAAATTCTTCATCACTTGTAAGTAAGTTAATACGTCCAATTTCTTTTAAATACATTCTAACTGGATCATTTATTTTTATATCTTTTGATAATGTTAAATCTTCTACTTTTACATCAAGTGTAATTTCTTCTCCTGTTGGTTCGTTTGCCTCTTCTTCAGATGAGACAATTTCTATTCCTTCATTTATGAAGTAATTATATAAATCATCTAAAGTATCACTGTCTATTTCTAGACCTTTTAATTCTTCTGCTAGTTGTTCGTAAGTTATGTTTCCTTGTTTACGTCCTAATTCAAGTAACTTCTTTTTTCTTTCATCAATTGTTTTAATCTCTCCAACCATTTTTTATAACTCTCCTATTCGTAGTTTTCTAATTCTCTCACTTATTTTAGCTTGTTCTATTGGATCGGCTTCTTCTTCTATTTTCTTTTGCAGTCTTTTGATTTCTAAATTCATACTATTTTCACGAATTACATCAAAATATTCTTGCAACTCTTTTTCTTTGATCTCATCTTGATAATCACAAGCTAATATAGTATTTAGAATTTCTACTAACTCTTTCTTATCACTTACGTAAGTATAAAAATCCGCAATATTAATATTACCATATTTTCTATAGTAATAATTTATTTCATTTATTAAAAGTCTAATTTTTTCATCAGGGAAAATAAGTCTTTCTTTTTCTACTAGCTGAATATTTTCTCCATTTGTAATCATAGAATAAATTAATTGTTCTATTGCTTTTTGATATTTATTCTTACGAATTATAGGTTTGTTCTGCATTTTTATAACTTGTTCTTTGTTTACAGTCTTTAACTTCATAAACCTTTTTTCTAGGGTATTATACCCTATTTCGGCATCTTTTGCAAGTTTTTTTAACATTATTTCTATTCTAATTTCATCATCAAGAAGACTAATTTCTTTTAATACTTCATTTATATATTCTGTTTTTTCTTCTATGCTTTTAAAGTTTGTATTTCTCTTTAAATTATTCATTTTATAATCCGAGAATAGTAAAGCATTTTCAAGTAATCTTTCAAAACTTTCTTTTCCATGTTTTAGAATATAACTATCAGGATCATCATTATCTGGTATACTCACAACTTTTACTTCTATTTTTTCTTTAAGCATTAATTCTCCATTTAAAAGAGCAGCTTTTTGTCCAGGAGAATCTCCATCTAAGCATAATATAACTTGATTAGAAAGTCTTTTTATTAGTTTTATTTGGTCTGTTGTGAGTGCAGTTCCCATAAGAGCAACTGTATTTTTGATTCCTATAGTCCAAGCTCTTATAACATCCATAAAACCTTCCATTATAATAATTGAATGAGTTTTCCTACATTCTTCTTGAGCTTTATGATAGTTATATAGTAGTAATCCTTTTTTAAATACAACAGTCTCTCTTGTATTTAAGTATTTATTTTGATCTATATCTTTATATATTCTTCCACTAAATCCTACAGGAGATCCTGTAATATCAAAAAGTGGAAACATAATTCTATCTTTATAAATATCATAATTATTAACAGATAGTCCCCAACTATTAAGATCTGCAAGGGTATATCCTTTTTTAGTAAGTAAATTGGTTAAGTCATTATCATTTTCTAGAGAAAGTCCTATTTTAAATTCTTTAATGACTTTATCATCTAAATTACGACTTTTTAGGTAATCTCTTGCAAGTTTTCCTACTTTTGTATGTAAGTTGTTTTGAAAATATCCCTCACAAAATTCATAACATGAGTAATATTTTGCATATTTAGTATTTGTAGTTGTTTTCTTTTTTCTTCCCTTTACTTCTACTCCTACTTCGTCTGCAAGATATTTTAGTGCATCATAGAAATCTTTATGTTCATAATTCATTATAAAAGTAAAAACATTTCCTGTTGCATGACAAGAAAAACAAGTATATATTTGTTTTTCGCGTGAGACACATAAAGAGGGATTGTCATCATCATGGAATGGACAAATCCCAAAATAATTCTTCCCTCTTGCGATTAGGGGGATTCTTTTACCAATTACATCAACTATATCTGTTTTACTACGAACTAGTGATGCAGTATCTTGATTTTCCATCAAATCCCTCCTTTAATATTTTATATTATAGAACTTCTTAAAAATGTTTTAATGTTTTGATCTATATAAATATTTATTTTACCTTTATTGGCAATCTTAATAAATCCTAGTCCATCTATTACTAGGTCTTCATGATATTTTACATCATATACATGCCTTGTCAAGTTAGTAAGAGATGGATTTTTACTATTAAATAGTCTTTTTATTTTTAAATCATTAGATACAAATACAGTAAAACTATTTTTCTCACCTTCTACGTAATCAATTCTAACTATATCTTCAATTACTATAGCTTGTCCACGTCTTAATTGATATGTACGAGGTTTAATTTCTTTTTTAGCCATAATTTTCTTTAACATATTTTTATCTACATAGTTAGTTATTGATGATTTATCTACAAATCCTGGTGTATCTACTATTGTTAAGTGCTCATTTAATTCAATAGATACTGTATTTAGAGTGGTTGCAGGAAGTGGTGAGATTGTTAGTTGTTCATCATCTTTATTATAAAGACTTAGAAGTTTATTTATAAGTGTTGATTTACCTGCATTAGTTCTACCTACTACATATACTTTTTTACTTGTTTGAAGAAATTTAATTCTATTTATTAAATGATTAATATTATAGTTTTTCTCTACTGATACAACTATAATATCTTCAAATGATATATTTTGTTCTTTGAAGTATTCTATAAATTTTTCTTCTTTAATTGATTTTGGTAAAACATCTTTTTTATTTAATACTAAAATCATTTTATTTGGTATATATTCTCTAATTTTAGAAATGTCTTCTTCTAGGTTTAAAAGGTCTGTTACATAGACTACTAAATCTTTTGTCTTTCCTACACTTTTTAATATTTCTATATATTCTTCTGTCTTTTTTACTACTACTTGATAGTCTCCATAATTTTTAAGACGAAAACATCTTCTACAAAAGTCTTGTCCTAAATCTGTTACATATCCAGGTTGTAGCATATTATTATCTTGAAGTTCTACTCCACAACCTTTACATTTTTTACTATTCATAATAATCTCCTTTTTGGAAGAGTCCTTTTTTCTCATACTTTTTTATTAATCTTCTTTCTATAAAGCGATTAAAACTTGTTATTTTTAAGTCTTTTACAGCAAGTGGTTCAACTAAGATAGTCATTATTTTAAATCTTTTACCAGAAAGAATATCGGTTGGTATTTGATCTCCTATCATTACCATTTCAGATTTTTTTAAATGATATTTTTTTATTACTTGTCTTAATCCTTTAGTTAAAGGTTTTAAAGCAAAACTTACCGAATCAATACCAAGAGCCTCTTCATATGGTTTTAATCTTGATTTATAATTATTAGATATTATTAATACTTTGAAATCTTTTTTTAGTTTTTCTATTAATACTTTTACTTTTTGTGGACATTCTTTTTCGTCTATTAAAGCAAGAGTATTGTCAAGATCAAATATTAAACATGTAATACCTTTTTCTTTTAACAAATCATAGTTAATATCAAAAATTGTCTTTTTATACATATCTGGTATTAGCATAAATCCTCCTAATTATTAACTTTTTGTTTTATCATTTCTGTTGCCATAGTTATTTTATCAAAAACATATCCATTTTCTTTTCCAAATTTTATAATTTTGTCTATTGCATCTCTTGTATATGGTTTTATATCATGCATTAATATCATATTTACTCTATCTTTTCTAAGTTGTCTTATTACATTATTAGCAACTGCATCAGCATCATATAATTCTCCAGCATCTCCACTATAAAGATTCCAATCAAAATAGTGAAAACCTCTTTTTACTACTTCTTCTGTTAAGGTGGACATAAGTCCCATAGAATATCTACGACTTATAGTATTACTTGATCCTCCTGGGAATCTAATTATTTTTGTATCTTCTCCTGTTATTCTATCTGCTCTTTGTTTTACAGATTCTAAATCTTTAAAGTAATCATCAACTGAGGCATATACTGTTGAGTAGTTATGAGATGCAGTGTGAAGAGCGACAGTATGTCCTTCATCAAATTCTCTTTTTACAAGTTCATCAGGTCCATTATTTGTGATAAAGAAAGTTGCCTTAATTCCATTATCTCTTAGAATATCTAAAATAATATTAGTTGTTCCATCTTTAGGACCATCATCAAAAGTTAAGTAGATTGTTCCATCTTGTCCATGTTCTGATACTATTACTGTTCTTTGTTTTTCTTCTGTATTACCAGCATTATCTTTAACTTTATAAGTTATTTTATAAGTACCAGCAGTATTAGTATCTACATTACCTGTTACTTCTACTTTATCTTTTAAGGAAGTATCACAATTATCTATTACTTCATATCCTAAATCTTTATATTCTTCTCCTATAAAAGAATATACTATATCTCCACCATTAAGTTTAATTTCTGGTTTTTCTATATCTTCATAGAATATTTTTCTTTCTACTTTTGTAAAGTTATGAGATTTATCTCTAAGAGTATAAATAACTTTATTTAAATATTTTTTTACTTTTACTTTATTTGTTAAGTTATCATCATAATTATCTACTGCTCTAAAGCCTAACTCTTTATATTCTTTACCAGGACATACATATACTTTTTTATCTCCAAATAAGGATATTTTTGGGCTTTTAGTATCAGCAACTATAACAGTTCTAGTCTTTTTTATAGTAAAGAATCCATTATTTACTTTATAAGTAATTTTATATTTACCTATTTTTTTATTATTAACTTTACCTGATACTTTTACTTTATTTGTTAGATTATGATTAAAATATGAAGCAGTATATCCTTTTTCTTTATATACTTTTCCATATTCAAGAGTAACTTCTTTATCTCCTTTTAGAATAATGCTTGGTAAAAAAAGTAATATAGCAAGTAAAATGAGTAATATTACACATAATGTAGGAATACAAATAATCCAAAATTTTTCATGATGTTTATTTTGATTTTGTCTTTTTTCTATTTTTTCTTTTTCTTTATCATAAATTTCATTGGTACTGCTTCTTTTTTTCTTTACCATTATCTCTTCTCTCCACTCATTTCTTATTATACTTTTTTTTCTTAAATAAGTAAAGATTTTGTATTTTTACTCCGATAAGTAATTGTTATTTTTAATAAATTCTCTTAATATTTTGGTTAAAGCACGTTTTTCTATACGTGATACATAACTTCTTGATATATTTAACTCTTTGGCGATTACTTTTTGAGTTTGTTCTTCTTTGTTATTGAGTCCATAACGCCTAATTAGTATTTCTTTTTCTCTTGGAGAAAGTATTTTTATATATTTATTTAATAAGGATATATCTTCTTTTAAAGATATGTTTTCTATAAAATCTGGAGATGGTACTTTTAGGATATCTAATATGGATATTTCATTTCCATCCTTGTCAAAACCAATTGATTCATTAATAGAAATATTTTTATTAAATTTATTATTACTTCTAAAATACATGAGTATTTCATTTTCTATACATCTAGCACAATAAGTAGTTATCTTTGTTCCTTTTTTATTTGAAAATGAATCTATTCCTTTGATAAGTCCGATAGTTCCAATACTAATTAAATCATCTTGATCTACATATTTACTTTCATATTTTTTAACTATATGAGCAACTAATCTTAAGTTATGTTCGATTAGTTTATTACGAGCTTTTTTATCTCCCATAGCGGACTTCTTAATACATTCACTTTCTTCATCTTCTGATAAAGGTTCTGGGAATACTTGATTAGAATAAGATGCGGTAAGTCCAAAGAAGTTTTTTAATATATCAAAAATTTGAAAAAACATATAATCACCTAAATAATTATATGTCGAAATATGTCTATTAATTCTTTATATGATTTTATTGTTTGTTAATTTATAATTTAATTCCCATAAAGCTGTTTTATTACTATCCCAAGTAAGTTGTTTTCTTGCCTTTTCATAATTTAACCATTTTATATCGTTGTGTTCATTTGATAGTTTTATTTTTCCATCTAGCACTTCTACTCCAAAGCAATGTTCATATACAAGAGGTACTTTTGAAGACCAAGTAAATTCTCCTGTTACGTTTACAACTGGAATAGTTGAGATTGATTCTAACTTAGTAATTTTAATATTAGTTAATCCTGTTTCTTCTTTTGTTTCTCTTCTTACTGTTTCTTCATAAGTCTCATCATCTTCTACTCCTCCTGATAAGGCTTGCCACTGGTCATGATCTTTCCTGTGAAATACAGCATATAAATAATTTCCTTTTTCATCTTTTTTGTATAATATAGCTAATATTTGATGTGGTTTTCTCATACATCCTCCTAATTAAAAAAAGCGAATTACTTCACTTCTCTTTAACGTGTTTTTCCAGTATATTCATTATTTTCGTCTTTATCTTTTAAAACTAAATATTGTTTTTCTTTTCCGTCTTCTATAACAGTTTCTACACTATATTTTTCTTTTGTTTCATCACTTAGAATATATGCTCCTGTCAATTCATATGCATCTTTATCGATGTATTCAGAAAGTTCATGTCCTTGTGGTACTTCTATTTGTCCTGGATAAACTGTATTGTCTTCTTGTGATATAGAAATAGAATCCATACTTGGCATTTCTACTTTACTTAAACCATATCCAGTTGCAGCACCACCAATAAATGTTATTACTGATGCAGCAGCAAGTATTCTTTTTAATCTAAATTTATGATTTTTCTTAGGCTTTATATTTTCTGTATTTACTTTTAAGTTTTTAATACCTTGTATTTGTTCTTGTTGATTATTATTTTGTTCTTTGTTTTTGTCCATTATTTCTTTATATTCTTCAAATTCATTTTTATCAATTCCAAACATTTTCTTATCCCCTCTCAATAATATAATTATATCATAAAACTGATAAATAATCAAATTTTATGAGGCTTAATACAGTTTTAAATAAATTATATTTTAAAAGATTATGATTTAAAAACCATAATCTTTAGTTTACTATTTAGTTTTTGTTTTGTTTGATTTTGCTTCTTCGATACTTTTGAAAAGGTTATCATAGTAATTTTTTAATTCTTCTTTTTCTTTAGCTCTTTTTTCTTCAACAATTCTTCTATGTTCATCCATATTTTTTTGTAAATCTTTAAAAAATTCATCTACTGTGATTTGTTCTTCTTGTTCAGAGATATGTGGCGTTCTCATCATTTCTTTTAATTCATCTTTTGGAGTTGTTACTGCGGCATAACCTGCTGCTGATGAGAAAGCAAGGAAAAATGTTGCCTGAGCAAAAGCAAAAACTCTTTTGAAATTGATGTTTAGATTTTTAACTAGATGTTGTTCTTCTCCTTCTTTAGTTTCTATTGTTTTTACATGATATTTTTTGGCTATATCCTCATTTAAAACGAAATCTTTTCCTTCTATATGTGTAGCATCTAAAAGTTTAAATTTTTCATCTCTAAATTCACTTGGATTAACTATTGTTTTTTTATTTTTCATATTAGTATCCCCCTCTCGATGCCCACATTATAGCACAATTTTAATAAAAAATCAAATTATTTTTCTCTTAATTTTCTTATTTCTACTGCTTCATATGCACTTTCAGTATCAGAATAATATACTGGTCCATCTTTTAATTTTTGTGATGTTTCACATCCTTTTCCTAAAATCAATACTATATCTTTTGGTTTTGCCATATCTATTGCACGTCTTACTGCTTTTTTTCTATCTACTTCTATTTCATATGACTCTTTATCTTTTATTTCACTTGCCATTTCTTTGGCAATTACTTCTGGATCTTCATCTCTTGGATCATCAGCAGTAAAAATAGCGTAGTTTGCATTATCCGCAACTGTTTTTCCCATTAAAGGACGTTTTTCTTTTTCTCTTCCTCCAGCTGATCCTATTACGACAATAGATCTATTTACATCTAGTGTATGAACGAAATCTAAAACACTTTTTACTGCATTTGTTGTATGAGCATAATCTACTACTACTGTGTATGGTGTTTCAGTATTTAATATTTTAAATCTTCCATCTACTTCTAATTTTTGAGTTTTCTTTTGTAAATCTTTTATATTACATCCTAATTCTAGACAAACAAGTAATGCTGCGGCTAAATTGTAGACATTATATTCTCCAAGTAGAGAACTTTCTATATCATATTCTTTATTTTTATATTTGATTTTTATTTTAGTAAATCTAGGTTTTAATACATAAGATATTATTTGTAAGTCATTATCTATTCCTTTACCATAAGTTAAGACTTTTCCATTACAACTTCTTTTTACTCTTTCAAAATGTTCATCATCATGATTTAATATACAAAGTCCATCTTTTTTAGTGTTAGAGAATAGTTTACATTTACATTCTATATAATTATCTAATGTTTTATGTACATTTAGATGATCTTCTGTAATATTAGTTAGAACACTTATATCAAATTTCATAGCATTAAGTCTTCCTCTGTAAAAGGCCTCACTACTAGCTTCAAAGGATACATATTTACATCCAGCATCAAGAAACTTTTTAAATATTTTATAAAGTTTATCTGCGTCTGGGGTTGAATTTTGAGTTTCTTCATTGAACTTAGAGCAGTTTGCACCATTACTTCCAAGGTATCCGCATATATCATTTCCCATTAAAGTATGAATAACTGTTGATGTAGTTGTTTTTCCATCTGTTCCAGTTACTCCAATCATAGTCATTTTATCTTCTGGATGATCATAGAACTTACTACATAAAAATGGTAATTCTTTATTTGTGTTTTCTACATAGACACTTGGAATTGATGTTTTTATATCTTTTCTACTTACAACAAGTGCACTGGCACCGTGAGATACTGCATCATCAATAAAATTGTGTCTATCAGCAGTAACACCCATAGTACAAACAAATAAATCTCCTGATTCTACTTCTTTTGAATTAATCTTAATACCTTTGATTTCTGTATCATAAGGTATGTTTTCGTATAACTCATTTAACTTTTTCATTTATATCACCTACTGTAATTATATAGTAAAGTTTTCAATTTTAAAATAATTTATGTTGAATTATACAAATTTTTACGATAAAATAATAATAGGTGAAGAATATGAAGACGGTTGTTATAGGAGCTGGTTCTGATTTAGGAGTTCAAATTAATGGAGCTTCTTCTGGACCAATACAATTAATTAGAGATATGAGTAGTTTTTATAAAGGAGAAATTATTTCTATTTCACAAAATTCTGCGATAATAAAAAATAGAAATTTAGCAGAAAAAAGAAAAAATGAAATAGAGATTAATGCCTTTAATAAAGTTTTATATGATACGTTAAACGAAAAGTATCAGGCAGGATTATTCCCTATTACTATAGGTGGAGATGGATCTGTTTGTATTGCATCTATTCTTGCAAGTTTAAAAGCAAATGATGGTGTTGGTGTTATTTGGTTTGGAGCTCATCCTTCTTATAATACATATGATACTACTCCAACAGGTAATGTTCATGGTATGGTTTTGGCTACTGTTACTGGACAAAAGCAAGAAGAACTTCGTACTTTTAATGAAAATGGTGCAGTAATTAATCCAATTTCAGTATCTGTTGTGGGTGCTAGAAGTATAGATCAAAGAGAACAAGAGAATTTAAAATATGCTAATGTTAATGTATTCTCTACTGATGATATAAAAAGTAAAGGTGCTGGTAGTATTGTCGATGAGGCATTTAAGGCTGCTGGTGAGAAAGCTAAAAAATTTCATGTAGTATTTAATTTGGATTTAATTGATCCTACTGTATCTATTGGTGTTTCAGTACCTGAGGATAATGGAATTGATGAGAAGACTGCTATGGAATTAATAGATGCTATTTTAACTCATGCTCATGAACTTACTTCATTTGATGTTGTCGAATTTAATCCTACTAAGGATCCTGATAGAAAAACTGAGCAAATTGCTCTTAATATACTTGCTAAAACAGTAAGTACACTTGATGAAATACCAGATGAAGAAGAAAAAGAGGCTTAAACCTCTTTTTTTTAGTTTGTACCAAATATTCTATCTCCAGCATCTCCAAGTCCTGGAACTATATATTTATTTTCATTTAATTTATCATCTATTTTAGCACAATATAAATCTACATCTGGATGCTTTTCTTCTAATGCTTTTATTCCATCAGGTGCAGCAATTATACATAAAAATTTTATTTTCTTTATTCCTTTTTCTTTTAGTGAAGAGATTGCATCTATTGCACTACCTCCTGTTGCAAGCATTGGATCTATTAAAAATACTGTTTTATCTTCTACTGATGGTGGCATTTTATAAAAATAATTTACTGGTATAAAAGTTTCTTCATCTCTATACATTCCAATATGACCAAATTTAGCAGTTGGCATAATTTTAATAATACCTTCTGCCATTCCAAGCCCTGCTCTTAATATGGGTACAAATACATAGTTATCTGTATTTAGTTTTTGAGCATTCATCTTTTTTATCGGAGTTTTTATTTCTTTTGTCTTTAAAGGCTCATCACTCATTGCTTCATAACATAATATACTAGCAATCTCCCCTATTATTTCTCTAAATTCTTTTGTTTGTGTTTTTTCATCTCTTAATATAGTAAGTTTATGAGTTATTAAGGGATTATTTAGTTCTATTTTTTTCATTTTTCTTTCCTTTCTTTTTGTCTTCATCTGGTAATATTAAATTTAGTATTATTCCTATTATAGCAGCAAGACTCATTCCTGAAATAGAAATTGCTAAGTCTCCACTAGTAATAGAGATAGTTGCTCCTCCAAGTCCTAATACTAACATTGTAGATGCTACTATGATGTTTTTTGAATCTTCAAAATTAGTTTGGTTTTTTATTAAGACTTTTAATCCATTTACTGCAATAAATCCATAAAGTAGTAGTGATATTCCTCCTAGAGTTGCATTTGGTATTGTACTAATTAAAGCTGTAAACTGTCCTAAAAATCCTAAGATAATCGCAATTATTGCGGCAAGTCCAATAACCCAAACAGATGCTACTTTAGTCATTCCTACTACTGATGTATTTTCTCCATATGTTGTATTGGCTGGTGCTCCAAGGCATCCTGCAACAAAGGTTGCAACTCCATCTCCAAGTAAGGTTCTATTTAGTCCAGGGTCTTTTAATAAATCTTTTCCTATAATATTTCCAAGAGAAGTATGATCTCCTATATGTTCACACATTGTTACAAGAGCAATTGGTGCGATAGTAATTAAGGCATCAAAGTTAGGTTTATAGTTTAAAAATGGTATTACAAATTTTGGGATACTGAAAAAATGTGCTTTAACTACTTCTGAGAAATCTATCATTCCTAATGCTACTGCGACTATATAACTTGTTATTATTCCTATTAAGAATGGTATTATTTTTAAGAAACCTTTACATCTTGTCATAGTGATTGCTGTTGTTAAGAATGCTACTAAGGCAACTATTAAATTGTTATAATTTAGTTTTGATGAGGCATCTAGTCCTATTTGTTGTATTGCAGATGGTGCAAGAGACAGTCCTATAATCATTATCATAGGTCCTATTACTACTGGTGGTAATAGTTTGTGAATCCAAGTGCTTCCTACAAAAGATATAATAATAGATACTAATACATATATTATACCTACTACCATAATACCAGTCATTGCTCCACTGATACCACCTTTTAAATATGCTGCGGTAATTGGTGCGATAAAAGCAAATGAACTTCCTAAGTAAACTGGGGACTTTCCTTTTGTACAAAAAATATAAATTAAAGTTCCTATTCCTGATGCTACTAGGGCTGTTGGTATTGTTAGTACTGTTTTTCCAGCTGCAGTATTTACTAGTATTGGTACTAATACAGTCGCACCAAACATTGCAAAAACATGTTGAAAAGATAGTATTATCCATTTAGCAATAGGTGGTTTTTCATTTACTCCTATAATCATTTTTTCTTCGTCCATATTCTTTCCTCCTTTTTAGACAAATTATTTAGTGTAGATACAAAAAAAGAAGAAATCTAAAAAGATTTCTTCAAATATAAATAGATAAATTAGAAAAGAAAGAAGTTGTTATTCTTGTTGCTTTTTTATTTTCTATCTTTCTTTTCATAACTATCACTCCTACACTCTTATTAAATGATAATATAACTTTTATAAAAAATCAAGAACTAATTTTTATTTTTTTACATAAATTATTTCAGGTAGTATAAATACTATAATCCGGTATTAGGAACTTTAATATTTAAACTTTCTTCTTTAGTATTTTTTACTACTTCTTTTTGTGTTTTATCATTTTCTATTATAGTAATAATTATTTTTGTTTTTACTTTATTATTATCACTATCTTTTAAAATATAAAATACTTTATATATGCCTGCAAGAGAAGTATTTAAGTTTGTCTTTATTTTGGTATTATCTTTATTTGATATAATAATCTTATCTTCATTGTCTATTGCTTTTATAAATGAGTATAAATCTATATTTTCACCTACTTGATATGTTAGTTTTCTTTTTTCTTTTATTATTTTAGGAACTCCTCCTCTTAATATGCGATATATAAATTCTTTATAAGGTTCTTGATCTTCTTCTTTTAATAAATTATATACATTTACTATTTCTGCTTTTATTTCTTTTTCTATATTTTTATTATCTAGAATTTCATCTGTAAATATGCTTTTATAATAGTTTATAAACTCTGTTATTTGGTATTTGGCTTTTGGATAATCTTCTTCATCTGCTTTAATATTAGTAGAATTAAATAATATTGATATTAATGCAACTACCATGATAAGAGTGGATATCCTTTTTTTAATTCAACTCACCTTCCCTTCTTAAATAACATATAATTTTTTCTTGATTTTGTGTAAAGAAAAGGTCTATAAATTCATGAAAATTGTTGATATATAAGGATAAAAGTTGATTTTTTGTTAGAATTATGGTATAATTAGTAACAATTTAAGGGGATGGTAATGGTGAGAAGATTTATATTACCTAATGAAGTAGTGGTTGATAATAAAGAAGTAATAACTAATGTAAAAGAACTAGATAAAGTGGGTGCTGGTGTTGATGGGTTATTATTTCGTCATAATGATAAAGTTTTAAAAATTCTAAAAGATGATTTTTCTAATCCAAATACTATTAATCTTTCTATGAATTATGATAAACTTTTATATTTTAAAGATAATCTTCATTTATCTCGTATTACAAATCCTACTGGTGTTTTATATAACGTATATGGTAAGTATATTGGTTATACTATGGATTATTTAGATGATGTTGTTAAACACTCTAAAAAGAATGTAGAGGATTTTACTTGTGAAGATTTAAATAAATCTATTAGAGGGTTGAAAAATGATTTTGATCAATTAAGTAAAAATAAAATAGTTGCTCAAGATATAAATCTTGGTAGTTATATTTTTACAGATGATTTTTTACATTTATGTGATATGGATAGATATATTTTTAGTCAAGAAACATATTTAAATGATAGTAATCTTAATTTTGTTTTAGCTAAACTTTTATATTTTTCCATTACTAAATTAGATACATATGATAAGTCTCAATTAAGAAAACTTTCAAGATGGGTTAAAAGTTGTAGTAAGTCTAGTTCTTTTTTAGAAGATTTAGAGAGTGAAACTTATAAAAATAAAGATGCATCTGTTTTAGAATTTATTTCTGATAAGTCTATTCAAATATTGGGAAAAAGAAAAATTTAGATGTTTAAATGTAATACTTTTATAAGGTTTTCTATAAAATAATACTAAGGTGATTATATATGAAAAAGAAATTTGATTATTTGCTTTTTATCGCCGTAATTATTTTAGTTATATTTGGTCTTGTAATGATATATTCTGCATCTAGTATTTGGTCGGAATATAAATTTAATGATAGTTTTCATTATGTTAAGCAACAAGCATTATTTATTATACTTGGAATCTTTATAATGTATATGGCATCTAAAATTGATTATAATTTCTATTATGAAAAAGCAAATATCATTTTAGGTATTTGTTTTTTACTTTTAATACTTGTTTTAATTCCGGGAATTGGTAGTATTAGAAATGGTTCTCGTAGTTGGTTTGGGATTGGTCCTTTTGGTATACAACCTAGTGAAGCTGCGAAGATTGCGATGCTCATTTTTACTAGTAAATATTTAATGTCTTCTAATAAGTATTTAAAAAGTTATAAAAAGGGTGTTTTTCCAATACTAGGAGTATTACTTGTTTTCTTTGGACTTATTATGCTTCAACCTGATTTAGGTACTGGTATAGTATTAGTTATTTCAATTATTGCTTTACTTTTTATTGCTGGGGTTGATATGAAGTTTTTCTTTGTAAGTGGAATTATTGGAGTAATTGGAATCATAATTCTTATTATTATCGCACCATATAGAATGGATAGAATAACTTCTTTTATAAATCCTTGGAAAGATCCATTAGGTACAGGTTTTCAAATTATACAAAGTTTATATGCGATAGGTCCTTCTGGTTTGTTTGGAAATGGTTTTTTAAATTCTATACAAAAACATTTTTATTTACCTGAACCACAAACTGATTTTATTTTTTCTATTATTGCAGAAGAATTTGGTGTACTTGGAGCATTTATAGTAGTTTCTCTTTTTGCTTTTATTTTATATAGATGTATAAAAATATCTTTAAATGCACCTGATAAGTTTTCTAAGTATTTATCTTTTGGTCTTATATTTCAAATTATTTTTCAAACTATTTTGAATTTGATGGTAGTAATAGGAATGATTCCTGTTACTGGTGTTACTCTACCCTTTTTATCTTATGGTGGCTCTAGTCTTTTAATTAGTATGGCTAGTATGGGAATTCTTCTTAATATTTCAAGATATACAATAAAATAAAGAAAGTATAAATTGCTTTTTTTATTTTTATATGCTAAACTTTTTTTGTATATAATTAAGGTGGGTGGTTTGATGAATTCTAATAAAAAATATATAAATTATTGTTTTGTAATGCTAGTAATGCTAGTTTTTTTTACTGGGTTTTATTCTTTAATTAGAGTTCCAAAGGATACTTCAATAGTTGAGAATAGAAAGTTAACAACATTTCCTTTGTTTAACTATAAATTATTTCTTAATGGTGAATATCAAAATGCTTTAGAAAATGCATTATCGGATCAATTTATTGGTAGTGAGTCTATTAGAACTAATTATAATAAAGTTTTTAAATTCCCTTTTGCATCTTCTGTTAAAAAGAGTATTTGTAAAAATAATTATTTTAGTCTTTCTTTGTATAAGGCTATTTATAATTGTGGTGATTATTTAGTAGAAAAACCTAAGAAAATGACTAAAGATATGCATGATATTATGTCAGAGAATATTAAATATTATAGTAAATTAAATAATACTATTGATACTTATTATTATTTTATAACTACATCTGATGTTTTTGATTTTAGAACTAATTCTTATTCTATGGATATACCTAAATATATAAAGAAAGAGATGAAAGGTAATTATACTTTTGATTATTTAAAAATAAATAATTATAATGATTATAAAAAATATTTTTATAAAACAGATCATCATTGGTCTTATAAGGGATCTTTTTTAGGATATAAAGATATTATTTCTATGATTACAGGTGATGAGGCTAAAAAGCCTGTTGAGGAAGTTAGTTTTGATGATATTTACTTTAATGGTAGTAGTTCTAAGGATATTAAAATGTTTAATTATAAAGAAAAATTTAAAGCCTATAAATTTAATTTAGAACCTCATATAACTTATGTTGATGGTGAGGAAGGTATATATGGTGGACAAGATAAATATTTTAATAAAGATTATAAACGTATTAATTATATTAATCATTATGCAGAGTTTTATGGTTTTAATCCAAAAGAATTAATATTTGATTTTAAACATGAAGATAAAGATAATTTACTTATTTTGTCTAATTCTTATTCTAATGCAGTTGATGAATTGATTGCTAGTCATTTTAATAAGACTTATGTATTACATAGAGAATATAAAGATGGTAATTTTGATATTTATCAATATATAAAAAATCGTAATATAAATAAAGTTTTATTTATAGTAGATTATTCTTATTTAATATCAGAAAATAGTCATGTAGGAATGGGGGTATAATATGTTATTTAGTAGTTTAACTTTTCTATTTATTTTTCTTCCTTTAGTTATTTTTATATATTATATTTCAAATGATAAATATAAAAATTATATTCTACTACTCTTCTCTTTAATATTTTATTCTTGGGGAGAACCTAAATATATTTTTTTAATGCTTTTATCAATTGTTGTTAATTATATATTAGCTTTAATAATAGATAAATATAGAAAGAGTAAATTAAAAGTTTATACTTTAATATTTAGCATTATATTTAATATAGGATTATTATTTATATTTAAATATTTATCTTTCTTTACTATTAATATTAATAACATGTTTAATATGAATATAAGAATATTAAACATAGTTTTACCAATTGGAATTAGTTTTTATACTTTCCAAATACTATCTTATGTTATAGATGTATATAGAAATGATGTTAAGGTTCAAAAGAATATCTTTGTTTTAGGAACTTATATTAGTTTCTTTCCTCAATTAATTGCTGGACCTATAGTTAGGTATTCTACAATTGAAAAGCAACTTATGAAAAGAGAACATAATTTTTCTATGTTCTGTGATGGATTAAGGAGATTCTTTGTAGGTTTAATTAAGAAAGTATTGATTGCGAATAATGTTGCTTTAATTGCAGATACAATTTTTAATAGTACCGCTGTTAGTAATTATAATTTCATAATTTTGATAGTAGCTCTTTTATCTTATACAATTCAGATATATTATGATTTTTCTGGTTATAGTGATATGGCAATAGGTCTTGGAAAAATGTTTGGATTTACTTTTTTAGAGAACTTTAATTATCCTTATATTGCTATTAGTATTACTGACTTTTGGAGAAGATGGCATATTTCTTTATCTACTTGGTTTAGAGATTATGTATATATTCCTTTAGGTGGTAATAGATGTAGTAAAGCTAGATGGATATTTAATATATTAGTAGTTTGGTTTTTAACTGGATTTTGGCATGGTGCTAGTTGGAATTTTATAATATGGGGTATGTATTACGCAATACTTTTATTAATTGAAAAATTATTTTTATCTAAATTTTTAGAGAAACTACCTAAAGTAATAAGATTTATATATACATTTTTATTAGTTAATATTGGGTGGTTAATATTTAGAATAGAAGATTTATCTATTTTAAAGAATGTATTTATTAATATAATAACTTTACATAATACTGATATTATTCCTTTCTTACTTGAAAATAATATGTTACTTGATAATTTAGTATTTTTAGTAATTGGAATTATATTTATGTTTCCAGTTATTAGATTATTTGATAAATATAAAGATAAAGTTTGGTATGAATTAGGAAGAGATTTTATTTTAATATTTCTAGTAATAGTATCTATATGTTCACTTATAAATAATTCATATAATCCATTTATATATTTTAGATTTTAAAAAAACTATAAGGTTTTCCTTATAGTTTTCTTATTAATTCAGTAGCTTTTATTATTAAGATGCAAGCTAATATAACAAGTGAAGATGTTAGAATTAGTTTACCCCATTTATTATTTTTTACTTTATTAATAATTTTATCTTTTTTATTTTCTTTTGTTGCCTGTTCTTTTTTCTTTTCTTGTTTGTTACTTTCATCTTTATCACTACTACTCTTTTTATTTTGCTCTTTTACTTCTTTAGTTTTATCAGTGGATGTATCTTTTATTTGTGCTACATCTTCTTTTGTATTTTTATTTTCTTTAGTTGTCTCTTTTATTGGAACGTCAGTAGTAGTATTTTTTTTGTTTGTTGGATCAGTTTTTTCTACTAAAACATCTACTTTATAATTATTATAATCTTCTTGATTATTATATACAGCCTCTACTTTTACAGGGGTTCCTGTTATTAATTTGGTTTTAGGAGAAGACCAACTCCAACCTTGTGGTATTTTTACCTTTTCTAAAGAATCTTCTGTTACTATCATTCTTTTTTCTGGAATGACATTTGGTTGTTCTGCTTTTTCTATAATGAATGGTTTTTCTATTGTTCCTTCATATTTACCTATTCCAGTAATTTCTATGGTAGCATTTCCAGATTTAATATTATTTTTATATTTAATATTATAATCTACTTTTTCTTCTAGAGTTTGTTCGTTATCTTTTATAGTAACTTTTGGTTTATGAGCAGATTCATTATAAACATATCCTTCTTGTTTATATTCTATTTCTGATGATTCAATATTTTTTACTAACTTAGTTCTATCTTCATATAAATTAATCATAGAAGCAGATACAAATCCACCTACTGATTCAAGAGCAGTTATTCTTATATATTTAGCTTGTACTGGTTCTTCTAGTTCATAAGTCTTTGTTGCTTTATCATTTTTCCATTTTAAAGAATCAGTTATTGTTTGCCAGTTTTCTTTATCCATGCTTACTTCTATTTTAGCTTTTGTAATAATTCCATTACTTCCACTATCTTGTCTTGGCATATATTCAATCATAGAAATACTAGCTGGAGTATCTATTTCAAGTTCTATATAACGTTTTTCATCTTTTCCATCCCAACGAGTATGCCAATAAGTATATTTGTTTCCATCTATTGCACGAGATGCTGCTTCTGTTGTTGAATTTTGCTCTGAGGATGCAGTTGCATTTAGTCTTGATGATTTTATATATGCTTTTTTATTATCTGTTTTTGATTCTTCAAAGATAAGTTCTACTGGACTACTTGCAAGAGATGTTTTACTACTTTTATTTCTTACAAATATCGAAGTTATTCCATTACCATCTATATCTGGTTCTTTTTCTGTAAATTTTGTCCATTCATCATCATTTTCTTTTTTCCATTCCATTATATCAGTTGTACCAATAACTCTATTTTCTAGATTGTTAGCATATAAATTAGTTGGTTCTTTTGCTTTTGTAATATCTATAAAATATAAATTGTTTGGATCGTCTCTATTCTCATCTTTTAAAATATGTACTACTATATCTTTTTCTTGAGATATTTCTTTTAATTTTGAAGATAAATCTACTTCTTGTATACCATCTGTTACTTTATACCATTTGGTAGATGAACTTACTTTTTTATCTTTAGCATCATATTCGTAATTTAGAGTATATTCAAATGGTACATTATTTTCTTTGTATGTTCCATTTAACATTAATTTATTAGCGTTTTCTCCATCAAATGAGAATGTAGCAACCTCTAAGTCTTTGTTTATTCCTAAAAGATAATTTGCGACTTGTTTAATTGCTTCGCTTTGTAAATATTTCTTTGTTTTTTCATCAGTTGTTAGACTTTTTAGTACTTCACTTAAATGATTACTAAACATAACTTTCTCATCTGTGATTTTATTTTTAAATAGATTTATTAAATCATTCATTGGTAGTGGGAATTCTTCTAAAGAAGAAATTATTCTTTCACTTAGTTTATAATAATCATTTGAAGTTTTATTTTCATCTTCTAGATAGGCATTTATTAGTTCATACCAAGATGTTATATTATAAGATTGAACATTTAAGGCTTTATTATATACTTTTTCTTTTTCTTCAGGAGATGTTTTAAAATCTGCGATTAAGTTATACAAAAATGCTTTTTTATAATCTTTAAAGTTATCGACTGCTCTTTGAGATACGATTAGATAACTTCCATTGTAAGTATTTACCCATGATGCATCTCTATTACCCCAACCTAGAAGCATTCTTTCTCCTTTATATGATTTATCCCATCCTGCTGCGGCATTTCCTATTTGCCACTGTGTTTGATGTGTTCCGTCTTCATTTTCTATCCTTTTTGAAACAAAGTATGCTGCATGTCCTGGTTGACTTACTAAAGTTGATGGTTTTCCATATGACATTTCTATGTTTGATCCTGTTCCTGCAAGGGATCCACAAACTCCATCTTCTTCCCAAACAGTCCAAAGTCTAAGTGGGGAATTTTCTTTTGTCTCTAGTCCAAAATGTTTTAATCCATATTTTTCATTACAGTTTTGTCCTCTTTTATAACCTTCACTATTTAATTTATTTAGGTTACCACCAAAAGCACAATGATTAGATTCTTCTTTATAATATTCTAAATCTTCATAGTTCCATCCACTAGCATAATAAATATAATTATATGGGTTTGTATAACCTTCTTTACCATAATCAGTACGTCCTGCTTTTGTCTTTTGAGTATACCAGTTTAACCAAGGTATTTCTATATCACTAATACGATTGTTTACAACCCAACGCATTTCTTCTACTTGTAACTTTTTATAAAGGTCTTTATTAAAGTCTGTTTTTATTCCTTCGTATTCATATCCTTCACTATAAAGTTTTTTAATTACTTCATATCTATCAAGAGCATTTGATGGTGTTCTTACTGGTGTGATTGGTTTTTCTGCGGTTTGCCAGAAATTTACGTCTGTTGCATAAGCAAGAGATATAGCCATCATTGTTTTTCTATATACATTATTATCTATATCTTTTTTATTTTTTTGATATAGTTTAGAGAACACATCTAATGCTTTATAATAACTTCCTCCTTCTGGTTCTCCTCCAAGTAGATATTCTTCTAAAATATCTTCATTTGTAAATAACCATTCTAAGAATTCTTTATTTTCAGCACTTCCATTTGCGAAAGCTTTAATTAATGAATAACCTACTTTTTTTACTAATGTTCTTTGTAATAGTTTTAATTTTAGATTATTATCTTTTAATATTTCTTCATCTGTATAGTCTTTTAATTCATTGTTATATTCATCTACACTTTTAATAAAATCTATTCCTTTTGACTCTTCTTTTGTATAATTTTTACTATCATAAATAATTGGATCTGCATATACTGCATGATCTGATGCATTATTTGTATTTTGATGAGCATATAAAATTAAATATTTATAATCTTTTATTTTTACATTTACTTCTTCTGCTTCTGTATTTCCTTTTAGAACTTTACTTTGATATAGTAATTTCCAATTACTTTTATTTTTATCACTATAATCATTAGTAGCATATATAGAAAATTTTACTCCATCTCCTAGAGAATCACGTGAGGTATCTACTCCTATAAAGGTTGAAAATGTATCAAATGTTTCGTAAGTAGATAAATCATATACTACTTTACTTGTTGCATGAGCAAGTATTCCATTTAAAAAGTAAGTTTTTTCTCCATTTACTATTAATGATAAAAGATTTCCATTTTCGTTTTCATTTATTAAAAATGCTTTTGGATTATTCCATCCTACTTGCATACTTTCATATTCTAAATCAGATAAATAATGATAATTATTACTTTTAGCATTTACATTAGTTGAGGGGATTGCTGTAAAGATAATGACAATTATAAATATTATAAATAAAATTTTGTTTATTCTTTTTTTCATAAATACCACCTTCCGTTTAGTATATATAAATTATATCATTAAAGCATTTAAAAAAGAGAACTAAACGTTCTCTTTGACATCTGTTTTACATATTTTTTAATGTAAAGTTTTGTATTTTATAACCATACTCCAAATAGTATTCCTGCCATTGCTAGTAATAGTCCTCCAACCCAAAATAGTTTTACTATATCTTGTTCACTCCATCCTAGAAGTTCAAAATGATGATGAAGTGGAGACATTAGAAATACTTTTTTCTTAAATACAACAACTGAAAATGTTTGAATTATAACACTTAAAGTTTCTATTACAAATACTCCTGCGACTACTAGTAGTGTTAATTCTCTGTGAGTGATAATCGCAATTGCGGCCATTACTCCACCTAAGGCAAGACTTCCTGTATCTCCCATTATTACTTTAGCTGGATGAGTATTATATAGTAGATATCCTACTAGACTTCCTGTTAGAATAAGTGAGAATATTCCAATATCATCAAATCCAACCATTAAAGATACTAAACTAAAGGCAACAAAAGCTATTGCGGAAAGTCCACCAGCAAGTCCATCTAGACCATCAGTTAAATTAACTGCATTGGATGCTCCTACTAAAACAAACAAT
The DNA here is from genome assembly GCA_947632065.1 of uncultured Bacilli bacterium. GTDB lineage: Bacteria > Bacillota_I > Bacilli_A > RF39 > UBA660 > CANRDQ01. Next base: position 75,405 of record CANRNO010000001.1, on the reverse strand, counting down.
ATAAACAATCCATAAAGCCATCCCATTTCAATATCTATACCTAGTGTTCCAACAACCCATGATGTTTGTCCTCCACTTTTCATATAAATATAGAAAAATCCTACCGCAATTAAAACTTGCATAAATAACTTTTGATAAGTTGTAAGTCCTTCATTATGTCCTCTTTTAATAGATAAATAATCATCTAAGAAACCTATAAAAGCATAACCTACAAATACTAATAAAACTATTCCTAAATTGGAAGTATAAGAGACTTTACCAGTAATTAAGAGGGAAAGTGTTGAAAGGACAGTTGGTATTATAAAAATTAGTCCTCCCATTGTTGGTACTCCTTCTTTTTTTCTATGTAAATCTCCAACGTATACACTTATCTTTTGTCCAAAATGTAATTTCTTTAAAATTGGAATTAAGATAAATCCTAAAAACGTTGAAAGTATAAATCCAATAAAAATTGCAACTACTGCTTTAGTTAATAATAACATGTTTTCACTCCGCTTTCTTATAACATTATATCATAGATATCAATACTAAATTACAACTTACTTATTTTTAGACAAAACTTTACACAAATTAACTGTTTTTACTTTCTCTTTGTATTATTTTTTTATATAATATACCTAGTTCGAGGTGAAGTAATATGAAAAAAAGAAAAAATCTTATCATTCTTTTATATATAATAGCCGGTATTGTTTGTTGTGGTGCTGGGGTTTTTGGAATATATTATTATAATTTTAGTAATAAGCCTAAAGTAACTACTCAAAAGCATATTACTAAGAAAAAGAAAAAAGATGAAGTTGTAGAAGTTTATAATAGTCCTGTTGGTGAACTGGTTAATGCTTATTCTAATACAGATATAGTTGCACAGTTACAAATCCCTTCTGCTGGTTTTTCTTATCCAGTTGCGAAAACTATTGATAATGATTTTTATTTAAGTCATGATTTTTATAAAAGAGAAAGTAAATTAGGTGCTATATATATAGATTATAGAACTGAAGATTTAAATGAGGCAAAACAGATAAATATATATGCTCATAATTCTAATTATTATACTCTACCTTTTAAAATACTTGAAAATTATCAAGATCAAAACTTTTTTAATACTAATAATGATATATATCTATATACAGATAAAAAACAATTACATTATAAAGTCTTTTCTGTTAAAATTATAACAAATGAAGATGAACATATGGCAATTTCTTTTACTGATAATGATTCGTTTTTATCTCATGTTGCTATCATGCGGGATAATGCAATTTTTGATACAAATGAAAAAATAACTAAAACTGATAAATTATTAATACTACAAACTTGTCTTTATAATCCTGAAGGAAGAAAAATACTTGTAATGGGAAAACTACAGGATAAAAGATAAACCTTTATTTTTGGTTTATCTTTTTTATTAAAGCAGTATTCTCTCCTCTTTTGCTAGTATATACATTTTTTATTTCAAAACCAAACTTTAGCATATTTTCTAATGAATATTTATTATCACTACAAACTTTTGTAAATATATAATTATAATTATTCTTTTGACAATATTTTTCTAATTCTTTCATCATTTGAAGTTGTAATTTATTTCCTATATAATTAGGACTTACCATTATGGGTCCTAAAGATGATACTATACTCTCATCATAAAATATATTATTTTTATTTAAAACTTTATTTTTAGAAGGAAGTAATAACATAGAACAGACTAAATTATCCTTATCATAGTAAAGCCATATTTTACCTTTGTTTTGTAATATTTCTTTTATTTCTTTTTTAGTAAATTCACCTAACCAACTAGGATTTTTCATATTATCCTTAACAAATTTATAGAGTTTTAAATAATCATCTAAATTAACGTTTTCACTTACACAATATAAATCATTTAATTTCATACTATCTCCTCTGTAACATTATATCATAGCAAATATTTTAGAAGCAATCTTAACCAAGCATTAATCTAATAGTTGCATTTTCTTCTAGTTTACTACCTGCATTAGGAGATTGGGATACTACTTTGTCTCCTGTCCCAGAAAATATAACTTCAAATTTTTCTAATTTCTTTTTAGCACTCTTTGCTGTTTTTCCTACAACATTTGGTACTTTATAAGTTGGGATATCACTCCATTCTAAATCTTTTTTTAATTCATTTTTTTGTTTTTTAATATGAAGAGTATCTATTATATCTAAAAGTATTCGTCTTGCGATAGGAGTTGTTGTGTAGCTTGAAAGCATTGCGGTATGTTTAGGGTTATCGATTGCAATATATAAAACTGCTTCTGGATCATTTGATGGAACTATTCCCACAAAAGACATTATGTAATTATTAGATAAATAAACACCATTTTTAGCTTTTTGTGCAGTACCAGTTTTTCCACCTATTCTGTATCCTTCTATATAGGCTGCTTTTCCTCCACCTTTAGCAACTACACTTTCTAAAGCTGCTCTCATTATTTTAGATGTTTTATTACTTACTACTTTTCTTACTACTGTTTTTTTGTTCTTCTTTACAACATTGTTTGTTTCAGGTTCTAGGATGCTTTTTAAAATTGTTGGTTTGGTTAGATATCCATTATTTAATACAGCACTTACAGCACTTATTTGTTGAATTGGTGTAACACTTATACCTTGACCAAAGGCTGTTGTTGCAAGTTCTAGATTTCCTACTTGATCAAGATCAAAAAGGATACCTTTACCTTCTCCATTTAAATCTATTCCAGTTTTATCTCCAAAACCAAAGGCTCTAATATATTTAAATAATTTTTCTTTACCGAGAAGATTTCCTATTTTTACAAAACCTGGGTTACAAGAGTTTTGTAATACTTGTAAGAAGGTTTGTTCTCCATGACCTCCTGCTTTCCAACAACCAATACGTGTTCCATCTATTGTTACACTACCTGAGTCATAGAATTTATCTTTAAAAGGATTAATTACTCCTTCTTCTACTGCAGCACTAAAACTTAAAATTTTTAGGGTTGATCCTGGTTCATATGATGCCCATATTGGTAGGTTTCTACTTAATGTTTTTTCATCTGCTTCTTTGTAATTATTAGGATCATAAGTTGGTCTTGAACTCATGGCAAGTATTTCTCCTGTTTTAGGATTCATCACAAGAGCTAAGGCCATATCAGGTGAAAACATATCTACTACATTATCTAATTCTCTTTCTACTGATTTTTGAATATTTAAATCTATTGTTAATTGTATATTCATACCATTTTGTGGTTGAACATATACATCACTTATATTTAAGTTATTTCCTTTGGCATCAGAAAAATATTTAATAGCACCTTTCTTACCAGTTAAATATTTATCATATTGAAGTTCTAATCCTGAAAGTCCTTGATTATCTATTCCTACATATCCTAAAACATGGGAAAGTAAATCTTTATAAGGATAGTTTCTTTTAGATTCTTTAACTAAATAAACTCCTTTTAAATTAAGAGCACTTATTTTATCTGCTGTTTCATAATCAAGTCTTCTTCCTTCTGGATGAACTCTTTCCATTGAAGTTTTTTTATAAACATGTTTTTTCATTTCTTCTTTTGATACTTTTAAAATTTCTGCAAGACTATTTACTGCTTTTTCTTTATCTTTTATTTGATTTGGTATTAATACTAAACTTGTTGTAGTAAGATTATTAGCAAGTACTTCTCCATTTCTATCTAGTATTAGTCCTCTATCTGCTTCAATTGGTAAGTCTCTACTCCATAAATCATTAGCTAGTTCATTTAATTTTTTATAATCAAATACTTGTACATAAAATACTCTTAAAATTATTAATATAAATAATATTATAAAAATTATAAATGCTATTTTAATTCTTTGATTTATTTTTTTAGAAAACATAATTCACCTCAATGTTTATTATGTTTTTTATCTAAAAAAAAGAACACAAACATTTTTGTATTCTATTTACTATTAATAGTTTTTGTTAATTTAGGAGTTTCTAATACTTTTCTTTTTCGATTATCTTCTTTAATATATTCTTCTTCTTTTTGTAAATCTGTATACACTTCTATTGCAGAGTAGTAATACTTATCATCATCAAATTCATGAAGTTTTACTTCTCTTTTTGATAAAGTTTTTAGGGTATTATATAAACAATTTATATAATCTTGATTTTTAGTTTTTGTCTTATCAGTTGATAATCCATAAGAACCAATATATAAATTTTTATCAGTGTTAAATAAACCTAATACTGTTGTTAGTTCTCTTTTAGTACATGGTAATTGTAACATAACTGTTTTTATTTCATCATCTAACTTTTTACATTCTGAATCACTTAACATCATAGGATTATATGCTTTTGTATTTCCAAAAGTATTGGCATATTCAGAGACTACTATAGCATTATGTTCTGTATTGTTTTGTATGAAAAAAACTAGACTATCTAAAACTCCTGTACCTATTTCTGCGATTAATCCTAACTCTTCTGGATTATCATTTAAAATTTTTATATATTCTGTTTTAACTGGTTGTCTTTCATTCATCCAATTACATATTGATTTTTTATATTTAATTAATAAATCTTTTTCTATTTTGGTATCATTAGTTGAATCATGCATCATAGAGAAAATTTTTTGTAAATATTTTGAATCTAACATATATTTCCCTCCCAACCCCTTATTATATACATAAAATAAATAAAATCAAGTGTTTTTTGTTTTAAGGTATTCTCTTAGTTGGTCTAAGTCTTTTTTTCTAGGACTTATTTTATTTTTTTCATCTATTGATATTTCAGCAAGTGTTTTTCCATTTTTTAATTCAAATATTTCATCAAATCCAAAACCATTATCTCCTCTTGTATTAGTACTTACTATTCCATCTAAAGTATATTCAAATATTTTTTCTATATTTCTATATTTTAATGCAATGACTGTGGTATAATGACACTTTCTATCTTCTTTTTTTATATCTTTTAGTTTTTCTAATAAGCATAAATTTTTTGTATGATCATCAGCATCCATCCATCTGGCAGTATGTACTCCTGGAAAACCATCTAATGCATCAATTGAAATACCAGAATCATCTGCGATACAAATATAGTCTTCTCCAACTTGATTATATAATCCTCTTGCTTTTTCTAAAGCATTCTCTTTAAATGTATTTTTATTTTCATCTATATTAATTTTTTTATTTAATAATTTTTCTATATCTTTTAGCGAAAGTATTTCAAAATCTTTAAATATTTCTTCGAATTCTTTAATTTTACCTTTATTAGATGTAGCGATTAGAATTTTTCCTAACATGTCTTTTTCTTTTAAATCTTTTAAATTGTTTAGCATAGCTAGAGATGAGTTTGTATAGTTTTTATTTGTAGTAACATCTTCTAAGAACCAATCTGGTTTTTTAAAAAATAGTGAATCTTTTTCTGTTTTAAACTCTACTTCTACTGTTTTTAATCCCTCTAAATTATCAAAATATACATCTAATTCTGCTTTTAGGTTATTATCAAGGTCAATTATATATCTTCTTTTATTTATAATATTACCTTCTGTTTTTTTTAGTAATTTATTAAAGACGTTTTCTGTTATGGGTAATTCATATTCATCATGTATTTTTAAGTTTTTATCTGTTTTTATTTTTCTTTTATAAGTTAAAAAATAATCATTACCATATTTTCTTACTCTTATAGTTGGATTAGTTGTATTTAAGTAAGCTTGTGTTATATCTATATATTTATATTTTGTAAGGTCTATATCTTTTACTAGGAATTTCTTTTCTATTTCTTTCATTTTATTCTCCTTTTAATCTATAACCTTTTAATTTTAGAGTATTATATGTAAGTGGACTTATATCATCTTTTGTAAGTTCTTTAATTGGAATGTATTTAGCACCCAATGAATCAAGTCCATCACTATCTGTTTTTATAATTCCACTTTTTACTTTCACATCATAGATAATACCAATATGGTGCATACATTGCATTTTACCTAGAAATTCCCATTTTACTACAACTGAGTCAGCATTTAAAATAGTAGCTTCTTCTACTTCTAAATTTGTCTCTTCTTTTATTTCTCTTTTTAAAGTTTCTATTGGTAGTTCTTTGTGCTCTATACTTCCACCTGGAAGATCATATTTTGAAGTATAAGCTCCACGGGATTTTTTTACTAATAGTATTTTATCATTTTTAATTATAACTCCATATACTCCTAAGTGTCTTGTATTTTCCATATCATCACTTCCTTTTTTATTATACACGAATTTTGTCTTTTATTAAATATATTAATTATTATGTATATGTGTTATAATATGGAATGTGAGGTGGTCTTCATGGAAAAAGAAGAAACTAAAAAAAAGATAGTTAAGAAAAAAAGACTTCGTTCTAAAGCTTTTTGGATACTTCTTACAATATTTTTATGTATTTTAATTTTTTCTTTTTATAAAATAGCGGAATGGTATAAAGATAATATAAGAATTAAGGATATTACTGATGATATAAAAGATATCAGTGATATTAAGAAAAATAAAGATGATGGAGAACTTGTTAATCCTGATAGTAATAAAGAAAGTGATTATTGGTATTATGTAGGTCTTCCTTTTTATGAAGTTGATTTTGATGAATTGTTAAAGAAAAATAAAGATACTGTTGCTTTCATACATATGGAAAATACAAATATTAATTATCCTGTTGTTAAAACTAGTGATAATAAGTATTATCTTAATCACGCTTTTGATAAAAGTAGGAACTCTGCTGGATGGGTATTTATGGATTATAGAAATAATCTTGAAGGTTTAAGTGATAATACTGTAATTTATGGACATGGTAGACTTGATAAAACTGTTTTTGGTTCACTTAAAAATACTCTTACTAAGAGTTGGCAAAGTAATAAAGATAATTATGTAATATGGCTTTCTACTCCAAAGGAAAATATGTTATTTCAAATATTTTCAATTTATACTATACAAAGTGAAAGTTATTATATAACTACTAGTTTTGATACAACTGAGAGTAAAAAGAATTGGATTGATGAGATGCAAAAGAGGAATACTTCTTTAGCATATGCTCCTGTTAGTGTCAATGATAATATACTTACTTTATCAACTTGTCAAAACAATGAAGGTGGTAGAATTGTCGTACAAGCAAAATTAATAAAAAAACAAACAAGAAAAAAGTAGATACTCTCTACTTTTTCTTTTTATCTTTAATAATTGTAACTTCAGGTTTATATTTCTTTATTTCTTTTAGTACTTTACTTTCTTTTGATTTATCAAAATATAAATATAGTGGTGTATCTGTTAGGACTGTTATAGAATTTTTCTTTACTACGACTGCTTTTATTTTATCCCAACTAAATACCATTTTTATATTATAGTAAGAGAAATTAGTAATTCCTTCTTTATCAATTATAACTTCTAGTGAAGGACTTTTCTTTCTACAAAAATACATATAGTAAGTACTTATTATAGTTAAAATTAAAAATATAATATCAAGTACAATAAATAATATTCCTAGAATTTTAGTATCTGGGTTTTTTATACATATGATAATTATACTAACAAATAATAAGATACAAAAAATAAAATACATATAATCAGTATAACTAAATGAGTTTAACTTTTTAGTCCTTAAAATATAGTTTTTATTCATCGCAACTCCACGTGCTTCATCAAAACATTTGAAATAATTTTTCTTTTTATCAAAAGATATTTTCATAATTCCTACTCCTTTTTATCTTATATAGATATTATATCATAAAAATATAAAATTAAATTATTAAATTTAAGGATTGCAAAAAAAATAAAAATTTGATGTTTTAAAATTTTACTATATACTCTATTTATTCCATATTATTTTTTAGGTGATTATATGTTAGGATATACAGTAGGACTTACAGATAAAGAAGTTAAAGAAAGCCTTGAAAAATATGGAGATAACACCATTAATAAAAGTAGACAAAATAGTTTTTTTAATCTTTTTATTGAATCTTTAGGAGATCCTATTATTAAAATATTATTAATTGCTCTTGGAATTAAAACAATATTTTTAATACAAGATTTTGATTGGTATGAAACTGTAGGAATTGTTATTGCGATTTTTATTGCTTCTTTTATATCTTCTATTTCAGAATATGGAAGTGAAAAAGCTTTTAATAAATTATTAGATGAGTCTTCTAAAATAAAATGTAGAGTATTAAGAAATAAAAAGATTACTACTATTTCTATTGATAAAATAGTTAAAGGAGATATTTTAATATTATCATCAGGTGATATGATACCAGCTGATGGTGTTTTAGTTGAAGGAGAAATTACTGTAGATGAGTCTTTATTAAATGGTGAGGCTAAGGATGTTTTAAAAGTTCCAGTAAAAAATATAAATAATATACTAGATAAAAATAAAGTTTATAGAGGAACAACTGTTTATTCTAAGAAATGTAAAGTTAAGGTATTAGAAGTTGGGAATAATACAGTTTATGGAAGAATGAATATGGAACTACAAGAGAAACCTCCTCTTAGTCCTTTAAAATCTAGACTTAGAGATTTAGCAATCATTATAAGTAGATTTGGATATATTGGGGCCTTTTTAGTTTCGTTTTCTTATTTATTTTCTGAAATAGTTATAGATAATGGTTTTGTTTTAGATAAAATAATAAGTGTTTTAAGTAATTTTCATTTAATGATGGGTTATATTCTTTATGCTCTAACTTTATGTGTTACTATTATTGTAGTTGCGGTACCTGAAGGACTTCCTATGATGATTACTTTAGTATTATCTTCTAACATGAGAAGAATGCTGAAAGATAAAGTATTAGTTAGGAAATTAGTTGGTATTGAGACTGCTGGGAATATTAATATTTTATTTACTGATAAGACTGGTACTCTTACAAAAGGAAAATTAGAAGTTTCAGAAATTACTTGTGGTAATTTTAAAAAATTTAGAAATATGGATGATATGAATTTTTATCCTAAATATAAAAATATAGTTAATAGATCTATTGTATATAATAATGAAAGTGTTTTTGATAATGGAAAAATTGTTGGTGGAAATATAACTGATAGAGCACTTCTTAAATTTTCTAATATGAATAATAAAAATTTGAAAGTAATCTCTTCTACTCCTTTTGATAGTAAAAATAAATATTCTACTGTTTTAATAAAAGATGATGAAAGAGTTATTAATCTTGTTAAAGGTGCTAGTGAAGTATTACTTCCTCTTTGTAGTTTTTATTATGATGAAGTTGGAAATAAGAAAATTTTAAGCAATAAGGAGAAAATAAATAATTATATTAAAAAAGTCTCTAGTAATGGTAGTAGAGTTTTACTTTTAACAGAGTCCTACTCTACTGATTTTAAAGATTTAACATTAGTGGGAATTGTATCTATTAAAGATGATTTGAGGGATGAGGCTAAAGAAGGTCTTAGGCTTGTTAGAAGTGCTGGAATTCAAACTGTAATGCTTACTGGTGATAATATTGATACTGCAAGATCTATTGGATATGAGGTTGGTTTAATAGAAAGTAAAGATGATGTTTTAATAACTTCTAGTGAATTAAATTCTATGTCTGATGAAGAAGTTATAAATATACTTCCTAGACTTAAAATAGTTGCGAGAAGTCTTCCTAGTGATAAAACAAGACTGATAAAGATTGCGAGAAGTTGTGACTTGATTGTTGGAATGACTGGAGATGGTGTTAATGATGCTCCTTCTTTAAAAAATGCTGATGTAGGATTTGCGATGGGAAGTGGTACTGAAGTTAGTAAAGCTGCTAGTGATATCGTAATACTTGATGATAATTTCTTATCTATTTCTAAGGCTATACTTTATGGAAGAACTATATTTAAAAGTATTAGGAAATTCATCATTTGTCAGTTAACTATTAATTTATGTGCAATAAGTTTATCTATTATTGGACCTTTTATAGGAATTGATACTCCTGTTACTGTAATACAGATGTTATGGATTAATATGGTTATGGATACTTTAACTGGACTGGCTTTTTCTTTTGAACCTGCTTTAGTTGAATACATGGAAGAGGCTCCTAAGAAGAAAGATGAACATATAATAAATTCTTATATGATTGGAGAAATATTATTTACTGGAATATACTCTGCTCTTCTTTGTATATTATTTTTAAAACTTCCTTTTATTCAAGATATATATAGAAATGATAGTAGATATCTAATGTCTGCATTCTTTGGACTATTTATATTTATGAATATTTTTAATAGTTTTAATGCTAGAACTAATAGATTAAATATTTTTTCTAATATATTTAAAAATAAAGTGTTTTTATCTATTACAATATTTATAGTTGTAGTACAACTTTTACTTATTTATTATGGTGGTAGTTTATTTAGAACTATTGGTCTTACTTTTAAAGAGTTACAATTTATGATATTAGTCTCTATTACTGTAATACCTGTTGACTTTATTAGAAAACTATTTCTTAGAAAAAAAGATATTATTGGAGGTGTATAACCAATAATATCTTTTATAATTAAAATTATGCTTCTAGTTTATTAATTATTTCTTTTAATACTTTTACTGTTTTTGTTTTAAATTCTTTAGTTGCTTTTTCTAAACTTTCATTACCTGCTTCTTTTGCCATATTTAATATTTCATCACAACTTATTTTTATTTCGTTTGCTTTGTCTTTTGCTTTTTTTAGAACTTTTTCTTTATTTAAATCTTTTAATTCTTGTTCTATTTCTATTTTTGCATCTTTTATAAATTCTTCGATGTCTTCTTTATCAATTTCTCCTATTTTTTTGGTCATCTTTTTATATTCTTTTTTTAAATCTTCTCTTGTTTCACTACCTTTCTTTGGTGCGAATAATACTCCTAATCCTATACCTAATGCAACTCCTGCGACTAATGATGTTAAACTTCTTTCTTTTGACATAATTATCAACCCTTTCTTCTAAATATTTTATTTGTAAAGTTATTTATATAATTTGGTATGTTTAATATAAATAAACTTACTTTATTAATTGATGAAAAAATATAATTAAATGAATTTACCTTATTTTGTAAATCTATAATAAAATTATTTGCATTTTCTATAAAAAATATACATTTTACAGATAGAATTATTAGTGCTATTAATAATATAATTTCTAAAATATATATAACTATATTAAATACTGACACTTTATCACATCCTTTTTATCTTCTTTTAGTAGCATTTTTTAATTTTGTTATTCTTTTTCTTATTTTTTTAATTTCTTTTATTCTTTTTATATAAATAATACTTGTAATAAATAGTGTTAATGCTCCAATTAATATTATTATACCACCTAATAAGTAATTATATTTTTCTATTTTAAATACATATTTAGGTGCGATTGATTTTGCTTTTTTAGAATAGTTTTTAATTATTTTTATTTTTTTATTTTGATTAGTTATTGGTATTTTTAGTTTTAGAAATTCTGAAAATGTTTCTTTTTTAGTTTCTCCTTCGATATTCATATTTACTATTAGTGTTGAATTTATTAGCTCTCCACTTTCAGCTTTTATATCTTCACTATCTTTTATAAAATCTTCATAATTTAATGTTAAATCTTCTGTTACTGTTTCCTTATTTACTTGTTCTAGTTTTATTTCTTTTTTTGGAACTAAAGTGTATTTTTTACTTTTTACTATTTGTTCATTAGATGTAGCATTTAATGTTGCATTTACTTTATATTTATATTTTATATTTTGTTTGTTCTTCGTTTTTATTGTAATAGAAAAATTAGGTTTTATTTTAGAAATTGTGGATGCGATTATATCTTCGTTTTCTTTTATTTCTTTATTTTCTTCTTTGGTTTCTATTTTATAATTTATATCTTTTTCTATATTTAATTCTTTAATATTTTTTGCTGGTGCGAATGAAAAACTTTTAAATATTATAAATGCTCCCATTATAAAAATGAGTATTGAGAAAACATTTAATATTATAAACATAAAATAGCCTTTTGCTTTTTGCATGGGCATCACCTACACTATATGCTTATTATAACATTTAAAAAGAAATCAATAAATATTTTAATATATTTATTGAAATATTTTTGTCAATTTGTGTATTTTAGAAAATAAACATAGCATCTCCAAATGAGAAGAATCTATATTGTTTATCTACTGCTTCTTTATATGCTTTTAATATAAATTCACGTCCTGCAAGGGATGATACTAACATTATTAGAGTTGATTTTGGTAAATGGAAATTAGTAATTAATCCATCTATTGCTTTAAACTCATATCTTGGATAAATAAAGATATTAGTCCAACCACTTGTTTCTATAAATTTATCATTTTGAGACTTTACTGTTTCTAGTACTCTAGTTGAAGTTGTTCCAACTGATATTATTCTTCTATTTTCTTTTTTAGCTTTATTTAATATATCAGCTGTTTCTTTTGTCATTATGTAAAACTCCTCATGCATTTTATGATCTAGGATATTATCTGTTTCTACTGGACGAAATGTTCCAAGTCCAACATGAAGTGTTACATAAGTAATAATTATTCCTTTGTTTTTTATTTTTTCCATTAATTCTTTTGTAAAATGAAGTCCTGCGGTTGGTGCTGCTGCGGAACCTAATTCTTTGGCATACACTGTTTGATAACGATTTTGATCTTTTAGTGTCTTATGAATATATGGAGGAAGTGGCATAGTACCTAACTTTTCTAATACTTCATAAAGTATTCCTTCATATATAAGTTCAAAATGTCTTATTCCTTCATCTTCTACTTTAATACATTTTGCTTTTAACATTCCATTTCCAAAAGAGACAATAGTTCCTTCTTTTATCCTTCTTGCTGGTTTAGTTAAACATTCCCAAGTATCATTTTCTATATTTTTTAGAAGTAATATTTCTATTACTGCTTTTGTTTCTTCTTTTTCTCCAATAAGTCTTGCAGGTAATACTTTAGTATCATTTAATACTAAAACATCACCTTTATTTAAATAATCTATTATGTCGTAGAAATGTTTATGTTCTATTTCTTGTGTTTTTCTATTTAATACCATAAGACGTGAAGTATCTCTTTTTTTCTTTGGTGTTTGAGCAATTAGTTCTTCTGGTAAATTATAATCAAAGTCTTCTATATTCATCTTTTTACTCCTTTATGCCATTTCTTCTAGTCCTAAAGCTTCATATCCTTTTTTTGTTACTACACGACCACGAGATGTTCTTTTTAAAAGTCCATTTTGTAGTAAGAATGGTTCGTATACATCTTCTATTGTTGATACTTCTTCTCCTATTGTTGAGGCGATTGCCTCTACTCCAACAGGTCCACCATTAAATTTAAATATAATTGATTTTAATAATTGATGATCAACCTCATCTAATCCTAAGTTATCAACTTTAAGTCTATCAAGGGCTTTTTCTGTTATTTCTTTATCTATTACACCTAGTCCTTCTACTAAAGCGAAGTCTCTTACTCTTTTGAAAAGACGATTAGCAATTCTTGGTGTTCCACGTGATCGACTAGCAAGTACTTTTGCAGCATCATCTTCTATTGTTACACCTAATACACGAGATGTTCTTTTTACTATTTGTGTTAATTCTTCTTTTGTGTAATATTGTAATTTAGCAATTATTCCAAAACGATCTCTTAAGGGAGATGTAAGATCTCCTGCTCTAGTGGTCGCTCCTACTAGAGTAAATGGTGGTAGGTCTATTCTTATATTACGACTATTACCATCGTTTCCAATTATTATATCAAGTGAAAAATCTTCCATAGCAGGATAAAGTATTTCTTCTATATATTTAGGTATTCTATGTATTTCATCTATAAATAAAACATCACCTGGTTCTAGTGTTGAAAGTATTGCGGCTAAGTCTCCTGGTTTTTCTATACTTGGACCAGTTGCAGTTTTAATATCACTTCCAAGTTCATTAGCAATAATATGAGCAAGAGTTGTTTTTCCAAGTCCTGGAGGTCCATATAATAGAACATGATCTAGAGATTCATCTCTTATCTTAGCGGACTCAATAAATACTTTTATATTTTCTTTTACATCTTTTTGTCCAATATATTCTTCTATGGAATCTGGTCTTATTGATTGTTCTGTATCATTATCTTCTTCTATTTTTTCTTCTGTAATAATTCTCTCATCCATAAGTTATCCTCCTATTTTAGTAAAAGTTTTAAAGCATCTTTTATTTGTTCTTCTATTGGTTTAGTTACATCTACTTTCTTAACTATACCCTTAATATCTTTTTCTTTATATCCAAGTCCTTTTAGAACTTCTTTTAATTCATCTAAACTTTCGTCGTCTACTACAACATCACTCGATATACTTCCAAGTTTTCCTTTTAAATCAAGAATCATTTGTCTTGCGAGTTTATCTCCTATTTTAGGGAATTTTTTTAAATACAATATGTTTTCTCTTTCAATTGCATCAATTATTCCATCTATTGATCCAGTTGCGATAATTGGAAGAGCCATTCTACATCCAAGACCTTTTACATTAATTAATTTTAAAAATAGTTCTCTTTCTTCTTGTGTTTCAAAACCAAAAAGAGAGTTTTCTGTTTCTGTTATTAGCTGGTGGAGATATACTTTATACTTTTTATTTTCTTGGAATTTATAAGGATTTGGTGTATAAATTAAAAATCCTATTCCATTATTATCTAAGGCAATACTATTACTATAAATGTGTGTTACTTCTCCAGTAATATAATCATACATAATTATCACTTCCTAAATTTATTATAAACTAAATATTATTTAAAAGCAACTAGTTTTCAAACAAAGGTACGCAAAAAAATAAAGATATAAAAATCTTTATTTTAATAAAATGGTCTATCTATTTTTATTAAGAAATAATATTTAGTTTTATCTTTAAAACTCTTATTTAATATTTCTTGTAAATCTTCTTTTTTATAGTTTTTATCATAAGGTATTACTACATCGAAAATTACTTTAGTATGGTCTTTTGCACTTACTACTCTAAAGTCATGAAGTGTTAGAGTTTTATCAAATTTCTTTAAAATATTTTTTACTTCTTTTTTTAGATTATTAGTTAATTTATCATTTGAATTAACTGGATCTGTATGGATAGTTAGATATATATTATATTTTTCAAAAAACTCTATTTCTATATTATCCATAATAGTATTTGCTTCTATTAAAGTCATTTTA
Source organism: uncultured Bacilli bacterium (assembly GCA_947632065.1). Taxonomy (GTDB): domain Bacteria; phylum Bacillota_I; class Bacilli_A; order RF39; family UBA660; genus CANRDQ01. The sequence continues at coordinate 60,341 of CANRNO010000001.1, read as the reverse complement.
TCATCTACTTCAGCATGTACTGTTACAAAGGTTGTAGTCTCACCATAATTATGAATTACTAAATCATGTATTCCTTTTATATCTTCATATTTAAGTAATTTTTTAGTAATAAGATCTACTTGTTCTTTAGTTGCTTTTTGTCCAAGTAGAGGATCTATCATTTCTTTTATTAGACTTATACTAGAATAAATTATAAATAGTGATACTAAAAGTCCCATTATTCCATCTATATTAATATTAAATAGGCTCATTACTATCATAGATATTAATACTGTAGTTGTAGCGATAGCATCATTTCTTGAGTCATATGCACTTGCTTTTATAGTTTGGCTTTTAGAATCGTTTGCTAGATCTAGATAAATATACATTTGGAAAAGTTTTATTAAAATAGCAATTATTAATACTATATAAGTTATAACGCTTATATGTAGTGCTTGTGGCGAAATTATTTTATCTACTGATTCTTTTAAGAAAAATAGTCCCATTAAAAATATGAAATAAGCAATTAGGGTACCTGTTAGATATTCATATCTTGCATGTCCAAAGGGATGATCTTTATCTGCTTTTCTTTTAGCAAGATAAAAACCAATTAGAGTAATTACTGATGATAGTGAGTCTGATAAATTATTAAAACCATCTGCCATAATAGTAACACTACTTGCGGCTAGTCCAATAATTATTTTTATAGTACATAAGAAAAGATTAGTAACTATTCCAAAAACTCCAGCAAGAGTTCCATATTTACTTCTTACTTTTCTATCATTTATATTTTTATAATCTTTAATAAATATTCTTTGTAACATAATACTATTTTACCTCTTTTAACTTTTCTATTTCTTTTTTTACTGGTCCAAAAGTTTTTCTATGTTCTTTTAAGACTCCATATTCACTTAGTGCTTCTAGATGTTTTTTAGTTGGATATCCTTTATTGTTTTTAAAGTCATACATAGGATACTTTTCATCTAATTCATACATCATTTTATCTCTTGTAACTTTAGCAATTACACTAGCAGCACTTATTGTTATACTTTTTAAATCCCCTTTTATAATGGAAGTTGTAGGTATATCTATATCAAGTGGCATAGCATCTATTAATATATGTTCTGGTTTAGGATTTAATTGATTTATTGCTTCTTTCATAGCAAGTTTTGTTGCCTCATAAATATTTACTTCATCAATTTTTTCTTCATCTATTATACCTATTCCAATAGATATTGCTTGTTTTTTTATTTCATCAAAGAAATAATTCCTTTTTTTCTCACTTAATTTCTTAGAGTCTGTAAGTCCAACTAAAGAGTAGTTATCTTTTAAAATAACAGCGGAGGCTACAACGGGTCCGACTAAGGGACCACGACCTACTTCATCTACTCCAGCAATTAATTTTATGCCTTTATTTTTTAGTTCTTTTTCATACTTTTCGTTATCCATTATATCACCAATATTATTATATATTAAAAATCTCAAAATTCATAACATTTTGAGACTTTTTTATTAATCTTTGTATGTAAAATAGAAATCTAATATTCTTACTTGGTCATTTTCTTTTACTCCTAATTCTTTTAGTTTATCATCTACACCAAGTCTTCTTAATTTTTTTAGGAATCTATTCATTCCTTCTTCAGATTCTATTTTTGTCATTTTAAATAATTTTTCTATTTTTTCTCCTTTAATATGCCAAGTAGAATCATCTTCTTTTTCTATTTCAAATGGTTTTTCACTTTCGAATTTATATAAAACATGACTTTCAAAAGCATCGTCTTGATATAATGTTGTATCAGGTAGGTCTTCTAATAATTCACCTAGACGATCTATTACTTTATCTAGTCCTTTATTTAACGCTGCGCTTATTTCAAATATTTCTACATCTTTTACTTTGTTTTTAAATTCTGAAAGTAATTTTTGTGATCCTTCTATATCCATTTTATTGGCTATAATTATTTGAGGTTTTTTTAATAGTTTTTCACTGTATTCTTCTAGTTCTTTATTTATTGTAAGATAATCTTCATAAGGGTCTCTTCCTTCGCTTCCTGACATATCTATGACATGAGCAATGATTTTAGTTCTTTCTATATGTTTTAAGAATCTATCTCCTAATCCTTCTCCTGTTGAGGCTCCCTTGATTAGTCCTGGAAGATCTGCGATTACAAAACTTCTATTGTTTTTACTTTTTGCAACTCCTAAATTTGGATAAAGTGTTGTGAAATGGTAAGCAGCAATTTTTGGACGTGAATGGGATACACATGAGATAAAAGTTGATTTACCTACACTTGGAAGTCCTACTAAACCAACATCAGCAAGCATTTTTAGTTCTACTTTTAATTCTCTTTCTTCTCCTGGTTCTCCTTTTTCTGAGAAATCTGGTGCTGTATTTGTTTGGGTTTTAAAAGCAGTGTTACCACGTCCTCCTCTTCCACCTTTTGCAACTACACAACTACTATCTTTATCAGTTAAATCAGCAATAATAAGTCCAGTATCTAAATCTGTTACTACTGTTCCTCTTGGAACTTTTACAATAACATCTTCTGCACCCTTACCATGTTGATTTTTACCTTTACCATTTTCTCCTTTATGTCCTTTTATTAACTTTTGATATCTTAAATCTAGTAATGTATGAAGCCCTTCATCTACCTTAAATATGATGCTTGCTCCATGTCCACCATTACCTCCAAAAGGTCCTCCCATTGGAACGTATTTTTCACGGCGAAATGCAGTACAACCATCTCCACCATTACCAGCTTTTACTATTAATTTAACCTCATCTACAAACATATTTATTACCTCATTTTACTTTTACAGTATTTTTTGAAACATTATATATAAGCTCACTTACAGTTTTATAACAACCAAGTGATACATCATGTACTTCTTCTTTAGCTCCTATTATAGCATAACCATTAAAATCTTTAATCATAGGAACATCATTAAGTCCGTCCCCTATTGTAAATACTCTTCTAAAATCTACTTTTTCACGTCTTGCAATTTTCTTTGCAGAAGTTGATTTAGATATATCACATCTTTTAATCATTATAACCTTATCTTCCCAAATGTATTCATAAAAAGCACTTAAATTACTATACTCTTTTAAGTTTTCATTTATTAATGATAAAACTTTTTCTTCATCATAAGTACCATCTATTTTATAATACATTTCTAATACTTCGTTTTCGCTATTTTTGGAAAAGACAGGTTCTAAATGTTTTGGAACAATGTCTGTTATTTTCTTTATTGCTTTACTGCTAATAGGTGCTGATGCAAGATAACTATCATTATAGAATATATGAGTTCCATCAGAACAACTTAAATAATCAAATGGAATATTATATTTGTCTATTTCTTCTTTTATTGAATGATATGGTCTTGCGGTTGATAATACAAAAATATTTCCTTGATTACGAAAATCTTTAATAGCCTCTATGTTTTCTCTTAGTTGATATGTGTTTTGATATAATGTTTCGTCATAATCTGAAACTATCATGTTTTTCATCTATCTTTCCTCCTTTTTAGCGCAGAAGGAAATTATATCATATTTTTATATTTTTTTAAAGAGAAAGACAGATTTTATTTAATCTTTTATAATATTTCTTCTTTTTCATTAAGTTTAACACTAACTAGTTTAGAAACACCAGATTCTTGCATTGTAATACCATATAATGTATCAGCATATTCCATAGTTTTCTTTTTATGGGTTATAATTAAAAATTGTGTTTTATCTTTATAATGATCTAAATATTTTCCAAACTCATCAACATTAGCCTCATCTAGAGCTGCTTCCACTTCATCAAATAAGCAGAAAGGCACTCTTCTAACATTTAGCATAGCAAATAGTAGGCTTATTGCGGTTAGAGTTTTTTCTCCTCCTGATAGAAGGGAAATTGATGTTAGTTTTTTACCTGGTGGGGATGCAACTATTTCTACTCCTGTTGTTAGAATATCATCAGGCTCAGTTAAAATTAAATCAGCATTTCCACCTTTAAATAATTCTTTAAATACTTTTTGGAATTCTACTTTAACTTTTTTAAATGTTTTTTCAAATTCAGAAATCATTACTTCATCCATATCATTCATTATAGAAAGTAGAGTTTCTTCAGCATTTAATAGGTCATTTTTTTGATTTGTTAAAAAGTTAAATCTAGTAGATACTCTTTCATATTCTTCTATACTATCTAAGTTAACCATTCCTATTTTTTTAATTTCATTTTTACAAGTGGTAACTTTTTTTCTTGCATCTTCTACTTCTATATCTAACTCATAATCACTATCTGCTTTTTCATAAGTCATTGAATATTCTTCGTTTAAAGTATTTAACATATTATCAAGTGTTACATCAAGTCTATTTTTATCTACCTCATAATCAGAAAGTTCATGTTCTAATTTACGAAGATTTGCATTTTTAAGTTTTTCTTCTCCGGCTTTTTCTATTTGTTTTAATTTTAATTCTTCTAAAGTTTTATTTTTATGTTTTATATCATTATTTAAAGTTTCTTTTAAAGCAAGTTTTTCATGATATAAAGAAGTTAGTTTTTCTTCTTTAGAATCGATTGATTTATTTTTAAGATGTGAATAAGTTTCATAATCTTTACTTACCTTTTCAAGATTTTCTTCAGAGTTTTTCTTTTTTTCTGTTTGAACATTTATCATTTCTTCTAATGAAACTGTTTTTGATTTAGTACTAAAGAATTCTTTTTCTTTTACCTCTTGTTCTTTTTCTACTTCTTTTAATTGTTCTTCTATAGTAATTATTTCTTCTTTTAATGTCTTTTTCTTTTCTTTGTAGACTGTTAATTCTCGTCTTAAAGATATAACACTTTTACTTTTATAATTACTTCCACCACTCATAGAACCACCAGTATTAATAGTTTGTCCATCTAAAGTGATAATTCTATATCTTTTGTTTACTTTTTTAGATAATCTAATAGCACTATCAATATTCTCTGATACTAGAATGGTACCTAATTGATTTTTTATAATATTTTCATATTTTTTATCATAGGTAACTAAATTACTTAAAACATCTATAAAGTCAGAGCTATCCTTTATCTCTTTTAATGTTTTAGCATCTACTTCTTTCTTTTCTATTACTGTAAGTGGGAAGAAAGTTGCTCGTCCTAGAGAGTTTTCTTTTAAGTACAAAATTGCATCTCTTGCTGAGTTTTCATTTTTTGTAATAATAAAGTTTTTAGAAGATGCGGTTGCGGTCTCTAAGGCTTTTAGATATTTATCTTCTACATTTAATACATTACCTAAAGTATCACAAATACCATTTAATTTTATTGAATTTAATACTTTTTTTACAGAGATTGGAAAAGAGTCATTATTTTCTATTTCTCTTTCAAGACCATTTATTTTATAATCAAGAGAAGTAAGTTCTCTATCAATAGAATTCCTTTTCATTGAAAGATTATCTTTTTTAGATTTTATTTTATTTAACTCTTCTGTAAGGTTTTTTTCTAATTTTTTATTTTCTTCTAGTGTTTTATTTATATTTTCTATTTCGTTTTTTACAACAGTAATGGTTGATGATAAGCTCTCTTTTTCTTCTAATAATCTTCTTATTTCATCTAATACTTCACTATCTTCTTTTTGGTTTTTCTTTCTTTCTTTCAAAAGAGTAAGTTCTCCATTTATCTTTTCTACTTCTTCTGTTGTCTTTAATAATTTTTCATTTGCTTCTGTAATATCACGTTCTAGTTTTGATATAATAGACGCATCTTCTAAAGACTTTGAATCCATTAGAGATGTTTCACTAGAAAGTTCTATTATCTGTTGATTTAATTCATCTATTTTCTTAATAATAGTATCTAATTTTTCTTTGTAGAACTTTATATCATGGGCAAGTAAGGCTATTTCATATTTTTCTAAAGTATCTTTAGCTTCTTTATATTTTCTTGCTTTTTTACTTTGTCTTTTTAATGGTTCTACTTGGGTTTCTATTTCGGTGATAATATCGTTTATTCTATCTAAATTATTATGTGTTCTTTCTAGTTTTCTTAATGCTTCTATTTTCCTTTTTTTGTATTTTAATATTCCTGATGCTTCTTCAAATATTACACGTCTTTCTTGTGGAGATGATGATAGGATATTATCCACTTCTCCTTGAGAGATAATATTAAATGATTCACGTCCTATACCTGAATCTAATAATAAATTAGTTAAATCTTTAAGACGACATCTTTCATTATTTAAGAAATATTCATTTTCTCCACTTCTATATATTCTTCTTTTGATAGATATCTCTGTATAGGGAATGTTTAAAAAATGATCATTGTTATCAAATATTAATTCGACGCTTGCAACATTTAATGGTTTTCTAGTTTTACTTCCTGAGAATATAATGTCACTCATAGTATTATCTCCACGTAGAGATTTAACGCTTTGTTCTCCTAAAACCCATCTAACAGCATCTACTATATTACTTTTACCACTACCATTAGGTCCAACTATACAAGTTATATTATTACCTAGTGATATTTCTAGTTTTTTAGCAAAAGATTTAAACCCACTAGTATTAATTTGTTTTAAATACATCATATCACCTACTTTTGACTATTTCCATTATAACAAAAATTTATAAATATCAAAAGGAAAAAAGGAAATTTAATATAAAGAAAAGATATTCTGCTTGGAATATCTTTATATTTACTCAAAAGGTTTTTCTATAATTTTATTAAACACTTCATCTGAGGTTCTTTCATATTTTATTATTTCACAGTTTTCTATGGAATCTCTTTTTAGATTTTCACTTTCTATTACATCTTGTGCAAGTTTCATAAGTGCTCCATGGATAACAAATAATACTTTTTTATTTGGGTATTTTCTTATTACTTCATCTAATACTTCTTTGAATCTATTTTTAGCATCTTTTAAAGTTTCATCTCCATTTTTATTATTACCATATCCTTTTTCTAATAATCTTTTATCTTGGATAGCTTTTATTTTTGAAGATATTATAGTAGCAGTATCAATAGTACGTTTTGAAGTTGATGAAAATACTACATCAAAATTATTATTCAATTTTTCTTTTACCCACATTGCTTGTTTAATACCAAGTGGTGAGAGCTCTAATAAATCATTTGGAATATTATCATTAAATATATTTTCCCCATGTCTTACTAAAATAATACTTTTAGGTAATTTATTAATATCTTTCTTCATAGATTTTTCCTTTTCAATTAACAATTTATACTTATTATATTATAATTTTTTTTATATTTTGTAAACAAAAAAAGAAAGCAAGAAGCTTCCTTTTAAATTATTATATTGATAATTATAAAGTTACTTTTTTACTTTTTGGAATTTTTTATCATATTCAAATGGATTTTCTATTTTATCATCTGTTGCCATATTACCAAATATCATATCATTGTAATCACGTGTTACTAGCAAATCTCCGTTAGCTCTTACACCTGGATATTGTTGTTGGATTTCATCATTCATCATAAATGTTATATTGATATCTGGATATTTTTCTATAATTCTTTTTACTTCTGTTAAAAACTCTTCATCACTTATTTCTAATTTATCTTTGTTTTTAAGGGCTTTTTCTCTTACTGGGAAGAAAGTCATTAATTTCCATTTACCAGAAATAGGGTTTTCTCTAAGAAACTCTCCCATATCATCTAAATCCTTGATGTTTAGGCTTGTTACTACTGTGTTTATATCTACTTTTACACCTGATGCCATTAGATGATTAATTCTATTCATAACTGTTTTTCTATGTTCAATACCACGTCCTAATTTTTTGTTAGTCTCATCATTAAATGAATCAATTGATAAAGCAACTAAATCTATATAAGGTTTTAACTCTTCTATTTTTTCTGGTGTTAGTAATTTACCATTAGTTGTTATTTTGTTGTAAATACCTTTTTCATGAGCATATTTAATTAATTCTGGAGCATGATCTACAAGCAATGCTTCTCCTCCAGACCAAGTAATTTGATCTGTTCCAAAGTCAATTATCCTTTCTAATATTTTCATATGTTCATCAAAGTTGAATTTGTTAATGCTACTTAGTGATCTGAAACAATATTCGCAGTTTTCGTTACATTTTTCAGTAATCCACCAACACATTTTTCTTTCTCTCATTAAATACTCTCCTTTTCCCATAATTATTTAATGATTTTAGTGCACTTTAATCATTACACTTTAATTATAAGCGTACTTTAGTACACTTGTCAATACTTTTTTTAAAATTTTATAAAAAAAATACCTTTTTAGGTATTTATACTTTTTAATTTATAACTTCTTTTTCACTTAATAATTCATCTAATGATACAATTTTATAACCTCTTTGCTTTATATAATTTATTATAGTCGGCAGTTGTTTTTCTACTACTGCTCCTAAAGGCATACTTATAATTGAACCGTTTTCTAGTTTTTCTTTGACATTCCCAAATGGATTTTCTTCTGTAATAATAGAAGGAATTACTGTATGTAGATTTATCTTTTTACATAAGTTTAAAACTTGTTTTCTTTCATATTCTGCATAACAAAACTTTGGTGGGGTTCCTGTTAGTGAATGAGAAATGTTTACTGCACTTTGAAAATATTTTTGTTGATAGGAAGAATCATAATTTAAAATTTCTATTTCTTGGTCTATCTCACTCATATAAACAACTTTTTCTTGATTATTTTCAAGCCATAATCCATCTACAAAAAAAGTAGCATTCACTTTATATTCTTCTAATATATTTAGAATATCATCTACTTCGTCATCTCTAAATACTTTGAATAGTAATGCTACATTTTCTTTTTCTTGATTTCCAGATATTATAAATTTATCATAATTATTATTTATTGAAACTTCTGGTTTTACTTCTTCAAAAACCATTAAACTTTCATTATAACTTCCGTATTTTTTCATTTTTTTAAAACTATCATCTAGATTTATTTTACTTCCACTACTTCCTGGTGTGATAGTGTTTTTTTCGATTTTAGCATTAGTTGCTTCTATTTTAAAACTTTCTTCTTTACTTTTAATTGTTTTCATTATAGGATCAGCATTTCTTAATATTTCAACTGTTTTATTAGTATAGAAAAAACTTAGTAATATTAAAGAAATACTTATTATAACTTGTTTTGTTTTTTTCATGAAGTTATCACCTAATTAAGTATATGAATACTTAATAATTTCTATTATAAAAATTTATTGAGAGCATTTAATATTTTGGTGATTTTATTTAACTCTTTAAAGAATATTTTACAGTCTGTCCTAATTTTTCAAGATTATTCTCATCACTATCACAATTAAAGTCTGAATGAGCATCATTATAGTCTGGAAAACAAGTATGAATATGTTCTAGATTATCACTATCTATAATTTTAAAATGAAGTTCCATTTTCATACTTAATCCAAGATTCTCATCTGTTTGCTTTTGTTTTAAAATTATTAAATCTCCATCAACTTTATATTTACAATAATCTAGTTTTATATTTCTAAAGCAAGTTCCATCACTAAAAAATTCTACCCATGAATCATCAGAAGTTGCTACATATTTTTTTGCATAGACTATTGTATTATTTTCATTAACAATATAAATCAATGCACCTATGTTTATAATAGCAAATATAACAACTATAAAAATTATAATATATCTTTTTTTCATTTAATACTACACCTCTTAAATATTTTTATTTACGATAATTTTTAATACTACATTTAATTATTGCTAAGTATTATTGTTCTGTAAAAGTCAAGAAAGCTGGATCTCCAGTATAATTAAAATGTCCATTAATTATTTTAATTGTTTTATAGTTTTCATCAAATTCAATTCTTATTGGACTAGATGATACTTTCGAACTTCCTACGTTCATTGTCATTCCTCCTGATGTTGCAGTTCTAGAAGCTATTGTATCATCAATTATTTCTAACTCTCTTTGAGATATTTCTCGATAAGTACAAGAATTGCTAATATATTTAACTGTGTAACGCATTACTCCAGAAGGATTTTGACTATAATTAAAATTACTGTAGTTTGTAGAACATATACCGTCATCAAAAAAGTTTATAGAAATATCCTTACCATTTTCATCTCTATATAATGCATGATAACCATATTGATATTGTTCTTTTTCATTCTTTATTTTTTTCCAACGACTCATATATTTTTCATAATTTAAATATTTGTTAGCCTTGTTTTCTATTTCTTTTATTTTACTCTTATCTACTTCAAGCAATGTAAATTCTTCAGATAGCTCATCTGTATTTACGTAACTTTTCAATGCCATTTCATACGAATTTGTCAATTCATTTGCGGCATTTTCAGGTTGTTTATAAAATGATTTAATGCTTTCGTTTGAAATTCTGTTAGGATAATCACTATCAGGTATAAGGCCAATTTTTTGATTAACTGATTTACCATCCCAACTCATTGACCAATCTAAACCTATTATCATAATATCCTCATTTTTGTTTTGTACATAGAATAAATTGTTAATAATTATATCATTAATATCAACTCTTGTTCCACCTGGATTTAGACTATAAAATGATTTCATCTCACATATAATACTTAATACTTGTTTTTCTTTGTCATTAAGAGCTATTGTCTCCTGCTTATTTTTGTTATTATTTTCTTTTCGATTAAAATACAAGCAAGCACAAATAATAGAAATAATTATAAAAATTATAGCTATTATGATTAATGATTTTTTTGATTTTTGTTTTTTCTCTTTTCTCATATTTTTTACTCCTAAATTTTAATAATAAAAATATATGTACCTACATTGCAATATTCAATAACATAATTTTATCACAATCAGCATATGTTTCCAATACAAAAAAACCAACTTCTAATGAAAAATAGTAGCAACTATTCGTATAGGTGCTGAAACATTAAATAAAAAATTAAAAAGTAAAACAATAAAGAGAACACCTAACATCATGAACTGAACCCCATTTCTTGGACAAAGGAATGAGGTTCATATCACATCATTATTAGGTGTTCTTTTTATATATAATATATAATTAACTTTTGTTTATTTTTTCTCTTTTTTCTTTTTTGGGCTAATTGCATCACGTCTTGAGAAGTTAAGTCTTCCTCTTTTATCTGTTCCGATTGCTTTTACAATGATTTCATCCCCTACTTTAACAACATCTTCTGTTTTTTCTACTCGTTTTGTATCAAGATGTGAAATATGAACTAATCCTTCACATCCAGGCCATACTTGTACAAAGCAACCAAAATCTTCTACTTTTACAACTTTTGCATTGTAGATTTTTCCTTCTTCTACTTCACGTACTACATCTTCTATCATTTGTCTTGTTTTATCTATTATTTCTTGATCAGTGTGATAAATAATTACTCTACCATCATCTTCTAGATCTACTTTTACAGCATTAACATTATTTACATCTGTAACATTTGATGCTTCACAGATAATCTTAGTAATCATTTCTCCACCACGACCAATAACATCTTTTATCTTTTCAGGTTTAATCATAAATGTTACAGTCTTAGGAGCATATTTAGATACTTCTTTTCTTGGTTCTTTAATTTGTTTTTCGATAACTTTTAATATTTCTAGACGTGCTTTTTTAGCTTGAGCAAGAGCTTGTTTTAATATTTCTTCTGTTACTCCTTTTATTTTAATATCCATTTGTAGGGCACATATTCCTGTTTTTGTACCAGCAACTTTAAAGTCCATATCTCCTAGATGGTCTTCCATTCCTTGAATGTCTGTTAATATTGTATAGTCATCTCCATCTGTTATAAGTCCCATGGCAATTCCTGCAACTGGTGCTTTAATTGGAACTCCTGCAGCCATTAAGGACATACATCCTGCACAAATTGATGCTTGAGAAGATGAACCATTTGATTCTAGAATTTCTGATACAACACGAATTGTATATGGGAATTCATCTTCTGATGGTATTACTTGAAGTAAGGCTTTTTCTCCTAAGGCACCATGTCCTATTTCACGACGTCCTGGTGCTCCATATCTTCCAGTAGATCCTACTGAGAATTGTGGGAAATTGTAATGTAACATAAATCTTTTTCCATCTTCAAGTCCAAGTCCATCTAATATTTGATGTTCTCCTAGAGCACCTAGTGTTGTTACTGATAATGCTTGTGTTTCTCCACGAGTGAAAAGTGCAGAACCATGAGTTCTAGGTAGTATATCTATATCAGTTGAAAGTGGTCTTATTTCATCCATTTTACGACCGTCTGCTCTAATATGTTCTTTTACAACTATGCTTCTAAATAATTTATATTCTATATCACTTAATATTTGATTAATCATAGTTGTAAGTTCTTTTTCTTCTTCTTTATCTAGATTTTGATTTTCTTCTTTTTGTAAAATTGTATTTATAGTATTTTCTTTTACAGCATCTACTTCTTCATGCATTTTTAGTTTTTCTTTAATACGTAATGCTTTATCTAGTTTTTCACGTGAAAGTTCTTCTACTTCTTCCCTTAGTTCTCTTGTTATTTCTAAAGTTTCGTATTCCATTTTAGGAACACCAATTTTTTTGATTATTTCTTCTTCAAATTTAATTAATTTTTTAATTGCTTTATGTCCTTCCATTAGGGCTTTAAGCATAATATCTTCACTTACTTCTTTAGCACTTGATTCAACCATGTTGATAGCATCTTTTGTTCCAGCAACTGTTAAGTCTAGACTTGACTTTTCTGCTTCTTCTGGTGTTGGATTGATTATATATTTTCCATCAACATAACCTACTTTAACACCCGCAATTGGTCCATCAAAAGGTATTTCACTAATTGAGACTGCTAGAGAAGATGCTAGCATTGCAGTAAGTTCTGGTGAACAATCTTGATCTACTGATAAAACTGTATTTATAATTTGTACTTCATTTTTAAATCCTTCTGGGAATAATGGTCTCATAGGTCTATCTATCATACGTGCTGCAAGTGTTGCATTTTCTGTTGGACGACCTTCTCTTTTAATAAATCCTCCTGGAATTTTTCCTACTGAATAAAGTTTTTCTTGGTAATTAACTGTAAGTGGGAAAAAGTCTGATAAAAGATTTACTTCTTTATTTAAAACTGCAGCTGAAAGTACTACTGTATCATTGTATCTTACAAGTACTGCTCCTGTTGCTTGTTTAGCCATCTCTCCATGTTCTACTATTATTTCTTTGCCATAAAAATCTAATTTAAATATTTCTTTTTTCATATAATAACTCCTCACTAAGTATCATTATATCATGAAAGTATCAAAAAAAATAGACCAATGTCTATTTTCTTAAACCTAATTCTTTAATTAATTTACGATATCTAGTTACATCTGTTCTTGCTAGGTATCCTAACATATTACGACGTTGTCCAACTTTTTTAAGAAGACCACGACGAGAATGATAATCATGAATATGTGTTTTTAAATGTTCTGTTAATTGTTTGATTTCTTCTGTTAGAATAGCTATTTGAACTTCTGCTGAACCTGTATCTGTATCATTGATTCTAAACTTTTCAATGATTTTTGTTTTTTCATCTTTTGTTAAAGCCATATTAACACTTCCTTTCTTTAAATTCTGCCAATTCTAAGTAAAAAGTCGGAAAGTCTTTTAACCGGGAATTGGTAAGTACATATAATATACTATTTTTTTTATAAATTTGCAAGTTTTATTTAAGTTTTAAGGTATACCATGAATTAGTAAGTACATTATTATCTTTTACTTGATAATTAGTATTTCCTCCTTCATAGGTAACATTTATAGTGGCAATCCTTTTAGAATCTATTGTATAATTTGAATCTGTAACTTGATAAGTACAATCTTTATCTATTTCATTTCCTAAATGATTTGTTCTTTTTATATGACAAACTCCACCTACTTTTAATTCAAATATTTCATCATCTTCTACTAAAGCAACTGTACTGTGTAAACCATTTGTATAAAGTTTATAAGTACCGTATTTAGCATAATAATCTCCAACTTGTAATCTTTTTAGATTCTCTATTTCTAATCTTGCTGCTTCTATTTCTTTTTTAAATTCATTATCAAGGGATGATGTTATATAATTATCTCCTTCGTAATTTCCTATTAAGGCATTCATATCGTTATGTAAATCATCTTTTGATACATAATAATAAATTAAATTAATATTATGAATTATATATTTTCTTTGAAATTCTTTATCATCTTTTTTATATTCTACTTTTTCAAAATCTTCTTTCATTAATTTATCTGTAAAATATAGTTTTCCGTCTTCACTTTCTTTTTCTGGTATAAATACTGCCCATTTATATTCTTCATCTTCTACAGTACATAATAATTTAATTGATGCGTTTTTATAGTTTCTAGAACTTTTTACTGTTTTTCCTTTTATATAAAGGAATTTTGTGATATTTTCCTTATTTTTATCAATATAGTTAATGAAAAGTTCTGGGGAAGATGAGTCATCTACATTTACTATAGCAATTTTTACTTTATTTGTTTCATCAAATATATGATGTTTTAAATATAGGGCATATTTATCTCCCCAATCTTGGCCAGTATATACTTCATCTTGTATAATATAATCTATTTCTTCTTTTATACTATCTATATAATCATCTATTAAAGGGTATGCAAAAATAGAGACGATTATAAAGGATATAAAAGATATAATTAATGGTATTAAAAGATATTTTTCAGTAGAGAAAGTATTTTTACTTACTCCTTTTTTAGCAATGTGTTTTACTTGCCATTTTATAACTGATACTTTTAATACAATCAAATAAACTCCAAAAGTAATTAGAGTAAGTCCAACCCATTTTAGACAGTTTATTAATAGATTTATTGGATCTCCTGTAAATTCTAATTCTTCTCCATCATATATAGTGTGTTTTATTTTATAATTTGTCATTAAACAAATAGATATTGGTAGAAGTAATCCAAAGGAGAATATAGCTATAAATGATGTTAGAAAAGACCATCCAATGTATGAAAAGATATTACCAGTAAATTCTGATTTGTTATTTTCATCTTCTTCTGAATCTTTATCATAGCTTTCGTAATGAGTATGTTTTACAATCCATTTTTGTTTTTGAACAGGTATAAATATATAATATATTCCTAATGTTATAATGGTTAGTATCCACCACCAAATCCATTTACCTATTAATTGATATCCATGTCCATCAAATTTTAATCTTTTTCCGTTTATAACGGTATGTTTTAGTTGCCAATTATATCTCATACATAAAGCAAATGGATAAGCAAGTCCAAAAGTTATAATTGTTAGGATGTATCCTAATATTTTCCAACCTAAAAGACCAATAAAACTTCCATCAAAATAAGATTCTCCTGATATTACTATTATTTTTACTGAGGTTTCATCTTTTAATTTTACGGGTTCTTTTATTTCTTTTTCTTTGATATTTTCATTAGTTTTTACTTGTGGTATCTCTTTATTTTTTCTTTTCTTCCCCATTTTATACTCCTTCTTTATAACGCTTTTTTCTGCCTATATTTTAGCAAATTTTTAAAAAAATTTCAATAAAAATCGGTTATCCTATTGAACCGATTTTATAAATTCTTATTATTTAGTTTTTTATAAGTTTCCATTACTGGTATTATAGTAAATGCGATAATAAATAAATATAACATTTCTTTAAATGGAATTATTGTTGTTTTTAGAAAAGTACTCAGTATCTCTACATTCATTACTATAAGTTGTAGACCTATGGATGCGATGACTCCATAGAATATTAATTTATTACTTGATAGAGATATTTTAAAAGCACTTTGTTTTTCACTTCTACAGTTAAATACATGAATATTTTGGATAAATACCATTAAAGCCATTATATAACCACGAGCAATACTTATATTCATATGTAAGTGATTTATTAGAAAATACCAGACTGCAAATACAATTAGGCCTATATATGTTCCGGATACTAAAATATTTTTTAAAAGTGTTTTATCAAAAAGTGAAGATTTTGGATCTTTTGGTTTTTCATTCATTATGTCATCTTCTGCTTTTTCAAAAGATAAGGCAAAATCTTGGATACCGTCTGTTACCATATTAAGCCAAAGAAGTTGGATAGCAACCAGTGGCATAGGCATATTGAAAATAATTGATAATGTAAAGAAAAGTACTTCTGCTAGTCCACAAGAAATTAGAAATAAAATTATTTTTCTAATATTTGAATAGGCAACTCTACCCTCTTTTACAGCTGAGACTATAGATTTAAAGTTATCATCCATTATAATCATTTTAGATGTCTCACGAGCTATATCAGTACCACTTCCCATAGCTATTCCTAAGTTAGCAGTTTTTATTGCTGGAGCATCGTTTACTCCATCCCCTGTTACTGCGACAAATTCACCTTGTCTTTTTAAAGATTTTACTATTTCTAGCTTTTGAAGTGGTGTTACTCTTGTAAAGATACATTTACTCATAACAAATTTATCAAAGGCTTTTTCTCCTTTTTTTAAGTATTTTGTAACTTCTACTCCATCTGTAACATCACTTTGTTTATCTGTTAGTGTTAAGTCTTTTGCGATAGAAAATGATGTTAGTGGATGATCACCTGTTACCATTAAAACTTTTATACCGGCACTTTTACATTCTTTAATGGAAGTAATTGCTTCTTTTCTAATTGGATCTATAAATCCTACTAGACCAATAAATTCTAGATTTTTAATATCTTGTTCTTTATATTCTTTTTTATCTTGTATTTTAGAACAAGCAAGAGCAATTACTCTATATCCATCTTTTGCAAGTAATTCATTTTGTTTATTTATCTGTTTTTCATCTACTTTGCTACAAAAGGATAGAACTTTTTCTACTGAACCTTTGATAGTACAATAGGTTTTTTTATCTTGTTTGAAAAAGGCTGCGGAATATTTATTTTCTGATTCATATGGTATTAAATCTATTATTTCTATATTTCTAGTATTTATTTTTAACTTTTTTGAAAGTATTAAGAATGCTATATCAATAGAGTCACCTATTCTTTCATTCTTTGTTATTTTAGCCTCATTATTTATACATCCAAGTAAAGATAAGTATTTTGCTTTATCAAGGGATTTACCTATTACTTCTCCTTTTGTTTCATAACCTGTTCCTGTTATATCAAAAGATTCTCCGTCTGGTAAAATTATTTTTTTAGCAGTTTGTTCATTTACTGTTAGTGTTCCTGTTTTATCACTTACAATGACAGTACAACTTCCAAGGGATTCAACTGAATGTAATTTTTTAGCTACTACATTTTGTTTGGCCATTTTATTAGATGCGATTGTAAGAGCCATAGTTAAAGCAAGAGGTAGTCCTTCTGGCATAGCTGAGACTGCAAGGGCAATTACTGATAGGAATATTTCGTTATAAGATACTCCTTTAGTTATTAATAATATTGTTATAATTATTGCAACTACTAAAACTAAAGCACTTATTTGTTTTGATAGTTTTTCTACTCTTATTGTAAGAGGAGATTTTTCTTCTTTAGTATTTGTTAAGGTATCTGCAATTTTTCCTATTTCTGTTTCAAGAGCTGTTTTTATTACTACTGCTTTAGCACGTCCTTTTACTATAGTAGTACCTGAAAAAAGGATATTATCTTGATCAGTAATTGGTAAATCTTTTCCTTTAATGGTATCACTTGTTTTTGGAACTTGAATACTTTCTCCTGTAAGTATAGACTCATCTACCATTAAGTTTTCTGATTCTATAATACGCATATCAGCGCTTATTTTATCGCCAGATTCTAAAAAACATATGTCTCCTACTACTAATTCTTCACTAGTTACTTCTACTTCTTTTTTATCTCTTATAACTCTTACCATAACAGTTACAAGTTTTTCTAGAGCTTCTGCGGTATTGTTGGCTTTATTTTCTTGATATGTTCCCATTAATACATCTATTAATACTATAAAGATAATCGCAATAGCATCTATTATTTCTCCTACTATAAAAGATGAGATAATAGCAACTATTAAAAGAAGAACTATAGGATCTTTAAATTCATTAAAAAATATTTCAAATACAGTTTCTTTTTTACCTTTAGGTAATACATTAAGACCAGCCTCTTCTCTTCTTTTTATAACTTCTTGTGATGATAGACCTGCCTGTTTTGTATTTAAGTCTTTATATATTTTATCTATATCTTTTTGGTACCAATCTGTTTTTATTTTAATCAGCTCCTTTATTATCATAGAATATTATAACAAAAGACACTAGAGTTTTCTAGTGCCTTAATTCATTATTTTTGTATTTATTTTTTCTTTATTTTGTTTTCTTTTTAAATAATCTTCTTCCATTTGTTTATCAAGATTTTCAAAGAATTTACAAGTTCTTGGACACATTACATAAAAATCTTCATTTTTAGTATAATATAATTCAAAACTTTTATTAAAGAAATCTTGAACATCTACTACATCATAATTTATAGCCTTTTCAATAAAATCATATTTTAATTCTATTGTTTCTAAAATATTTTTTTCTATACAATAGATATCATAAAACTTTTCTGTATTACTTATATTATAAAAATATTCATCTATAATTGGTGCGATATTCCATAAAAATTCTTTTTTCCCTGTACCTAATATAGGTATTAATATAAACTTTTCTGAAAGGCCATAACCTAAATCATTATAATAAGTTTGACTCATTCCTAATATTCCTTGATTTGTAAAATATAAGGTTGTAAATTCATGGCTTAACGCTTCAAGAGTGTGTATTGGTATAATATGTAAGACTTGATCTTCTAAATCTATCGCATCATATTCTGCATCTTCATAATCTTCTTGATTTTTATTATAATTTAAAACTGCATATCTTCTTTTATCTCCTTTAATAGAGAAAATATCTGTTTTGGTAATATTTTCACAAGAATCTGAAATTTCTATTCCTGTTGTTTGTTTTAATTCTTCAAACAAATCTTCATCATACTGATAAGTAAATTTTTCATTATAATATTTGCTTTCTACTTCTATATTTAAATTTTTAATTTTCATACTTCCTCCCCTATTTTTATATTATATAATAATTTATAAAAATATCAATTATATTCATCAGATATATTTCCAACTATTTCTTCTATAGCATCTTCCATTGTAAGAATACCTACTAGTTTATTATTTTTTGTAATAATAGAAAATGTCTCATGATGTTTTTGCATAGTTCTAAATATATCATCTATCATTTCTTCTTTTTCAAAGCATAATACTTCATGAATAATTTCTTTTATATTAAACTTTTTTCTTACTTTGTGCATGTATATTAAATCTTTTACATTTATAAATCCTAAAATCTTATCATTATCTAATACAGGGAATCTTGTAAAGCGAGAATTTTTTATTTTCTCTAGTATCTCTTTTTTATTATCTTTTATATCTATTGAGATTACTTTGTTTTTCTTTGTCATTATTTTTTGTGCTTGTTTATCATTAAATTTAAATATATTTAAAATATATTCTTTTTCTTTATCTTCAATAATTCCACTTGCCTCACTTGTTATAATAAGATTTCTTATATCTTCTTCTGTTATTTTTTCTTCTTTACCTTTTATTCTTATAATTTTACATATTATTTCTGTTGTTTTTGTAAGTAGTAAAATTATTGGATAGAATATTTTAGATATTATATAGATAAAATCAATTGTGAGGTATGCTACTTTTTTAGGGTTTGATCTTCCTATTTGTTTTGGGACAAGTTCTCCAAATATTAGTGTTATATAAGATAGAATTAATGTAATTATAATCATTAAGAAAGTTTCTGTAAAAGCAGTATTTATTATTTTTACTCCTTGAACATTTATTAGATAATCTGCGAATGTATCACTAGCAAAAGCACTGGCAAGAAATCCTGCGAGAGTTATTCCTACTTGAATAGTAGATAAGAATTTACTTTCTTCTTTTTTCATTTGTATTATCTTTTTATCTTTAGATGTTTTATTTTTTTTCAAAGTAAATTTATCAAGTGATATAAAAGCAATTTCACTTGCGGATAAAACTCCATTAATAAAAATTAATATTAGTAATAATAATATTTTTAATATCATAATACTCTCCTATACTTCTTTAAATTTATTATCTATTATTGAATATAAATATGTATTGATTTTCTTATTTGTTTTGGTCTTTATCGCTTCTTTATAACCATTTAATTGGTCTTTATATTTTTCATCATCTATATTTTTTAATTTATAATCTATAATAATTATTTTATCACTTTTTTCTATCATTAAATCTATTATACCATGATAATTAATATTTTCTTTTTTAAATAGAAATTCATATTCATGATATATATTTCCATCAAGATTATTTTTTATAATATCATTTTCTAAGAATGAGGTTATCATGTTCTTTTCTTTTTCATCTAGAATTTCTAAATTAGGATTTTTAAAATCTATCATTTCTAGTATTTGGTGAAAGTTAGTTCCTGTTTGTAGTTTTTCTTTTTCTTCTTTAGTTTGGATTTCTAAAGTTGTTTTAGAAAATCTTTTTTCTTCTTCCTCTTCTGTTGGAATGTCTAATTCTTCTACGATAAAATCTTCTACTTCTTTTAGTTTTAAATCTGATTTAAAACTAGTTGTTAGAAAGTCTTTATTTACTTCTATATCAATAAATTCAATATAGTCTTCTAATTCATATCTAATACTTTCTATAATATTATAAAAACTTTTATATTTCATTTGAGTATATTCTGATAATTCAATATCTTTTTCAAAAGTAGGACAAACTATAATCATTTCTTCTTTTGCACGTGTTAGCGCAACATATAAAAGTCTAATTTTTTCACTTATTTCTTCTTTTTTAGTATTATATTTTAATAATTCATTTAAGATAGTTGCTTTTATAACTTCATCTACTTTAGGAAGTACTATACCATAGGTATTATTATAAAGTATTTTATCTGTTAAATCTCTTAAGTTAAATGAGTTTGTAAATCCTGCGAAATAACAAATAGGAAATTCTAGTCCTTTTGATGTATGAATAGTCATGATTTTTACAGCATTAGAGTTTGTATTTTTAGTTTGAAACTCTATACGTAGAGATGATGTGAATACTGTATCTAAATATTCTATAAAATCTTCTGGAGTGTTTCCAAGATATGAGAAGTCTTTTAAGAATGTCATTATATATTCAATACGTGTTCTTAAATTTTTAATATTTATTAAAGTAATTAGTTTTTCTTCATAATTGAAAGTATTCATTATTTCTTCTAAAACCATACTTGGAGTTTTAATATCTAAGTCTTTACTTATTTCTTGACATTTAATAAATATATCACTTTCTTCAAAATTGTTATTTACGAAATAAGAAAATAATATATCATCATCTAAATCAAATAAGAAACTACGTCCTACTGATAAAAATGAATATTTAAATTCTTGATTATAAGTTTTATTATGTATTAATATTATCAATTTAAATAAATTTTTTAATACTAGGATATCATCTTCTTTTGTTAATTCTTCATTTTTTATTATTTCACTTGGAATACCAAAATAATCTAATACTTTTTTATATAAATCAAAGTCTTTACTTCTATCAAGTAATATTGAAAAATCTGAGTATTTTATTTCTCTTAAATTTCCATCATAAATTTTATATTTATTTTTTATTTTTTCTTTTATATCTGTTGCGATGATAAATGATTCTTTTATACTGTTTGAGATGTTTTTTTCTTTTTCATATGTTTTTATTTTTAAATTATAATTTTGTTTTGTAAGTCCATCTTCTTCATAAGTTTTATTTCCAAATTGCATCCTGTGAGTCTGTTTATAAGATGCTCCTCCAATATTATCAGACATTATTTTATCAAATATTAAATTTATATTAGATAATACTTCTCTTCTACTTCTAAAGTTTTTATTAAGATCTATTTTTATACCACCATTATCTTTAGAATAGTTATCATATTTATTTTTAAATATATAAGGATTAGCATTTCTAAAACGATATATAGATTGTTTTACATCTCCTACCATATAAACATTATTATCTTCAATTAGTGATATAAAATATTCTTGTAAATCACTAGTGTCTTGGTATTCATCTACTAATATTTCTTTAAAACTATTTCTAACTTCATCGCGTATTTCTTTATTATCTTTTACTATTTTTATAGCCATATGAAATATATCATTAAAGTTATAAAAACTTTCTTCTTTTTTATAAACATCTAGTCTTTTAAATAATTCTTTTAAAATATTTGTAATAACTATTGTATTATTTTTAGTAGATAAGATATCTTCTTTTATTTCTTCAGTTGATGAATAAATACACATTTTTTTTAAATCATCTGTGATTGTTTTTATATTTCCTTTCAAATCTTTAATTTCAAGTTCTGTGTTTTTTGGTACTGGTGGTAATTTTATATCAAGAGAATTTTTTATTTCTTCATAATTATTGGCATTAAGAAGTTTGTCTAGAGGAGCATATAACTTCATCATATAATCTGATGAAAATGTAAGGGATAATTTTCTTAATATATTTTCTATTTCTTTTATATTTTCTTTTAATAAATTATTATAATCAGTTACAACTTTATTTAAATTTTCTTCTTTAAAATTATTTATAGATTCTTTTTCTAAGAATTCTATTGGATCATATTTTAGTGAAATAGAATTATAAATTGATATAATGTATTTTTTTAATTCTTTATCATCTTTTAAGCAAAAGTCTTTTATTAAATTTAGAAAACTTTCATCTTCTTTTTCATAATATTCATCAAATATTTCATCTAAAAGTTCTTTTTTCTTAATAGTAATTAAAGCCTCATCACATATTTTTACTTTATTTGTAATGTTTAGTATGTCATGATATTTTTTTACTATTGATAAAGCAAAACTATCAAATGTTGTGATGTAGGCAGAATCAAGTAATTCTATTTCTTCTTTGAAGTTTTTTTCTTTTAATAATTTTTTTCTTATCCTTTCTTTCATTTCTGCGGCGGCGGCATTTGTGAAAGTCATAATAAGTAGTTCATTAATATGTATTCCTTGTTTTATTTTTTCTATAACACGTTCTGATAAAACAGCAGTTTTCCCACTTCCAGCACCAGCAGATACAATTATGTTTTTACCACTTTCTTTTATTGCGGCAAGTTGTTCTTCTGTCCAGTTCATCTACTCCACCTCCAAAAAAGATAAGTCTTTATGACTTTCTAGATGTTTATAATCTTTCTCTTTTACAAAACATACATCTTTATATTTACAAAACATACAAGAGATTTTATCTTTTCCATTTGTTATTTTAGGATTAATTGAAAAGTCTCCTTTTATAATATTATCTATAGAATTATTAATTACTTTATCTGTATATTTTAAGATATTATATATATCTTCATCATTTAATATTTTAGAGTAATAAGCAAAACCATTTTTAGTCTTTTTTAAACTTTTAATAACTTTACTATTTTCATAAGTATTATCAAATTTTTCTAATATCTCTTCATTATCTGTTGAGTATCCAACTAATTTTAGATTTTCGTTTTTGATATCTTCTATGCTCTTTTTAGAATCAAATTTTGGTTTTGAAGATAATATTCTTTGAAAATACATTCCAGTAAATATTGGACTTTCAAAGATATCACTTTTACTAACTAAATATAAATATATAGGTAGTTGCATATTTATTCCATATTCCATGTTAGTGAGTGCTGTATCGACATGTCCTGTTTTATAATCTATTATAGAAAAATATGTATCATCTACATTATTACTGTAAAGAAGCTTATCAATGGTTCCGATAAACTGTACTAATATTTCTTTTCTAAATAATATATTTAATTCTTTTTCATAAAAAGCTTTATCAAATGTTGTATATTCTTCTTGTTCTCTTATCTTTTCTATTATATTTTTTAGTTCTTCTTTTAAGTTTATTAATAAATATTCTTCTTTTTTAGATAATTCTTTATCTTCTAGAAATTCATCCCATACTTTATCAAAATTAAAGTATTCTTCTTTCATTAAAGAAAGTACTTTATGATAAAGGCTTCCTAGAGTTGCGGCAAAACTATCTTCGAAAGGATCTAGTTTTAATATATATTTTATATAATAACTAAAAGCACATAAGTTATAACAATTCATACTTGTATAAGACAGAATTAAAGGATTTTTTATATAATCTAAAAGTTTATCTTTTGAGATGTTTGTAAAACTATTATCATAAGTATTATAATTTATATCTTTATAATGTTTAGATAATATATGAAGAGTATCACTTTCTTCTTTATATTTACGATATAAATCCAACTCTTCTGATAGTATTAATTTATTATAAATATTTGAATATTTAAATTTATTAAATTCTATATCTTCTACTTCAATATTTTCTTCTTCTATTAGACTTGATTTATAATATTCACTAAAAGATGTTTTATCTTTATACGATATAGATAGATTTTTAATATTAGTAAGAATATTTAAAATAGAATGTTTTTTATTCTTATTTTTTTCTGGTGTTTTAAATAACTCTACTTCATCCTTCATATTATCTTTTATAAAACTTTCATCTTTGTAAAGATGTGGTAAGTGATCTTGATTAAAACCTAAAACAAATACGTATTCATCTTCTTTAAAACTTCTTTTTTCTATATCTACAACATTTACAGCATTTATATAAGTTTTAGGAGTAATATAAGTATTTTTTAATTTGTCTTTTAATACTATTTTATAGTTTGAAGAGGCTTTTATTTCTACTATTGAATTTATAACATCAATTAATTTTTTTGTTATTTCATTATTATTTTTTAAATCTAATTTAGAAGTTTTTAAATAATCTTGAACTATTTTAGTACCATAAATACTATCTTTACTTTTTATATTTATAGGTATATTAAAATATAAAAATATTCTTTTTAGTAAGTATTCATAATCATCATCTATTGAAATAAATATTTTATTAATATCTATATCTTTATTTATTAGTTTTATTATTTCTACTGCGGTATATACTACTTCATCTTCTAAAGTAGGAAAATGTTTAACTTTAAAATTTATATCTTTTTTATCATTAGTTATAAATGTTGTGTTATATTTTTTTAAAGTATTAATTAAGTAAAGTTCTAAATCATAATAATTTTCAACTATTATAGTTTTGTTTTGTAAATAACTTTTAAATATTTTATTTTCTTTTAATAAATTATTTTCTATTAAATCTTTTTTTACATTTTTTAGTGTTTGTAATTTAGAATGATGATAATCTTTATTTAAATCTATAAAATATAAATTTTCTAAATATATTTTAGCAATATCTATATGTAGATTATATTTACTCATTAAATAATCTATTGTTTTTTCATCATAAGAATAAAAGTAGTTTTCTTTAAATTCCTCTATTGTCATAAATTTAATATTATATAAATTACTATCTTTAGTAAGTCTATCTAAAATATTTAATTTTTGTGCATTTGGAGTTATCATTAATATTTCTTTATCTTTGTATTTTTCTAAGTCCATAATTATCACCATCTTTCTTTATTATTATAAAATATATAAGAATAAATTGAAAGAGTATATTTTTTTCTGTTTTTCTATTTTTCTTTTTTCATAATATTTGTAATATATTTATTAACTTTTGTTTTTATTAAGTTGATATTCTTATTATCTAGAATAATATTATACGAACTTAGTAATCTTTGAGTAGATATAGTTCTCATTTGATCTAGTAGCGCAACGGAATCGGATATATCTATATATACTAAATTTTGATATTTTAATTCTTTATAATTACGTTTATTAAAAGAACTTATATTTTTAAAATGTTTTTGTTTCGGACTAGTAAGTGGTATACAAAATACCATATTATTAATTTTGGGAATAGTAAATATAATTCCTAAGTGAATATTATTGATTTCGGATCCTCTATTTCCTTTAAAATCTATATAAAATATTTCTCCATTTTTCATAATTACCTCCAAAACAATAAAAGGAAACCCTATAATAGAGTTTCCTAACAACGAATAGACTAATATGTTTCTCGAATAAAATTCTTCTCAATGCTATTCATGATGTGATTATTTAGGTTGACTAATATGTTCCTCGAATAAAATTCTTCTCAATGCAACCAAGTTAATCATCAATTAATGTGTTAATAATATAACACATTAAACTAGGAAAGTCAATTTCTTTCCTAACTCTTATTATATGTGTTTATTTATTTTTAATGCTAAATTTTGTCTATATTTTCCCCTCACTTATATTATAGAGATTTAAAAAGTTTTAATAGCACTTAAAGCGAAAAAACTACTTTTTTTATCTTATTATTTGATATATATTTTCTCATAGTTTTGTGAAAGTATATGGAAGTTTTCTTACACCACCATTATTTTTTTATACTTGAAATTCCAAAGTGGAACTTCAAGTTTTCATATTCCTCTTTTGTTAATGGAAAATAAAAAAATAAGCAAATTTATTACTTATTCTTTAATTTTAATAAACATATACATTCAACATGATAAGTATTTTCAAACATATCAAATGGTGTGATTTCTTCTATGTCATATATTTCTTTTAATATTTTTAAATCTCTTGCGAGAGTTACTGGGTCACATGAGATATAAATTATATTTTTAGGTGTCATTTCTTTTAGAGTATCTATTACTCTTTTTTCTAATCCACTTCTTGGAGGATCACATATTACAGTATCAAATTCTTCTTTTAACTTAGGATAAACTTCTTCTGATGAACCTTCAATAAACTTTATATTATCTATTTTGTTTAACTCTTTATTTTTATTCGCAGACTTTATACTAGATGATACTTTCTCTACTCCTACTACACTATCTACATAATCTGATACATATATACCAATTGTTCCAGTACCACAATATAAATCTAATACTTTTTTAGAGTTAAGTCTTTTTATATTTTTTACTACTTCATCATATAAGTGTTCTGTTAAAAATTTATTTACTTGGAAGAAGTCATCTTTAGTAATTAAATATTTTTTATCTTTAATACTTGATATTATTTCTTTATCATCTCTATTGATTATAACATCATCATTATCGTTAGATACTCTTACCATAATACTTTTAGTATTATCTTTTTTTACTTTCTTTTTTAAATCAGGTATTAACTTATTTATTCTATCATCTAAGTTAAGACAATAATCTATTTCTATTAAATCATGACTTTTTCTTTTATAAAAACCTAACTTTTTATCCTTTACATGGAATACTACTTTGTTACGATAATTATCTTTATTTACACTTACTATATCCTTTACTTTATTACTTGAGAGATTTGCGAATTTAGATAATATTTCTTTTACTTTTTCTGTTTTAAAAATTTCTTGTTCTTCCTTTATTAAATGTCTTAAATCACATCCTCCACATTCTTTAAAATATGGACATTTACTTTCAACTCTTTTATCACTTGTTTTTATAAATTTTATAATTTTTCCTTCCAAATATTTTTTCTTCTCTTTTGTGATTTTTATATCTACTATTTCTTCTGGTAAAGCAAAATCTACAAAACAAATTTTATCATTAATATAAGTAATTCCACGACCAAAGTGATCTAATTTTTCTATAACTACTTCCATTTATATCACCTAGAAATATTATACATTATTATTTTTTTATTTACCATACTAAAACTAGGAGGTTATTATGAAAAAATTAGTTGACTCTATAAAGAGTAGAATTGGATCTAGTAAAGATTATATTTTTAAAGACTTAAAAATTTTAAATAAAGATATTTCCTTAATATTTAATGAAGTTTTAACTGATTCAGAGATGATTAATGACTTTGTATTAAGACGTCTTATTAATATAAAAAAGAAAAAAGATTTTAAACATCTAGAAGATATATTACCAGATACTAATATAAGTCTTATTAACAGTGATAAGATTATTTACTATGTTAATTATGGTTTTGTAGTTATTATTTGTAGTAATGATTTGATTTATGCGATTGAATTAAAAGCAGATCTTTCTCGTGGGATTAATACTGCGGAGGGGGAAGTTACTATTGGAGGACCTAAAGATAGTTTTAATGAAAATTATAATACTAATTTAGGACTTATAAGACGTAGGATAAAGTCTGAATACTTAAAAGTAGATTCTTTAGAGATTGGTACTTTAACTTTTACTAAAATTGGAATTTTATATATGGATAATATAGTAGATAAAAATTTAGTAAAAGATGTTAAAAATCGACTAAATACGATTAATATTGATGGTATTATTGATTCGACTTATTTAAAAGGAAATTTAGAAAATAATTCTAGTCTTTTTCCTACTATTATTACAACAGAAAGACCTGATAAAGCATCTATGGCTCTTTTAGAGGGAAAGGTTTGTTTAGTTGTTGATATGAGTTCACAAGTAATAATTTTACCACAGTTTTTTATAGATTTTTTTCATACTACTGATGATTATTATCAAAAGCCTATAAATGCTAGTTTTATTAGAATTTTAAGATTTATTGCTTTTTGTATTTCTATATTTTTACCTGCTTATTATATTGCTCTTATTACTCATAATCAGGATGCTATACCAGTTAATTTGCTTCTTAATTTAAAATCTAGTCAAATTAATACTCCTTTTCCTATATTTTTAGAAGCTATTATAATGATTATTTCTTTTGAAATACTTAAAGAATCTGATATTAGGATGTCATCTACTACTGGTAGTGCAATATCAATACTTGGAGGACTTATTTTAGGAGATGCTTTGGTGAGTGCTGGAATAATGTCTCCTATGATGATTATAGTGATTGCTTTGTCTGCTATTAGTGGTCTTGTATTTAATGAAATAGAAATAGTGAATGCAATTAGAAATTTAAGATTTTTACTAATTTTATCATCCGCTCTACTTGGAATATATGGAATATATTTAAGTTTTATTGTTATTATCTCAATACTTACTTCACAAAAAACATTTAATAAACCTTATTTATTTCCTTTTTCCCCATTTAATTTTAATGAACAAAAAGATGCTTTAATAAAGACTAATACAGAAAAAAATAAATTAAGGAATCCTCTTCTTACTAAAAATATACATAGAGGTGGTTATAAATGAAAAAACTAATAATTATTTCTTGTCTTATATTTTTCTTAACTGGATGTTTAGGATATAAGGAACTTGATAATTTAATGATTATTAATAATATTTATATTGGTAAAAGTAAAAGTGAATTTAGATTTATTTTAAATGAAGTTAATGCTAGTAATTCTGATAATGGAATAAGTAAAAAATATAGTAAATCTATTATAAATTGTAATAGTATTGATAATTGTTTTAAAAAATTTAATAGATTTCCTAAAGATATATATTTATCACATTTAGAAAATATAATTATAGATTATTCTGTTTCAAAAAAAGATATGGAAAGTCTAATAAAAAAATTAGATACTTTTAAAGAATTAAGAGAAGACTTTTATATAGTATTTATAAATGATAATAATTCTAAAATACTTAGTAGTTCTTCTTTACAAACTTTTCTAAATCATAGTAAAAATACTATTACTTTTTATGATTTAAAAAAATCTTATATTAATAAGGAAAAAGTTTTTATTCCAATAATTTATAATGATAAAGAAAATTTTGATATTAAAAAATATAAAACTATAGATTGGAGGTAATTATGAAAAAAGCAGATATTTCTTTTTTTGCTCTTGTATTCTTTTTGACAAGAGCAATCTTTAATTTAGTAGAGAATGCTAAAGTATGGTGGATGGTATCTTTGTTTTTATTTGTAGTTATTTTTTTGTTTTTGATTAGTAAAACTAATAGAAAGTTTCCTATAATTCTTAGTTTGGTGTATATAATTTTAGGAGTCTTAATTACTAATAACATGATTAATTTTATAGGTGCTAATTATTTTTCTAATATAAATAAATATATAATTAAAATACCTCTTTTAATAGTTATTAGTATAGTTACATATAAAGGTTTTGATTCAATAAAATCTATTAGTGAAATATTATTTTTTATATTTATAGTTGTTTTCTTTATAGTTATTATTAATTCTTGTTTTTATATCAATCCTTATAATTTAGTAGAATTTGTATCAGATACTTCTGTTAATGTGTCATTTACTAATTTTTTACCTTTTCTTATTATTTTTGCTTTTTATGGTTTTAAAGAAGACTCTATTGATACTAGAAGTATATTAGGATATTTTACTGTTTCTTTTTTTACTATAATTATTGAACTTATTGTTGTTGGTGGGGTTTTAGGAGATAAGATGATGAATGTTTATTTATACCCTACTACTAGGCTTTTAAGAGAACTTCCTTATTTTAGTTTCAGTAATAGACTTGATTATTTAAATTCCTTAGTATTTTTATTTGAAGGTACTGTT
Organism: uncultured Bacilli bacterium; assembly: GCA_947632065.1. Taxonomy (GTDB): domain Bacteria; phylum Bacillota_I; class Bacilli_A; order RF39; family UBA660; genus CANRDQ01. The sequence continues at coordinate 30,128 of CANRNO010000001.1, read as the reverse complement.
AGTCTATCTTATCTTTTAGAAAGAATAAAAAAAGAAAAGAATATTCTTTTCTTCATTGCTTTATTTATATTATTTATATTTTAAGTATTAACTATTGTACAAGTATATCCTAAATTCTCATAGAATTTTTTTTGAACAGTTAAACTTTGTAATCTAAATGTTATTTCGTTTGGAATTGGTAAATTACCAAAATTTTTTATAACTATTGAAAATTGATGATTTGTATCAGTTTCATTTTTTGTTATAGCCTCAATTGTTCTTAATACATCCATTTCTCCTAAGACATTATCTATAACAGGAGAATTGGTTGTTGGTTGTTCAGTATTTGTTTGAGTTTGACTAGTTGTATCATTTGTCTGTGTCTGAGTATTTGTAGTAGTATCACTTGTTCCATTAGCATCTGGCGTCTCTGTTGTATTTTGATCATTTACTACTTGAGAATAACTAATAGTTACTTTAGAAATATCATTATTTTGATATATGTTATTTACTGTTACATTATAATTATCTGTTGTTTTTTTACGACAAGATAAATTAGTTAAATTATTTAATTTAGGTGTTTCTTCTATTTTTTCCTCTTCATCTTCTCTTGGAAATAAACTTCTAAAAGTTGGTGGTAAAACAATTAATAATAGTAAAATTAATATTAATAAAATAACTAACAAATTACTACTCTTTTTTTCTTTTTTTGCTTTTGCCATTATTAATTATCTCCTTCTTCTAAGACATCTAATACTTCTATATCTTTTTCTTCAGGGATAACTTTTTCCTCTTCTTCTAAACTTTCAAGAACTTCTGTGTTTTGGATATTTTCCTCTGGTTCTTGAGTTGGTTCTGGCTTAACTTCAGGTATTTCTATTTTTTCATCAGATAATGGTTTTTCATTATCTAAAGAATCAACTTTTTCTTCTGAATCATTTTCAACGTTTTCATTATTTTCAATAGGATTTTCTATTTCTTCTTGTTCTTCTTCTGCACTTAAAGTTTGTACAGGTATTGGATCTATTGTTTTTTCTACTTCTTGAGTTTGAAGATTTTCAAATGGATTGTCTTGTTTTATTTCTTCTTGTGGTAAATCATTTGTATTTTCCTCTTCTACTTTTTCTTCTGGATCTTCTCTTCTACTTTCTCTATAAGATAAGAACATTTTTATCCAATGAATTCCTGTTGAAACTAAGAAAGCAAAAGGTATAATTGGTGATAAATATACTAAATAAATCAAATTAGTTTGATCTACTTGTCTTCCTGCGATGGATGAATGCAATGATACAACAAAACTTAAAGCAATTGCGAATAATGCAGCAGACAATATTATACACATCAAATAACTCCAAAAATTAATAGTATAATTATAACGGTCTGTAGTATGATCTTTTTCTACTCTTGAATATATAAATAGACCAACTAAAACTATTAGTAACACTATAAATACAGGAACTAATATATAATTAAATACTTCTTTTAAATAGTCGAAACTATAAGAAACTTTTAACTTTTCCATATTCTATCACCTATTATAAATGATACCATAAGTAAGACCTATTTTCAAGAACTAAAAATTGTAAATAGACATAAAAAAACAACCAAATTTTGGCTATTTTTCTTCAAAATAGAAACCTATATTTATAAGACCACAAAGTCCTACTATAATATAGACTAATCTTGTAAGCATGCTGTTTTCTCCAAAAATAAGAGTGACTAGGTTAAAATCAAAAAGACCTATTAATCCCCAGTTGATTGCTCCTACAATTGTAAAGATTAAAGCAATTCTTAATGCTATTTTCATATCCATCTCTCCTTTATATTTAATACTATGCACAAAAAACATAAAATTATGTATTTAAATCTTGATATTCTTTATTTAGCATTTGATATTTATTTTGAATCTTTAATTGTTCTGCTTGTTCTAAGATATACTAACCTTTCTTAAACATAACTTCATATACTTCTCTTTGAAGTCTAGAAATATTTTCAAAAATGTTAAAATATTTTTGAAATAGTTCTTCATTAGATGCTTCTGTTAATGCAATTGCATAATTCTTTTCAAGTTCTTTTAAAGAGGTTAATACACAAGTAATATAATCTTTATCATTTAAATCTATTCCTTTTTCTACTTCTACTTTTGGATTAGAAATTTGATTATTCACCTTGTCCACCTCCTACTTCTAAAGTTTTTAAAATTATATTTAAATTATTATCAAAAAGGTCACTTGCTTTATCTATTACTGTTTTTAAGTCATCATCTTCTACATTATTAGATGCTTCAACAGATTTTTTTAAAGCTTCATAGTTCCATAAAAACATATCTGATAAATAATCTAAATCTTTTCCAGTAATTATATTTGGAACTTCACTGTAGTTTTCTTCCATTATTTTCTCCTTTCTTTTTTATTATGTAAATAAATTTAATTTTTAAACAAAAAAAAATATTAGAAATTAATCTAATACTTTTTTATTTAAATATTTGGATCAACTAATATTTTTATGTTATCAGTGTTTCCTGATGTTAAATCTAAGTAAGCATCTTGTACTTCATCTAGACTAACTATTTTAGTCATAAATTGCATTACATCTATTTGTTTATTAGCAATTCCTTCTATACAAGTAATAAATTCTTCTTTAGTATAAGCAATTGCTCCTTGTAAGTTTACTTCTTTCATTACTGCAGCAACTGTTGGGATTGAAATTGGTACTGGACTTACTCCTACAAGAACTACAAGTCCTCCTGGGCGTGCTGTCATTATTGCGCTTGTTACTGCTGGAGCGTTACCACAGCAATCTATTACTACATCATATCCATCTTCTGTTTTAGCAGTAGAGTTTTTAACAAAGTTTTCATCTAGAGCATTAAACCATTCATCAACTACTCCAAGTTCAACTGCTTTTTGTCCACGTTTTTCATTAGTCTCAGAAAGCGCTACATAACTTGCTCCTTCTTTTTTAGCAAACATTGCAGTTACAAGTCCAATGATTCCTCCACCTACAACTAATACTTTTTCTCCTACTTTGATATCAGCTAAATGTACTGCATGAAGTCCTACTGCAGTTGGTTCTACCATTGCTACTTCTTCATCACTTATTTCATCTGGAACTTTAATAACCATATCTGGTCTTATTGCCATCTTAGGTGCTAGTCCTCCTGGATTAGTTAAAGAAAGACCTGTTGCATAAGTCCAAGTTTCTGGACAATATTGAGGATTTCCTGTTGTACATGCATGACAATGTCCACATGGTGATATTGGAAGTGCTGTTACTCTATCTCCTACTTTTAAATCTTCACGACTTCCTGGATCTGTTACTACTCCACAATATTCATGTCCCATTACTAAGCCTACAGGTGACCCTGCATCCCAGTTATGTATATCACTTCCACAGATACCTGTTTTTTTAACATCGATTATTACTTCACCATTTCCCCCTTTAGGTTCTTCAATTTCTGTAACTTCTAATAATTTTTTGTCTTTTATTGCGACACACTTCATAATATTTTCCTACCTTTCTACCTTTTTATTATATCACTTTTATCTTTATTAATAAAAGAAAAGTGTAAATTGTTTACACTTTTTTATATTTAGTAAAAGTTTTCTTTTTATTATAATTAATTTTTTTCTTATAAAGTTCTACTTCTCTTTGTAATAGTTCTATTCCTTTAAAAGAATATACTTCATTAACATTACCATAAGTATTCTCTATCATAGGTAAAGTAATAGACTTTATAAAAGGATCTCCCTTAACAATTTCATTATTTTTATTTTCTTCAAGAAATTTTTTAATACTATCTTTATCATTTACTTTTCTAACTTTAGGTTTTTCTATTTTCCAGTATATTTTTTTATCATAAACTAATCCATTAGAAGTATCATATACTAATTGTTTATTATCTTTAGTAGTTCTTAAAACAAAACAATGATCAGAACTAAAATCTTTCATAGTAGGATTAAGTTTAATACTATTGATACTTGCATAAACTAATTTAATATCATCATCTGTATCTAATAAGGCGGATGCTAAAAGTAATGCTCTTTTGTAACAATGACCATTAGAAAGAAAATTTGAAAGCAATATAATAGAAGCAGGAAAATCTCCATAATAAACATCTCTAAGTTTTTCTATCAATTCATCATCATAAAGTTTAACACTATTATTAGAAAAACCCCATATTAATGAATATTTCCATTTAAGAGAATGTAAATCCCATTTCATTTTTTGTATTTTTTCTCCCATTATATATCTCTCCTTGATTTAATTTAGTGTATATGATATCATATAAAACGAAAAAATTCAATTAAGCAAAGTCTTAAAAGCGTTATAATTATTATAATTTTTGAGTTTTTTCTTGCATAGTTTTATTAAATATGTTATTATTAAATAGCAACGGACCCTTAGCTCAGTTGGTTAGAGCTCTCGGCTCATAACCGAGTGGTCGATGGTTCGAGTCCATCAGGGTCCACCACATATGCGAGTATGGCGGAATTGGCAGACGCACTAGACTTAGGATCTAGCGGGGTAACCCTTGCAGGTTCAACTCCTGTTACTCGCACCATATGAAATAAAAGGCTTTTTTAAGTCTTTTTTTATTTAGTAAAAAAAGAAAAACTAATCATGTTTTTCCCTTTTTAATACTTCAACAACATTAAAACCTAATCCCTTAGCCATCTCAATACATTCATCATTATTAATATGCATACAATATATTTTATTTTTATATTCATATGGAACTTCTCGATCTAAAACTCCTATATATAAATGTCCATTATCAGTATCTAAAGAATTAGTATCAACATATAACTTATCAATATCTTTATCACCAGATAATAAATCCCTAATATAGGTAATATCATCACTATCAGATGAATAATAAACAATACCACGACTAGTCTCAAATACCAAACTATAACAATGTAAGTTTTTAGCATGATGAGTTTCTATATATCTAATAGAAGAAAAAGATTTAAATTTATTATCATAATTTTCTTCATTAACATATTTATAAGCATTACTATCACAACCACAAGAAGTAAGATATAAATCAATATTTTTCTTATGTAAAGCATTTTCTTTCATTATAATATATACAGGAATCTTTTTAACAAGATAACAATACATAATTAAGCTTCCAAGACTTCCTATATGATCCGAATGAGTATGAGTAATCATTAAATTAATTTCTTTTACTTCATCAAGTAAATTGTTTTCTATAATTCTTTCAAAAACGCTTTCACCACAATCAATTAAAAACAATCTTTCATCTTCAATAAAATAAGCACTATTATTGCCTTCTTTAGGATTAAACGCAGCTCCTCTACCTAAAAATATAAGTTCCATATTATCACTCCCAATTATATTATATCAGATAATAACTATTTTACTAAATATCAAAGTGTAAAATTGTCGTAAAATAAAAAAACAATAAAAAATAATAATCATAAAAATGTTTTACAAAATCTAAATGTAAATAATTGAATTTATATTGTATAATAAATAATATACTGATATATTAAGTTATGGTATATTATTTTAATTTGAGGAGTATTATTATGAGTAAAAAAGATAATTTAATAAAAAGAATTTATGGTATGCTTAATACTAGACAAAAAGTTAATTTTTTAATTATTGTTTTAATAATGATTATATCTGCGGTATTAAGTCAATTACTTCCTTTATCAATTGGAAGACTTACTGATGATGTTTTAAAACAAGATAATTTATCATTTGTTAGTATTATTCCATTTTTAGTATTTATATTAATTATTACTGTTTCTAATGAAATAATAAAAGTTATACGTAGAGTTATTGTTGAAGATACTTGTACTAGATGTGAGAAGGATGCTAGAGTGAATGCGATTAATTCTTTACTTCATGCTCCTCTTAACTTCTTTAAAGAAAATATGTCTGGTAATATTCATGGTAGACTTAATCGTAGTTTAGAGGGTACTATTAGACTTTTAAAACTTTTATTTATGGATTTTGCTCCAGCAATATTTAGTGGGATTGCTGCTATAGTAGTTATTTTTAGTAAACTACCCCTACTACTTTCTATTTTTATGTTACTTGTTATTCCTATTGGTGTATTGATTGTATTTAGACAAATATCTACTCAAAAAGGTATACGTGTTGAGTTAATGGAAGAGAAATCTTCTATGGATGGTGTTGTTGTAGAACTTATTAATGGTATTGAAGTTATTAGAGTTACTGATAATGCTTTAAATGAAGTTTTAAGATTTAAAGATAAGTCTGAATATTTAAGAAATAAGGAAATGAAACATCATAAGGCTATGGCATTTTATGATTGTTTAAAGTTTATTAATGAGGCTTTCTTTACTGTTATTGTTATTGGAATATCTGCATATCTTGCAGGTGAAGGTGTAATTAGTGTTGGTACTGTACTTACTGCTTATTTATGTTTTACTCAACTTACTACTCCACTTCGTGAACTTCATAGAATTTTTGATGAGTTATCAGAATCTACTATTCTTGCTCATGAATATTTTAAGATTGTTGATTTAGATAAAGATTTTTCATATAAAAATACTAGAGGTAAAAAGATTAGTAAAAAAATTAAATCTTTAATACAAGTAGACAATGTTTCTTTTTCTTATTCAAAAGGTGATAAGTTAGTTATTGATAATTTAAGTTTAAATATTAATGAAGGAGAATTTATTGGTATTGCTGGTCCTTCTGGTTGTGGTAAATCTTCTTTTATAAAACTTCTTGTAAAATTAGAAAAAAATAATGATGGTAATATTATTATTGATAATAGAAATTTATCTAGTTTAAATAGAAAAAATATATCTGATATAATAGCTTTAGTTCCTCAAAATCCATTTTTAATTGCTGGATCTATTAGAGAAAATATTTGTTATGGAATAAAAAGTGATGTTAGTGATGAAGAAATAAAAGAAGCTGCTTCTTGTGCATATATAGATGATTTTATTGAATCTCTTCCAAATGGATATGATACTATTCTTAGTGAAGGTGGTAATAATTTATCTGGAGGACAAAGACAACGTATTGCGATAGCAAGGGTATTTCTTAGAAAACCAAAAATATTAATATTAGATGAGGCTACTTCTGCTTTAGATAATACATCTGAAAAATATATTCAAAAACAAATTGAAAAAATGCAAAAGAAAAACAAGACTACTGTTATATCTATTGCTCATAGATTAACTACTCTTGAAAATTGTAATTCTATATTAGTATTTGATAAAGGTAAAATTGTTCAATCAGGAAATTATGATGAATTAAAAACTATTCCTGGTATATTTAAAGATATGTATGAAGGTAAAATAAAATAGAACTTAGTTAATCTAAGTTCTATTTATTTAACATATTTAATAAATTAATTTTAAACATATCTTTTTCTGGATTACTTTTAGAAATCATTACACCTTTATAAGTTGATAATTCTGCTCTATGTCCTTCGGATAATATTTCTTCTGGTGTAATGTTTGTAAGTAATATGATTCCTTTTTCAGTATAAACTGTATAATGAACACATATTACTCCATGAACTTTCGCAAATAATTCATCTGTAGGTAATTTTAATACATATGATATAGTTTTATCCTTATCGTTTCTACTTTTCTCTTCTCCTAAGAAATTACCTTTACGTAATTCAGGATAATAATTAAAAGTTAATTTTTTATAAGCTAACATATTATATTTTCTTACAGATCTTTCTTTTTTACGAAAATCATTTTCATCTAGATATTCAAATATGTATGATTTATCCATAAATAAAAACCCCCTTACAAGAATATTTACTATATCCTTTAAACAGTACATATTATACCATATTAGGGAGTTTTTGTCAACTTTTTTATTTATTTTATGCGTTTTATTTAACTTTACCTGTATAGTAATAGTTATTAGCTAATAGTTCTTGATTGTTAAAATTACTATATTCTTTTTTTGTATTTCCTTTTGTTTTTACATTTCTAGTTTTCATATTATAGTAACATACTTTTCCATAGACAGGCTCTTTTCTAGAACTTGTATCTACTACATCTGTTGTTTTATAGAGTGCTACTGTTTTAGATACTGATCCTTTACAAAGATAAGTTGGATTAGCACTAGCATTTTCTAAAGTACCAGTAAATTCATATACATCATATACGTATTTTAAAGGTTTACCTTCACAAGTTTCTTCACATGCAGAAAAGTCTATTTTTACAAATTTATATACTTTATAAACTGAGTCAGATTGTGGTGTATCAAAAGATTGTTCTCCTCTATATTCCCAATTTCCTTGAGTTGATTTAGTTGCAGAACTAACACTATTTAGCATTGTATATACTGCATTTGTTGCATATATAACATTATCTATTACTATGTAGTTGTAATTATTACATCCTTTTATTTCTGATGTTGTTGCTTGTTTTAATTCTTTTCTTGGTGCTTGGTATTTATTTGAATAACTTTTTATTTGTTCATCTCTTTCGTGTATAACTATTTTTCTACGACATAAAGGATTTCTATCATCACAATTTTCTTTTGGTGTAGTACATGAAGTCTTAGTCCATCCAGACCATTTTGACCATGTACCTAGTGTTGCAGCAGTTGTTTTAGCATATTCAAATTGTTTTGTTTGATCTTCTTGTGGTATATATGGTGTTTCTTCTTTTGGATCTACATCAATATCTTTATTTATTTTATCTTCATTTCCAAATTTTATTACTTTAGATGGTGAAGTTGCTTTTTTTGAAATAGTAACACGTTCTTTTTCACATAGAAAATCACTACAATAGTTATAATGTCCTAGATGTTTTAATACATAATTATCTTCTTTACTACATTTTAAATTAGTTTTTAAAATGTATTCATTTTCTTTATTTTCTATTGGAGTTATTTCTACATATGATTTTTTTGCACTACATATTTTATCATTAGCATCAACAATGGATACTAAAACACCCTCATCTATTAATTCTTTTATTGTAACTTTATATGGTTTATCTTTTACTTCTTTGATTTTATCCTCATCAAAATAACCTAACATAACATTATTAATATGTTCTATATTATCTTTGTATGTTGCATTAGTATAAGGATTTGTATTTATGTTTTCTTTATTAATATACTTATCTGTAAGCATAACTTTTTTTAAAACAAATGAGACTATTAAAATAATTAAAACTATGACTATTTTTATTAAAACCTTTTTTATAGAACTACTATTATCTTCATACTCTTCAGTATACACTATCTTTCACCTTCTTTTAACTGTACTATAGTACAACCAATATTAAAATTATCTAATTTATATTCTTTTACTTTTTTATTCTTTTTTAGTGTCTCATGAACACTTTTTCTAACTATTCCTTTACCGATACCATGAACTATTACAAATTCATATTTTTTTTGTTTTAATTCATCATCGATAAAATCATTTACTAATATTTTAGCACTTTCTCTTGTCTCTCCATGTAAGTCTATACTATCTAAATTATTATAAAACACCATGTTCCCTTCCTATTTTTATTACTTCTTCTAATTCTGGCATTGCATATCTTGATCCTATTTTTTCAACTGATAAGGCTCCTGTGATATTAGCCAGTGTTACTGCTTTATCTAGAGTATAATTATTTATTAAAAAGTAAGCAAGGGCCCCATGGAATATATCTCCTGCTCCTGTTGAATCTAATGCCTTTACTTTTATACTTGAAACAATTAAATACTCATTATTATATTTTATCATAGAACCTTTATCTTCTAAAGTGATAATTATATTTGTTTTAAAATATTCTTCTAATTTTTTAAATATTTTTATCCAATTACTTTTATCTTCTTTAAATGTTTCTTGGATAAAATCTTCTGCGAATACTTTTGAACATGCAAGATAGTCTACTTTACTTCCAAGTACTTTTGTTGCTTCTTTTAATGTTCCAGCATCTAGTATACTTTTGGCTTGTGGATTATTTTCTAATACTTCTTTAGCACTTTCTAAATGTTCACCATCTAATAATATAAAATCATATTTTTCTTCTATTGTTGTTGATAGTTTTGCTATTTTAGGAGTTGCGGCAGTTATAATTGTTCTAGAACCATTTTGTAAATTAGCTATTATATATCCACTTGATGTTTTTTCTCCTATTTTTTCTATATATTTTGTATTTACACCTATTTTCTTAAACTCATCAATTATTTTTTGTCCATATATATCATTACCAACTGCTCCTGCAAAGGAAACATCAAGTCCCCATTTTGAAAGTAGATAAGCAGCATTGGATGCTGGTCCTCCTCCACATTCTATTTTATCTTCTGTTCTATATTTTTGATTTTCTATCGGGTAGTTTTCTATTGGTAATGTAGTATCATATGTCGCATGACCTAAACAAAGTATCTTCATTTTTCTATTCCCCTTTTTTACTCTTTAATTATAACAAAAATTATTAAACATTAAAAGTAAGATTTTATTTTATATTGAAAAAAATAGATTACTCTATAATTTCTAAAGTATCTATTTCTTCAACAACAGCCATCTGCTGTTCCACAACTAGTTTTAATTTTCTTTTGAATATTTGTAGATTCTTTTCTAATACATCTCTTTTAGTTTCTATTTTATCAGCTTTTAATAAAGCTTCATTTACTATTCTCGAAGCGTTATTTTTAGCATCATTTATAATCATGATTGCTTCTTCTTTAGCCATTTCTTTCATTTTTTCACTAGCTTTTTCAGCTTGTATAACAGTTTTTTTAAGTTCTGTTTCTACTGTTTGATAATGACTAAGTTGATTTTTTAATTTTTCTATTTGTTTTTGTTGGTCTTTACATTTTTTTACAATATTTTCTGTTTGTGTTATCACATCATTTACAAACTGATTAACTTGTTCTTTATTATAGCCATTAGTTTCATAACCAAACTTCTCCATAATATCACCTCGAGATATGAGTTTAAATTTTTATAATACTTCTACCAATCGAATTCATCATCGTCATCTTTAGTCTTTTTACTTTTTGCAGGTTTTGTAGTAGCATCATCACTAATTTTCCCCTCAACATCTACATTGTTTGGTGTACATAGAAATATTCCTCCACCTAACTTTTGTAAATCTCCTCCAATTGCATATAGTGTTCCACTTAGGAAATCTACTATTCTTTTTCCTTGATCTGGAGTTACTCTTTTTAGATTTACTACTACTGCACTTCTATTTTTTAAATAATCTGCGATTTGTTGACTTTCAGAATAAGCTCGTGGCTCTAGTAACATCATTTTACTTTCAGCCATACCGTTGTTTTCGTGGAATTCTTCACGAGAAGTTGAATAGAACTCATCATCTGTTCCTGCCACATCCATTTCTTCGTCTTCATTTCCACCTAATATTCCTTTAAATTTATCAAATGCCATATCTTAATTCCTCCATTTTTATTATCACTACATTACATTTTAGCACAAATTCTTTTTAGCAACAAGTACTTCTTTTAATTTTGTACAGTTTGTTGCGGTGCGTTAATACCAAAATTAGCTGCTGCTTGAGATGCTGGTTGAGCAGTTTGGGCAGTTGGTGCGGTAACTGGTGCTTTATACCAGATATTTTTAACATCGACGTTGTTACTTAGTGGTTCTGGATCTGGTTTTTCCATATACATCGCAGTTGGTATTTTAAATGCGCTTCCAAAAGCAATACAATTACCTGGTTTTAATGTTTTAAGTTGAATAATCATTTCACTTGTTACATTAGGTACCATGTTTTTGATATAGTCCAAATCTTTTGGATGTAAAATTCTTAGTATTACAAAGTTTGAACATTGAGAGATTGCTGTATCTGATAGTTCACTAGGACGTTGAGTAATAAGTCCGAGTAATACTCCATATTTACGTCCTTCTTTTGTAATACGATCAAATATATTGTATCCTAAAATTTCAATATCTGTATCTTTCATAACATAACGGTGTGCTTCTTCTATTATAATATGAAAAGGAACACTTCCACGATTTGGGTTTTCTACTGCTGTTTGGAATAACAATTTAGAAATTATTTTTGTTATTGCTTTTGCAAGTCTATCATCTATATAACTGATATTGAAGTTTACAATTTGACATTTACCACCTGTTTTAACATCTGTAAGTAATTCTCTTATGTATTCTCCTCTTGTTACATAATGGTTATAATCAAAATATTGTGACTCAGATGACTTTACCATTGAATGAAGTCTTACACTTAAAACATTAGCGAAGTCATATACTTTTTCACTTTTTAATATACCCTCAGATATTAGAGCAAATTCCATTGCTTCTTCTAAGTGTTTTAAATTATAATAAACATTTCCTTTAGGAATTGATTCTATATCAAGGGAATCATCTATAAAACTTTTAATGAAGTTTACTACAAGTTCCATTTCTTGCATCTTACCTGTTTTATCTATATAAAGACATTGTTTTAGACTTCTTACATATCCAGGTTGAGCAATTTGACTTTCTAGATTTAATTCTTTAGTATTAAATTTTGTAAGTACCGCAGTAACTTGGTCACGTATTTTAGTAGAATCATTTCCACTAAGTAATATATCTTCTAAGGCTCTTGCGATTATATCATTTTTATATTTTACTACACCTTCTGTGTTACTAGCAATTATTGGTACAAGTTTTAGGGCTTTTTCAATTATTGGTAATTGATTGGCTGTGGTAACATCTAAAAGAAGTGCTAGATCATCTACATCTAGTAACCAAGCAGGTATCTTTAATATTTCATCAGTTGCCATTTCTGTATTAGTTGTATAAACTTTATAATGAAGTGCTGGATTTATATTTGTCATATTAGAGAATGCTCTTGTATATTCTCCATAAGCATCAAAGAAAAATATATTAGCATTTGTTGGGGATGCTGTTGGAGATGAGAAAAGTCTTTGAAAAATTCCTGATACTGTAAATGATTTACCAGCACCACTGTTTCCAAGTATAGCAAAGTGATTTGAAAAGAAATCATTTATACTAACATTAATTTTATAGTTTTTATAAACATTACTAAGCCCAAAATAAGTTTGTCCTGTTTCTAACTTTTGACTTCCTAATATCAATTCTAATTCATCCATTTTGATAATTCTAACAGTGGATGCAAATGATGGTTTAGCAGAAATTCCTGATGCAAACCAAGTTCCTTTTAATTCACCTACTACGGCTATTAACATTTTTGTTTTATCGACGTTTAAAATTTCCCCTACTATTTTATCTTCTCCATGTTCAAAGACAACATGAAGATTAGCAAGGTTTGGTTGCTTTGTAATATCTATACTTAGTTGTACTGTTACGTAATTATCTTCTATTTCTATAATCTTTCCTAGCACTTGAAACACCCTCTATTCTTTTTAATTATATCATGTAAGATTAATAAAAAAAAGTCTAATTTTAAAATTTACAGATTGAAAATTAAATATGGTTATGATAGTATTAATATAACAGAAGAAGATTACATAAAATAAAAATGGAAGGCTCAAGTATTGAGGCTTACCTTGTTGTTTGGTTTAGCACTCAAATTGAGTGCTTTTTTTATTAATTAAATACAATTAACAAAATAATGATTATTATAAGTAATTCAATTAATAAATCTTTTTTACTCATAGCAATCACCTCCTCCTAACCCCCTTTAGATTATTAAGAGGCAAACGCTCATTTGAACCTTCACTTATTATATACTAGGAAAAATAAAACTTTTTTCACTTTTTATAAAATTTATAGATTGAAAATTAATTTTACTTATGATAATATGAATATAACAGATGATAATTACATAAAATAAAAAGGAAGGCCCAAGTATTGAGGCTTACCTAATAGTTTTTGGTTAGCACTCAAATTGAGTGCTTTTTTTATTAATTATAGACAATTAACAAAATAATGACTACTATAAGTAATCCAATTAATAAATCTTTCTTACTCATAGTATCACCTCCTTTTAAACCCCCTATGGACTTTAAAAGGCAAACGCTCTAAATTGAGCCTCCATTTATTATATAATAGGAAAAATTATATTTTATTGCATATTTCTAAAAAAAAGTTACTATTTTTATTAGTAACTTTTTATACTTCTTGGATAACTGTAATAATCATAGGCTTTGACTCAGTTGTTTGATAAAAGAATTTACCTAATCTTTCTCTTACATCATTTTTTATTTTTGTATAGTCTACTCTTTTGGAGTTTACTACAATATTATCTTCTATTGTTTGTAAAGATATTTCTTTAGTTTCTTCTAAAAGATCTTGATTTTCTTTTACGTAGACAAAACCTCTTGTTAGAATTTCTGGTCCTCCAATTATTTTTTTAGTTTTCTTATCTAATGTACAACTAACAATTACGATACCATTTTCTCCTAACATTTCTCTATCTTTAAGAACTAAATATCCAATATCTCCTTGATTTCTACCATCTATTAATATTTCATCTGTCTCAATATGCTCAGTTGTCTCTTTTAGTTTTCCATCTACAAATTCTACTACATCTCCATTTTGTTTTAGTAGAATATTTTCTTTTTTAATTCCTAGAGATTCAGCAACTTCAGCATTTGCACATTGATCTTTGTATTCTCCTTGTACTGGAAAATAGTATTTTGGATTCATTAAATTTATCATTAACATTAAATCTTCACTAGATGCATGATGAAGTAGATGTTTTTTATTTGAAAGACTTACTGCATCGATTCCCATAATAGCAATCTCATCCATAAGCATAGTCATTCTTCTTTCTACTCCTTCATAAGATGGCTCTGTGATAAAGATAGTATCTGTTTCTTTTAATTTTATGTATTTATCATATCCCTTTACAATTTTTTCTAAATTTACAAATGGTCTTTCTTTTTCATCTGATATTAAAACAACTACATCTTTATCATTTAAATTAGATAAATCCCCTATTCTATTTTTATTTACAGTTAAGTATTTTTCTTCAATTGCTTTATTAATTGTCTCTTGTAAGTTTTTACCCATAACTACAATCTTACGATGTGTTTTGGATACTTCATTAAATATTTCTTGAATTCTATAAAAGTGTGCCGGAAAAATTGTGGCGATTATTCTATTTTCATGTTTTACAAGTACTTCTCTTATAAAACTTGATACTCTATTATGTGGAGATGTATGTCCTTTTCGAGATGCATACATTGATTCTGCAAGTAGGCATAGTACTCCTTGTTTTCCAACATATGCTAGTTTTCCAATATCTGTTTTATATGGTCCCATCATAGTTGAATCAAAGACAAAGTCTCCTGTATAAACAATCGCACCATCTTTTGTATACAATACATAGCATACTGCATCAGGAATAGAATGCGTTATACTTACTGGGAATATAGCAAGATCTTTTCCAAATTCTATTTTGTGATGTGGTCTAATTTGTTTTAAATTAGCTTTTTTCACTCCATTATCTTCTAAATCTCTTTTTAGTATTTCCATAGTAAGTTTTGTGGCATAAACATTAATACTTGGTATTGCCTCTATTATATCTTTGGTTGCTCCCATATTACTTTCATGTCCATGCGTTAAGAAAATACCTTTAATTTTTCTTTTATTTTTAATTAAATAATCAAAGTTAGGTAAGATATAATCTATTCCTAAATTTTTATCATTATCAAATTTTAAACCGGCATCAAAAACAAATATATTTCCGTCTACATTTACGACGTACATATTTTTTCCATTTTCGTTTAGTCCTCCTAAACTGAAAATTTTAATTTTACTCATTATTTTTCTCCTTTCTTTTTGTTGTGGGACGTAAATACAACTAGTTAATTATATCAAATTTCGCTGTTTTTAGCAAGTTTTTCTAAGGCTTTACGGGCAGCTTCTTGTTCTGCACTTTTTTTGCTTTTAGCACTACCTTCTCCATAGTTTATTTCATCAATCATTACAGCAACTGTGAAACTCTTATCATGAGCTGGTCCTTCTTCTTTAATAATTTCATAATTTAATGATTTTTTACTTGTTTGAGTATATTCTTGAAGAACTGATTTATAATCTTTAAAAAACATTATATTTTTATCTTCTATATATTTAGGTACTATTGATAAAATTACTCTTCTTACTGTTTGGTATCCTAAGTCTAAATATATTGCACCCATTAGGGATTCAAAAGTATCCGCAATGATATGTTTTTCTATTGTCTTTCCTTTTTTTTCTTCTCCATGACCTACTTTAACATATTTCTCTAGTCCTAAATCTTTGGCATAAAAGGCATTAGCATCCGTACATACATAGCTTGCTCTTATTTTAGTCATTTGTCCTTCTTGAAGATTTTCTTTTTTATAAAGATAGTCTGATACTACTAAATCAAGTACAGCATCTCCTAAAAACTCTAATCTTTCATAATCTTGTTTTGCTTTATGTTCATTAGCATACGAAGAATGAGAAAAGGCTTTTTCATATAAAGATAAGTCTTTTGGTTTTATATTTAACTTTTTAAATAACTCTTCCACTTTAACACCAACTTTCATTTAAAATTATAACACTTTTTTACTTATTTTAATAATTTTTTATAATTATATATAATTATTATTCTTGTTTTTTACATTAAAAAATTCAAAGATAATTGATATTTATATAAAGATATAGTAAAATTATAACATGGTGATTGTATGAAGAAGTTACTTATTTTTTTGATTAATTCTTATCAGAAAATACCAGGAGATTTTCATAAATCTTGTAGATATACTCCTACTTGTTCTGAGTATATGAAAGAGGCTATTTTAATACATGGTTCTTTTAAAGGGGTGTATCTTGGAATAAAAAGAATAATGAGGTGCAATCCACTAGGTGGTTATGGATATGATCCTGTACCAAAAGGAGGAAATTATGAAAAAGTTAAAGTTGTTAAGTCTTAGCGTTTTACTAATTGTTGTAGTGTTTTCAACAACTGGATGTAAGCAAGATAATATGGATGGTGGTGAGGTTGTAGTTACTAACTATCCTAATGAATATATAGTTGAAAAATTATATGGAGATCATTCTACTATTACTTCTATTTATCCTGATGGTGTTTCTATTGATGATTATAAGGTTAGCAAGAAACAAAAGAAAGATTATAGTAGTCGTGATTTATTTGTTTATAATGGTCTTATTGAAAAAGAAAGAGATCTTGCGATGGAGTTTCTTGATTTAAATAGTGAATTAAAAATTATAGATAGTGCTTATGTTCTTGAGACTGATTATTCTCCTGAAGAACTTTGGTTAAATCCTAATTCACTTCTTACTATGGCTCAAAATATTAAAGATGGTCTAAAAGAATATATTACAAGTTCTTATTTACAAAAATCTATTAATTCTCATTATAATTCTTTAAAAATAAGTTTATCTGAGTTGGATGCTGATTATAGATTAACAGTTGATAATTCTTTAAATAAAGTTTTAGTTGTTAATGATAGTTCTTTAAAATATTTAGAAAAGTTTGGTCTTAAAGTATATTGTTTAGATGATGATATTTCTGAGAAAGACCTTAGTGAAGTAATTGATCTTATAGAAGATGGAAAGATTAATTATATATTTAATTTTGAGGGTGCTGATAATACTTCTACTACTGATAAACTTTTAAAAAATTATTCTTTAGAATTATTAAAACTTAACAGACTTGATAATTTAGATGATGAACAAAGAGATCAAGGTGAAGATTATCTATCTATTATGAAAGAAAATTTAGAGACTTTAAAAGATGAATTATATCAATAAAAAAGCGTGATTTAATCACGTTTTCTTTTGTATTAAATTTGTAATAATTATGGCAGTTATTGATAATGTTAGATAGATAATTGCAACTAGCAGATATTCTGTTGCAACATCTTTAAAAATTATAAAGAAAAATAATAAGAATAGTAATATTTCTATAATTGGTATATACCATAAGTCTTTATAATCTTCTCCAATTATAATACCTATAAATATAGATAATATTGGATCTATAATCATAATAAGAATTGAAAGTAATCCTGATTTAATATCTTGCATACTAACAATTATAAATGGTATTGCGATCATAAATATTATTATTGATGATATAGATATTATTCTTTTATTTTTTAAGTTCATTATAACCACCTTTATTTTCTTTTTAAACTTTGATAATATACTTTATCTTTTTTAGATATCCTTGTTGATTCTCTTGCTTTTTGTAAAGCTTTATTATATGTAAAATCATCTAGATTACATACTTTTAAATACTTCAATGTTTTATCTTTATATTTTATTAGTGCAATACTTATAAGCCAAGCTATTGCCATATTTATATAATACTCTTCTCTTTTTATATTATCTATTAAGCTAAATACTTCATCTAAATATTCTTCTTCTATATAATAATCAAGAAGTAGTATAATCCCTACTCTTACTGTAAATTCTTCTTTGGAATTTAGATATTCTTTTATTTTAGCTTTAAATATATCTTTATTTTTCTTAACTATTTTCATACTAGATACTGTCATATCACATATAGCCCAGTTATCTATTTTTTTTATAAATTTATCAAAGTATATAAGCATCTCTTTTAAATCTTTGATATTAGATATAACAAATCCTTCTATTAAGACTGTTTCATAGTAATCAGTATTTTTATTTTTTAAAAATGTTTTATAGTCTTTTTTACTTATTTCTTTAGCAATACGTTTTAATATTGGAGTTTTAACTCCTATCATAGGATATTTTGTAGAAATTATTTTTGAGTTGAATTCTTTATATTTTAAATCTTTATTTTCTTTTAATTTCTTTATGAGAATACTTTCCATGCTCTACCGTCTCCTTCATATATTGCGATAGGATTATTATATTGATCTAAAAATAAAACTTTTTCTTTTTCATTTAAATTTATTTTAGCACCGTTTTTTACTTTGAAAAGTAAATTGTCTTTTATATTTATTTTCTTTATATTAAGAGAATCTTTAATTGGGATAATTTTAAACTTATTATTTTTTATTTCATCTATTGTATAAGCATCTTTTAAATTAAATTTATTTTGATTTATCCTTTCAAGAGAAGTCATAGTTGCATAAGTATTAAGATATTCTCCTATATCTCTTATTAAACTTCTTATATATGTTCCTTTACTTACTAAACATTTTATTTTGTAAGTATTATCTTTTTCTTCTAGTAATTCTAGTTTTTTAATAGTTACTTCTTTTTTTGGAAGATTTACTTTTTTATTTTCTCTTGCGTATTCATATAGTTTTTTACCATTTATTTTGACTGCGGAAAAGATTGGTACTTCTTGCATATAAGTTTTAGTAAAATAATTTAAAGCTTGTTTTATATCTATATTCTCTTTTATTTCTTTTTTCTTTAGGATATTTCCTGTTATGTCTAGAGTATCTGTTAGAACTCCTAGTTTAAACTCGGCAATATACTCTTTATCGCTTGTTATGAGTAATTCTCCTATTTTAGTAGCATCACCAATAGTTATTACTAAAAGTCCAGTAGCAAGAGGATCAAGTGTTCCTGTATGACCTACTTTTTTGATACCTAATGTTTTACTTACTATATTTACTACATCACGAGAAGTCATATCTTTTTCTTTATTTACTAGTAATACTCCACTATTTTTTTTTATGTAGTATTCTTCTAATGTTAGTTTTTTCTCTTCTATTTCCTTTGCTTTTTTACCTACATATCTAATATGCCATGGTTCATAGTTATATTTAGTTATTTTTTCTTTTCCTTTTGGATATCTTAGAATAAATCCAAAATCTGATAAGTATGGATGTATTTTTTCATATATATTTTTATCTTTCATTATCTCTTTGTTGTCTTTAGGATACTTACCATTTTGTTTTATTACAAAGTCTATAGCAAGTGCGGTATGATGTTCTGAAGTTTTGGGCATGGCAACATATTTTTTAGAGTATTCTTTACCATAAATAGTTGTAAGTTCATCAAGTATTTTTTCTTGTTCTTCTATACTTCTAAAAGCACTTTCAATACCAATAGTTATATTTTCTTTTTCTTTAATAAACTTTTTTAGCTCATTAAAGTGAAGAAGAGTCTCTTCTTCAATTAAAATGTCTTTACCTCGAACATTTTTAGAAGAGACTTTTTTTATTTTTTCTATTTCTTCTTTGTTAATTTTATGATATTTATTTACTAACATGGTGTAGTCCATATTATCACTCTTTTCTTTTATCCTAGGATATTGTTGTTATCATCGAATTCTAAAAGTAGACATTTACGACTTGCAAGATAATCACACATATGAACAAAGCATTCATATTTAGTTGTTGGTTTTTCTAATACTTCATTTCCATGATAGTCTTTGGTCCATGGTCCCATATGAGTTTTTATAACAGATGTGATTAGTTTTATTTCTTCTTCTGTTAGACTTAATTCTTCTTTATTTTCTTTTATATACTCTGCCATTAATAGAGGATGATCAAATCTAGTATAGCGTTCTTTATCTTTGCCTAGTTTTAGACCATCATGTAGCATAAGTCCCATTAACATAATATCTTTTTCATCATCTGTATATTTTCCTCCGATTGCTGGATCATCTAATAATTCATGTGCGATACGAACAGCTGCTTTTGTATGACGAAGAAGCCCTCCAAATCCTGCGGCATATTTAGGATGATATTTTCCTGTGGATGCTGCGGCTACTTCAAAAAAATAATCTGGTAATTTAGAAATCATCACTTCAGCACTTTCTTTTATTCTTTCACTTTTAATATATCTAAGTTCTCTTTCAAACTGTTTTATTTTACTCTCTTTTTCCATTACTACTACCTCCTACGAATGATAAAAGTATTTCATTTTGAATATATAATTTATCTTGTGGTATAAATATATATCCATTATTCTCTTCTAACAATTTTTTATCTTTCAAATTCATTATATCAAACTTTTCTTCGATATGACAATTATATTTTTTAAAAAACTCTTCTTTTTTTATTCCTTTTATTTTTCTAAGTCCTAAAATCATTTCGTAAATACATTTATCATCTATAGTTAGTTTTTCTTCTGTATAAATAAACTTTTTTTCTAAGTATTTATTTATACTTCTAGTATTAGTAATTCTTCTGTCATTAATGTAAGAAGATGCTCCAAGACCAATACCATAATACTTTTCATTATTCCAGTAAGTTAAGTTATGTCTACTTTCATAGCCTTTTTTAGAAAAATTACTAATCTCATATTGATAAAAATTATTTTCTTTTAATTTTTTCCTAATTATCTCATACATCTTATAGTCTAAATCTTCATCTATATTTTCTATATTATTTATAAAAAGTTTAGTATGCTCTTCTATAATTAGAGAATAAGTTGAGATATGAGTTATATCTAGTGAAAGGATAAAATCTAAATCTTGTTCTAATTCATCTATCCTCTCTTTTGGCATTCCATATATTAAATCTATATTTATATTTTTTATCCCCATTTTGTTTGCATAATCTATTACTTGTTTTACTTTCTTTTTAGAAAGAGTTCTATTTAAAAATTTTAGATGTTTATTACAAGTAGTTTCTAGACCAAAACTTATTCTATTAATACCATACTTTTTATATAAATCTAATTTTTCTTCTGTTATGGAATCGAAATTAGCTTCTATTGTGAATTCTATATTTTTACTTTTCTTAACTTTTTTTAATATTTCAAATAGTTTTATTGTCTGTTTTAAAGAAAGACTACTAGGAGTTCCTCCTCCTATATAAATAGTATCTATCATTTCTTTTTTATAAACTTTTTCTAATTCATAGTTTAGTGTATCTAGATATTTATCTATTAAATCTTCTTGATAATATATTTTAGGGAAATCACAATAAGAACAGATATTATTACAAAATGGGATATGAACATACATGGCTTTTATCATTTTTCATCAGCCTTTAAAATAGATAAGAATGCTTCACTTGGTACTTCTACACTTCCTAACATTTTCATCTTTTTCTTTCCTGCTTTTTGTTTTTCTAGAAGTTTTTTCTTACGTGATACATCTCCACCATAACATTTAGCAAGAACATTTTTTCTCATAGCTTTTATATCAGCTCTAGCAATTATTTTTGATCCTATACTTGCTTGAATTGGTACTTCGAATAATTGTCTTGGAATAATTTCTTTTAATTTAGCAACTATAGCTTTACCACGATTATAAGCAAAATCTTTATGTACTATTAAACTTAGAGCATCTACAATTTCTCCATTAAGTAAAATATCCATTTTAACTAAAGAACTTTCTTTATAATCTGTTACTTCATAATCAAATGAAGCATATCCTTTAGTGTATGACTTTAATTTATCAAAGAAATCATATACTATTTCAGCAAGAGGCATTTCATAATTTATGGTAACACGTTTTTCATCTAGGTAATCCATATTTAGAAAACTTCCTCTTTTGTTTTGACATAATTCCATTATTGGTCCGATATATTCTTTTGGTGAAAAGATACTTATTTTAACGTAAGGTTCAAGTGTCTTTTTTATTTTTACTTTATCTGGCATTTTGTTTGGTGAATCTACTAATATTGTATTTTTATTTGTTAATTCTACTTTATAAATAACTGATGGAGATGTAGCGATTATTTCTATTCCAAATTCACGTTCAAGTCTTTCTTGAATTATTTCCATATGTAGAAGTCCTAGAAAACCACATCTAAAACCAAATCCTAAAGCAGTTGATGTTTCCGGTTCAAAGGTTAAGGCAGCATCATTTAATTTTAGCTTTTCTAAAGATTCTCTTAAATCTTCAAATTTATTTGACTCTATTGGATAAATACCTGAATATACTGTTGGTTTCATTGGTTTATATCCTAAAAGTGCTTTATCACATTTATTATCTTTATGAGTTATGGTATCCCCTACTTTTACATCTTCTATACTTTTAATTGATGCATAAAGGTATCCTACTTGTCCTGTTTTTAGTACATCTACTTCTTTTTCTTTAGGAGTATTTATACTAAGAGATAACACTTCATAAAAGGCATTTGTTTGCATCATTAAAATAATATCTTTTTTTCTTATTTCTCCATCTACTACTCTAATACTTGTGATTATTCCTTTATATGGATCAAAGATACTATCAAATATTAATGCTTTTAGAGGTTTTTTACTATCTCCTTTTGGAGAAGGTATAATCTTTATTATTTTTTCAAGTAACTCTTCTACTCCTTGTCCTGTTTTAGCACTTGTTAAAACGATATCTTCTTTATCAAATCCAAGATTTATTAATTCTTCTGTTACTTTTTCTACATCAGCATTAGGAAGGTCTATTTTATTAATTACAGGTATTATTGTTAAGTTATTATCAAGGGCTAGATATAGATTGGCAAGTGTTTGAGCTTCTATTCCTTGAGAGGCATCTACTACAAGTAGTGCTCCTTCGCTTGCGGCTAGTGAACGAGATACTTCATATGAGAAATCTACATGTCCTGGAGTATCTATTAAATTTAGAAAATAATCTTGTCCTTTATAATTATAAGTTAATTCTACTGTATTAAGTTTAATAGTTATACCACGTTCTCTTTCTATATCCATAGAATCTAGTAATTGATCTTTCATTTGTCTTTTATCAAGAGCATTAGTTTTTTCTAATATACGATCTGCGAGAGTTGATTTACCATGATCAATGTGTGCAATTATACAAAAGTTTCTTATAAATTCTTGCATTTTGACACCTCCTAAACACTACTTATTATAACAAATTTATTTATATATTAAAAGATTAAAGCAAAAACACTTTAATCTTCTATGTTAGTTGAAAAAACTACATCATCATTATCTTTTAATATTATATCTATTATATAATCTGGTTTTATTAAAGACTTTTTTAAATCACTTGTTTTTATCCAAGTAAATATTGTATCTTTACCTTCTTCTTTACTATCAAATGTATCTTCTATATCATTATATTTAGGATCGTTAAATACTACTTTATGAGTAAATATATATTGATGTATCTTAGTATTGTTTTTAACATAGAAGTTTTCAGCAACAGATGAGGTATCTTTTATACTAATATCTTCTATATCTAACTCTTCTTTTAACTCTCTTCTTATCGCGTCTTTCGTCGTCTCTCCTAAGGCAATCTTTCCTCCGGGTAAAGCCCAAAAGGTATCTTTTTTTAGTTTTTGGAATAAAACTTTATCATTATTTCTTACAATAGCACAACTTCTACATAAAAAGTTTATATTATCTATTTTAAAATTAATATCTTTCATATAGACCTCCTATGTATTATTTTAACAGATTTATATTTCTTTTTAAATATTACTTATTATTTTCTTTTACTGCTTTTTCCATTTCTTTAAATATATACCTCATAATAGTATTCATAGATTTTTCTATTCCACGACTTACTCCACTTGTTAGTTTTACTACATTATTTACATAACTTTTATCCTCAGGTATATAACTATCTAAATCTATTTTTTTACCAGCTTTTACATCTTGTTCATATCTTTTTAAAGCATCGTCTGTTAATTTAGCTTTTTTATTATTTTCTACTTCGTAGTAACCTGTACTACAAGAAATATATAAAATTAAAAAAGTAATTACTAGTGTCATTAATATTATTTTAGCTGTTCTTTTTACTTTCATATTAACCTACACTTTCTTTTAGGACTTCTGTAAAGGCTTCTTCAAAAGCAACTGTTGAATTAAATACTTCATCTATAGTGTTTTCTGGTCCTCCAAACTCTACTAATATTGTATTAAAAGAAAAATCTTGGTTATAAACACCATTTACTCCTGCTCCACCTTTTTTATATATTCCTTTACTAATACCTGGATACATACTTTCTAATTTATTATTTATTCTAGTACTAAATTCTAAGTTACTTTCAAAGTTAGGATTTTCAAGTCCAATTAAGAATATGATTTTTACATAGTTTTTACCATTTATTTCAACAGTTGTTTTATCTCTTGGAAGAGAGTCTCTGTGGACATCTATGAAATATTTTAAAGAGGGATTATCATTTTTACTACTTTCCATATAACTTCTACTTGCTTCATAACTATATACATATTTCTTGTTATTGGCATTAAGATAATCTTTTATACTTCTTTCTTCTACTATACTGTTAATACCATCTTCTTTTAGTTTTTCTTTTAAAATATAACTAGTAGCCATCACTGTTGGAGATACACTGTATTCAGCAAAGTTACTTGGTTTATATTCTTCTGTTTGATGGGAATTATAAATATAAATAAGAGCTTCATTATTTTCTTTTTTTTCTAAAGATGATTTTTGGGATATGTTTTTATTTTTTACTAATCCTTTATAATTATTATTTACTATATTTATAGGATTAGATATAGTTTTAATAATATTATTTAAAATATTTTCTTTTTTTGTTTTTAAAGATTTATTACTTGATTTTAGAAGTATTGTGGCAATTGTCTTATTGTCATATGAAATATTTTTATTATCTAAGTAAGTAAATGTTATATAAATACTATATATAAATATACTTATGAAGAAAAAAAGTAAAACTTTTCTTTTTCTCTTTTTATTTTTTAATTTTACTTTTTTCATAACTACACTACCTTTCTTTTAATTATGATAGTATAGTCTTTAAGATATTTTTGTCGTTTTAAGAGTTTAATTAATATTTTTATGTAATGTTTTATTTATACCGTTTCCTAATAACAAAGATAATTTATCAATTAAGAAATCTACTTCTTTGGGAGTAACCATTAAATTATAGTTTATGGGAGATAATACTTCGTATAAAAGTTTACGAGTTTGTTCAAAGGTAAGTGTTCCAATCATACCAAATATTTTACTTTTATCTTCTTGGGATAATTCTTTATCATATGATAAGTAATTTTGATATGATTCTGGGATTAATTTTAATTTATCGTTATCGATATTATCCATTTTAAAACTAAATTGTTTATACATATAAAATATTGTATCTGTTGCGATGGTAACTGCATCTACTATTGTTGGTACCCCTAGAGCAAATACTGGAATATTTAGAGTTTCTTTGTCTATTTTCATTCTATGATTTCCCACTCCTGATCCTGGAGTTATTCCAGTATTACTCATTTGAATAGTTTTATTTACTCTAGAAATATTGGATGCTGAAAGCGCATCTATTACAATTACAAAGTCTGGTTTTACTGTGTCTGTGACTGCTTTAATTAAATTACTAGTCTCTATTCCTGTACTTCCAGTAACACCAGGTAAGAATATTGACGTTTCTCTGTATCCTTTTTCAACACTACCTAAAGCAAAAAGATGTTTTGTAACTAAAATATTATCTAAAGTTTTAGGTCCTAAGGCATCTGGTGTTGATTTTTTATTTCCAAGTCCAATTATTAAAGCGGTATCTGTATCTTTAATATTTTCTTCTTTAAGCATATTCTTAAATGTTTTAATAAAGATATCTTCTACTTGTTTATAATTATCTTTATCTGTTATATCTTCAAAAGAGATAGTCTTATAAATACCTTGAGGTTTTCCTAATATATTTGATGCTTCATCATTTATAGTGGTCTCTTCTACTGTTATTTTTCCATAACTTTTCTTTTTTTGTTCTACTCCTTTTACTTTGTTTTTATTAGAAATTGTTTCTATAATAAGGTCTGTTCTTAAATTTTTATCCTTTAAATCTATTTCATGCATAATATCACCTTTTTAATATTTTTCCCAAATTGGTAGATTTTATTTGATTTTTTAATGATTTTTTGTTAAGATTAATATGTTTATTAAAAAGTGAGGTGAAAAAATGCCAAATATTAAAAGTGCTAAAAAACGCGTAAGAAGTAATGGAAAAAAAGAAAAAGTAAATACATTAATTACTTCAAGTATGAGAACTGCAGTTAAGAATTTTGAAAAAAGTGTTAAAGAAGGAAATAAAGAGGTTTCTGCAGAAAAATTAAATATAGCTTTACAAAGAATTGATAAGGCTCATAGTAGTGGTCTTGTTCATAAGAACAAAGCAGCTCGTATGAAATCAAGATTAACTAAAATGAAAAATAATATGGAATAATCCTATAAGATGATCTTATAGGTTTTTTTATTTTTAAAAGAAGGCTTTTATTATAGGCCTTCTTTATTTTGAATATCTTTTATTTCTTCTTCTGTTAATGAAGTATATTTAATAATTTTTTCTATAGGTAAATTATCTTTCAACATATTTTTTACTATGTTTATTTTTGTCTCTTCTATTCCTTCTTCACGACCCCATAACTTAGTTTCCCATTCTTTATCATATGATGTTAATGTATCATTATCACAGCTTGCATCTTTGGCATCTTTTATAAACTCTTCCATTATCACATCTCCTATACTTACCTTCCTACAAGTATCTATATCGCTTATAACATATACCAGTAGTAATCTTTCTATTTCACTTAATTTTTCTACACCTTCATTATATAATTTTTTTATTAAGTTTGGCAAGTATATTTGTATTATTATCGGACTATTTATAAGCCCTATATTATCTTTATTTTGTATCGTATATACATCTATTGCTTTATCTATTCCTACAAATGCAAAATTGTTTATATTTATCTGTATTGCTTGTGTTTTTCCTATATCTCTATTACTAACTCCTATCTTATTATTTTTATTCATTAATCTAAATGCATATAATACATTCCTTCTCATTACATCTGGATCTGTTGAATTATTTACTTCTATATTTAAGTATGTATCTTTTATTCTCCCTACATAATCTACTCTTTGTCCTTTTTCATAATAATTATCTTTATCAAGTAAATCTTTTGATAGTTTTAAACTATTACATAACTCTTCATA
This sequence comes from uncultured Bacilli bacterium, assembly GCA_947632065.1. Lineage (GTDB taxonomy): Bacteria > Bacillota_I > Bacilli_A > RF39 > UBA660 > CANRDQ01. The sequence continues at coordinate 2,466 of CANRNO010000001.1, read as the reverse complement.
ACTTACATCTACAAAATAAGACAGTAACTTAGATGAATATTTTATTCTATCCTCATTAAAAAACATTGTTTTAAACATAGTATCTGATACAATAGATAATTTATTATTATCACCTATATCTTTTGGATTAATTAACTCTATCCTCCCTTCTTTTTTAACTTCTTATCATATAAATAATCAATATTATAATCTCTTAGTTTAATCATAATACCACTTTCCTTTCTTTAGAGATTACAATTGTTTTAACACAAGAAAAAAGTATAGTCAAACACACGTTTTATACAATTAATAACAAAAAAAGAATGAATTTAACAAATTCATTTAAGAATTTTATTAAATTCATCTCTCTTAATACTTTCAATTAACTAAATTGATAGTTTTTTAATTATTTAAATAACTTTCCTATTTTATCTAAAATTCCATCCATTGGCATTGAACCAGATGTATCCAAATTACCTTGGATAAAGAAATAGTATATAGCCCAAGCAATCGCTGCGATGAATAAAACTAATAAAATAAAGTTTGAAAAATAAACAAAGTTTTCTTGTCTTTTACTTTTTCTTCTAGCTGGAGTCATTTTTTCATTTCTTTTGGCTTTTGCTTCTTCATAGTTTTTCATTGGACTATCATTGCTCATTTGAGCAGCACCACAAAATTGACATATTTTATCGTCATCTCTTATTTGCATTTTACATTTTGGACATATTTTCATGATTTCACTTCCTTTTTAAAATATTAAAAGTCTAGAAATATAACTCATTACTATAGATATTAAACCTACTACACTTAATAGTAACGCTGCGACTGCGATAAGTTTAGACTGTTTATCTAATTTACCACTTTGTGATTGTTGATAAGCAAGATATGATAACAAAAGTGCTGGAATAGTAAGAATTATATTGTAAAATAAGCATCCTATTAAAGATAGTATAAGCGCAATTGTTGCGATATTAATTTTTAATTTACTAAAATCAAAGTTTTTTGCGATATCAATTAGTTCATTAACCATACTATTATTTGTATTTTCATTTTCTTGAGAAGTATCTACTAAAGGTTTATCATCACTTTCTTCATTTACATATTCTTCATTTATAAATTTTGTTGGTTCTTCACTTTTTTCTTCTTTTTGTTCATTATCTTCTTCTACTTGGGTTGACTCTTCTGTTTTTGGAAGCATAGCTTTATTAATTTCTGGAATATCTTCATATTTTGATTCATCAATTTGTTCTTTTTTTACAGGTTCTTCTTTATTTATTTTAGTACCAAACAAATCATTCATACTTGAAAGAGAATCTTTTTTATTATCATCATTCATATTAATATTCCTCCTATATTATAATAATTATAGCATGATTTACTTACTTCAACAATTAAATTATTATTTGTCATGTCAACTTAAACTTTAATTTTATGTATTATTTACTTATTTTTTACCATTTGATATACTAAAAGCGGTGATATTATGAAGAAATTTATAATTTTAGGATTATTATTGATTACACTAGGGATTTGTTATAGTTTTAGAAGTGATTTTATAGATTTATATTATAAATATTTATATCAATATATGCCTATGAACTTAAAACAAAAACCTAAGGTTAGTTTAGGTAATACTAATGAATATTTTAGAGATTATAATTTTAAATTTGTTCAAAATACTAAAGATTTTAGTCCTGATAATAAACAAGATATTTATAATATTTATTATTCTGTGATTAATGCTGGTAAAAAGAATTTTACTTTTTATTGTCCAGATGAGTATGAGGGTTGCATAGATGAGGTTAAAGCTCTTGCGAATGATCAAACTACTCTTTCTCATATTAATAATTATGTTCATCCTTTTAATGGTTTTAAACATATTGAAACTGAATATGATTCTACTGGTAAAGTCACTATTCATATACAAAGAGTTTATAATGATGAGATGATTAGTAAAGTTTCTAATAAAGTTAAGGAAATTGAAGATGAAATATTTGATGAGTCACTTAATAAACAAGATCAAATAAGAAAAATACATGATTATATTATAAATAATAGTGTTTATGATTCTGATAGAAGTGATAATAATATAGTTAATTTTGAATCTGATAATGCTTATGGTGCTTTACTTGAAGGACATGCTTTATGTGGAGGATATACTGATAGTATGGCTTTATTCTTAAATGATTTAGGTATTAAAAACTTTAAGGTATCTAGTGATTCACATGTTTGGAATGCAGTGTTTTTAAATAATCAATGGTATAATTTAGATTTAACTTGGGATGATCCAGTAACACCAGATAAAAGAAATTTACTTGAATATAATTATTTCTTAATACAAACAGAAAAATTAAAGACTTTATCTGATAATCAACATAATTTTAATACAGAAGTATATAAGGAAGTTGCATTTTGAGTTCCGGTAAAAAATAGGAAACAAAAGAAAAAATGAATTTGTGTTTTCCACAGATTCATTTTTTTATGCAA